>CADBWP010000001.1 GCA_902798365.1 uncultured Ruminococcus sp.
CAAAATGACCCTCGCCGCCGTCCATCGGGAATATCCTGCGCGCGTGCTCCATGGCAGGGCGTCCGAAGCCTACGCCGGCGTCCTCGAGCGAAAAATCGGGATTCTGCCCGAGAAAACGGGTGATGACCTCCTCGTTTTCTTCGCGTGAAAAGGTGCAGGTTGAATACACCATAACTCCGCCGGGCTTTAAGGCTTTTTTTGCGCTGTTTAGTATGAGCAGCTGGCGATCGGCGCAGCTTTTTACGTGTTCGGGGCTCCACTCGGTCTGAGCGGCGGAATTCTTGCGGAACATGCCCTCGCCGCTGCAAGGCGCGTCAACAAGCACCCTGTCAAAGCGACCCTCCAAACGGCTGCAAAGCAGGTCGGGATGACAGCTTGACACGACCGCGTTTGAAATACCCATGCGTTCAATATTCGATAAAAGAATATTAGCTCTGCTTCTGACTATTTCATTGCTCCACAACAGACCCTTTCCGCACAGCTTGGCGCCGATCTGTGTGCTTTTTCCGCCGGGAGCTGCACACAGGTCAAGCACGAGATCGCCCGGCTCCACCGAGAGCATTTCAACGGCAGAGGTCGCGGACGGCTCCTGAATATAGAAGGCTCCGGCATGATGCAGAGGGTGGTTTCCCGGAGAAGCAACGTCGCCGGGAAGATAAAACCCGTCGGGGCAAAACGGCGTGGGTGTAAGCTTAAAGGGCAAAAGGCTTTGAAGCCTGTCCGCGGAGCATTTGAGGGTATTGACCCGCAGCCCGCGATAGTTTTCGGATTCGTAATAGTGCAGAAAATCGCCGTATTCGTCACCTAAAAGCGATTTCATGCGCTGCAAAAAAACGTCCATATGTATATTTCCAAAAAATGTGATAATAATAACTACAGTTTAAGCACATGGGAGGTGTTAGCATGAGCAAAAGCAAACAGACAAACAACAAGGGCACTCAGAACTGCAGCGACTGCAAGGACGGCAAGACCGGGCAGAATAAAAACGATAAGCCGTCGGCTGAATAAACCGACTGTCGGCCGTGAATCCCTGAGGTTCACGGCCGCTTTGCCGTTTGTCGCTTAATATCCGTATTCTTCGCCGATGATTATTACCTTGATGCGGTTGATATGGCGCTGCTGAGCGCATACAACATAGTTGCAGCATATTCTGCCCTCACCGCGGCAGCCGTCGCACATCTCGGGGTCGTCCTTTTTCAGCGAAATGCACTCGCCGGTTTTTGCGCAGGGAGTTTCTATGCCCAGACGAACCGTGTTGGGCGGCGCCGCCTTGGTTTTTACACGTTTAACAGCCTCGTCAAGGTTTTTGACAAGCTTGTTTATTCCGCAAACCGTAACAACGCTTTTGGGACCGTAAAGAATGGCAGCCACACGGTTTGAGTTGCCGTCAACGTTGTAAAGCTCGCCGTTTTCGGTAACGGCGTTTGCGCTTGTAAAGAAAGCGTCGGCACAGAAGGTCTTGCGGTAAACCTCCTCTACCTCCTCGCGCGTTATGCCCTCGCGGCTGCGGTCAAGATAGTTGTAGTCGGCGCTTGTGATTATGTCATAAACACCCGTCTGCTTAAGCGTGACCGAGCCGCCGCTTGAAATGGTGTCGCCTTTTTTTATAAGGGTCTTAACAAGCTCGCACGCCTGCTCCTTAGTGTCGCAGTAATACGGCTGCATGTTGTTTCTTTTTAGGTTGTGCATGGTTTTTTCCACGCGGTTTTTTAGCTCTTCCGTCATGTTGTAACACTCCCGTTCATATTCTTTACACTATTATATTATAAAAATCCTCACGGGTCAACAAATTCCCGATTAAAATATTCCGTTACCGATTTTGCAAGGCTTCGGGCTATGTTGTCGATATTGCTGCGTATCCACTCCGCCTCCTGCCTGTTGTCGTGATAGCCCACCTCTATGAGCACGGCTGGCGCCTTGGTGCGCTTAAGCTCGGCAAGCGACGCAGACGGTATCGTTCTTACGTTGCCCGGCTCACGGTAAACACCCCGGTAGTTGCCTGCGATGATTTCGGCAAGGCGTTTTCCTTTTTGGCTTGTCGGATAATAATATATCTCGGCGCCTGTGTTTTGCCCCGCCGAGGAATCGGGCGAGGCGTTGCTGTGAACGGCGAGGTGCAGGTCGTAGGGCTGCGAGTTTGAGTCGGCAATCACCTCGGCAAGAGTCATCTGCGGCTGATTGCGGTCAAAGTCGATGTTGTTTGCGGTGAGGTACGGCTCCATGGCGTCGGCAATAAGATACATGTAGTATTCCTCGCTGCCGCCGTCGATGTAGCGGTTGTATTCCTGAACCGACGGGCTTAAATAGATTTTAGGCATTATATCCCTCCTGTTTTCACCACATAGTATTCAGTAAAAGATTATAGTGTGAAAACAAAACATAATTCCTTTATGTAATTATATAAAGCATTTTGTATGATATTATTAAGTAAATATATAAATAGTTTATATATTATTATGAATTTTACAATAAAGGAGAAATGCATTATGAAATGGGTATGCACAGTTTGCGGTTATGTACATGAAGGGGATCAGCCCCCCGAGAAATGTCCCGTTTGCAAGCAGCCTGCCTCCAAGTTCAAGCCTATGGATGTTGAAGCGGAGTATGCCACCGTTCACAAGCTGGGTGAAGGCAAGGCAGAGGGCGTCAGCGAGGACATCATCAAGGATCTGAGAGCCAACTTTGAGGGCGAGTGCAGCGAGGTAGGCATGTATCTTGCAATGGCAAGAGTAGCCGACAGAGAGGGTTATCCCGAGATCGCCGAGGCGTTCAAGAGATATGCCTTTGAGGAAGCCGACCATGCTTCAAGATTCGCAGAGCTTTTGGGCGAGGTTTTGACCGACAGCACCGAAAAGAACCTTAAGATGCGCGCAGACGCCGAGGCAGGCGCATGCGAGGGCAAGTTTGACCTGGCAAAACGCGCAAAGGCTGCAAACCTTGACGCGATCCACGACACCGTCCACGAGATGGCAAAGGACGAGGCAAGACACGGCGCTGGCTTCAAGGGACTTTTGAAGAGATATTTCGGCTAATCCAAAAGCCGCATAAATACTGAGTTTTTGAGGGAAGGGAGTTATCCTTTCCCTCTTTTCTTCTACTTTTTTTCTATTCAGGTGTACAAAAGATTTAGGCGTATTGACTTTGGTTTCTCCCTGTTTTATAATGGATACAGACTAATGAAAGGAACGATCTCTTTGAGCCCTGCGCGACCGCTCCGAAAAGTTGATTTTCGAGCAAGACACAGCACATTCTACAAGGAACTTTATAAGAGAAATCCCGCTGAAATGAGAGTATATAAATGGTTAGGAAAAGACGAGTACAACTGGTTTATCTGTTGCACGGAAGAAGAAACTATGGATATCGTCAGCAAATTCGGAAGCGAAGCCAAAGGATTTCCCATCACTGAACTCGTAAAAGCGCCCGAACCGGAATTCAGGAAAAACTATGGTTTCGTTCTTAATACAAAGAAGAAAACAATCACCCCCATCAAGAATAGTGTTTGGATATCCCATCCGGATTGGTGGGACCCGCTTGTAGGAAAAGAACGCAAAAAAACGGTTGATCTTGACGGATATAGATTATACGACCGTATGTATCCCTGACGAAGGTCGAACACTGCTCAAGATTAGGAAACGATTGATGAAAGACTACTCAGCGGCAAGTCAAAACACAATCTATACTTTTCGGGAGAAAAACACATGTCGGAAATCATCCCCCATTTCCATGTCAGCTCCAAATGTGAGAATTGCCATCACCAAAGCAAGAAATCGGAGGCGGAAGAACAACCGGAAAAGCTTAATTTGTCAGAAGGATAACGGCGCGGGCTTTGCCAACTTTCTGCTGCCTGCCATATTCATGGGCTCGGGTGCGTTGTTTGCGGGTATAGGGTTTCTTGTTTGGTATAAGTTTTTCAGGACTGTCTCTTCGGATAACACAGGAGCTGCAAAAGCAACCGTGAAGTATTACGACAGCAAGGGAAACGTGATAAGAACGGAAGAACGAAATATAACGGAGGTATAACATGTTATTACAATCATATATGACAGGGTTTGTACTTGGACAATTCCTGGCGGGAGCGTGCATAGGCGGCTTGGTTCCGCTGTTCATATTCTTTATGAAGAACCGCTACGTTGTCGGAATACTTTGCCCCTTTATTTGCGGTCTGGTCGGCTTGTGGAACTCATGGGCTTCAATAATCTGCGGCGTAGCTCTGGTTGTGACAGGCTTGATGCTGCCCAAAAAGGTAAAAGAAGGCTCCGAAGAACAAGAGGAAGAATCAGAAGATGATGAAGACGATGATGACGACGATGATTATGACGAGGAGTAACATAAAACGGATCACCTGATAAAATCGGGTGGTCCGTTTTTTATGTTTTGTCCTGTTGTGTCAAAAACTTGAAAAATAAAAAAAATCTGCTATAATAGAGTGAGTATATCGAATTTCAACATCAGTAATTAAGCGAATTGGAGTTATCAGGTTATGAAAAGAATAGTTATCACAGGCATGGGCGCAGTCACCCCCGTGGGCGTCGGCGTTGAGGACTACTGGGCTAATATAATCGCCGGAAAATCGGGCATTGACACCATTAAAAGCTTTGACGCGTCCGAGCTCCCCGTTCGGTTTGCAGGAGAAATAAAGGACTTTAACGCGGCGGAGCGTCTTTCCAAGGATCTGGCGCGCAAGACCGACCCCTTTATGCAGTATGCCTATGTTGCCGCCGAAGAGGCTGTAAAGCAGAGCGCGATTGAAATTGAGCCCGAGCGCACCGGCATAGTGATGGGCACCGCCATGGCAGGCGTTACCGCCACGGCGTTTACCCAGGATGCTCTTACAGCATCGGGCAAAAAGGTAGGACCGCGGTTTATCCCCAAAATACTGGGCAACATAGCCGCTGCAAACATTGCCATTGACTACAATATTCAGGGACCGTGCTTTACCGTGAGCACCGCGTGCTCGTCGGGCGGCGACGCCGTTAACATTGCGTGCATGTATATGCAGGCAGGCAAGGCGGACGTTATGCTGGCTGTGGGAGCCGAAAGCGCGCTTTGTCCGCTGGTTATCCAATCGCTTGCCAACGCCAAGGCTCTTTCAAGAAGAAACGACGATCCATCTGCCGCAAGCCGGCCGTTTGACATAAGCCGCGACGGCTTTGTTATAGGCGAGGGCGGCGGAGCTCTGGTGCTTGAGACCGAGGAGCATGCTATTGCAAGAGGCGCGAAAATACTCGGCGTTGTGATGGGCTGCGGCAACACCTGCGACGCTCACCACGTTACAGCACCCCACCCCGATGGCAGAGGCGCCGTTGCCTGCATAAGGCAGGCTCTTGCCGAGGCAGGGCTTAAGCCCGGGGATATCGGCTACGTAAACGCCCACGGAACCGCCACAAGCAAGGGCGATCTGGTGGAAACAGCCGCCATAAGAGAGGTTTTCGGCGACTCTCTCCCCTGCGTCAGCTCTACCAAGGGCGCAACGGGTCACATGATGGGCGCAGGCGGAATAACCGAAACGATAGCCTGCGTTAAGGCGATTGAAACCGGCGTTGTTCCTCCGACGATCAACCTGCATGAGATCGACCCCGAATGTGCCGGCATCGACCTTGTGCCCAACACGGCAAAAGAGGTAGAAATCGACTACGCTATGAGCAACGCCTTCGGCTTCGGCGGTCAGAACTCGAGCGTTATTGTGGGAAGATATAAATAAGTATTCTTTTATAGAAAGGATTAATGATTATGAACCTCACCTATGATTCGACCATGTTTCGTGAGACCTTTGAAAGCGAATTTACCTGGCTGAACGGATTTATGAGAAATGTGCACCGCTTCGGCTACAAGCCCGCCGTGATTTCTCCCGCCGATAAAAAGCAATGGTCTTACGAGGAGCTGAACGCCGACTGCAACAGGCTTGCAAATGCAATGAAAAAAAGCGGCGTCGGCAAAAGCGACGTCGTGATGTTTCAGCTGTTTAACTGTCCGCAGTTTTTGTTCTCTTACATAGCCTCGCAGAAAATAGGCGCGATAGCCAACCCCGTGAACTTTAACCTGTCGCCCGGCGAAACAGCCGAGATAATGAACCACAACAGGGCAAAGGTTTATATATATGACACCGAAATAACTGAGACAGCCGTAAAGGCGATTGAGCTGAGCAAACACAAGCCCGACGTTGTTATCGCCGTAAATAGTTCTAAAAAGGAAATAAAGCTGCCGCAGGGACATATTCTTTTTGAAAAATACACAAAAAAAGCGGCGGACACAGACCCGCCCACAGACTTTGAGCCGCATATTTATGATGAGATAGTAAGGTTGCAAACCTCGGGCACCACAGGCACCCCCAAGGGCGTTCCGCTAAACAACATAAACGAGGTGCTGTCGGCACACGATGTAATAATGCACTTTCCGCTGTCCCCCGCCGACATCACCATGAACATGACGCCGTGGTTCCACCGCGGAGGTCTGCACTCGGGCGGACCCACCCCCACTCTGTATGTAGGCGGCGCGCTGGTTATTATGCGCACCTTTAACCCAAAGGTCACGCTTGAATACATTGAGCGGTTCGGCATATCGTTCATAACGGGCGTTCCGTCGGTGCTGACCCTGCTCGCCTCGCGCCAGGAAAAGCACCCCAAAGACATTTCTACGCTCAAGGGCGTTGTGACCATGGGCAGCCCGCTTGAAAAGGAAGCCTGTATTCGCTTTCAAAAGGTGCTCACGCCGAATATTTTTAACGGCTACGGCACGACCGAGTCATTCTGGAACACCTTCTTGCGCCCGTTTGACCTTCCCGAAATGTCGGGAACAGCAGGACGCGCCTGCACCGACGACGAGGTGAGGGTAGTAAGGGTGTATGACGACAAAAAGGCGGAGCCCGACGACATGGTTCCCACGGACAACACAGCCGAGGGCGAGGTTATTATAAAATGCCCTGCAAAATCCACCTACTGCTATGCGAACAATCCGCAGGCAACAGCCGAAAAGTTTTATAAGGGCT
Organism: uncultured Ruminococcus sp.; assembly: GCA_902798365.1. Taxonomy (GTDB): domain Bacteria; phylum Bacillota; class Clostridia; order Oscillospirales; family Acutalibacteraceae; genus Ruminococcoides. Next base: position 6,986 of record CADBWP010000001.1, read on the forward strand.
GGCTTTACACGGGCGACATAGCGACCTGGGACAGGCGGCGGTTTGTAACCATTGCCGGTCGCAAGGATGACATGATAATAAGCAAGGGCGAAAATATTTATCCCGCGCGAATCGAAGAGGTGCTCAACAGTCATCCCAAGGTGGGCGACAGCATTGTGACCGGCGTGCCCGACAGCACCAGAGGCGAGTCGGTGGCGGCGTATGTAATTCCCGCAGACGACAGCCTGACGGTCGCGGAGCTTATGGCGTTCTGCGCCGGATCGCCGAATATCTCTAAATATCAGGCTCCGCGCTATTACCGCTTTGTAAAGGAGCTTCCGCGCACGGCAACGGGCAAAAAGCAGCATTTTGTTATTAAAAAACAGGCAAAGGAAGACCTGGCAAACGGACTTTTGCTGAAAAAATAGAATTAAAACAAGGGTCGGCTAAGCTCAAAGGAGCAGCCGACCCTGAATTTTTTCTAAGGCAATACCGCATAATTCAGGTGTACGGATTGCGCAGCAAGATTTTTCGTCAGGTTGAACAAATAAATCGAGGTAAGGCTGACGCCTTGCCGAGATCGCCTTGATTTGTGCGGTGTTGCCCTAAATCATTTTTCGCCGATAAAATGTCTGATGATGTCCTGACGGGTTACTATGCCTATGAAGGTGCCGAAATCGTCGGTCACGGGAACAAAGTTCTGATTTACCGCGCGGTTGAGCAGCTCGTCCATGGAAACGTCGATTTTGACCGCGGGGTTGAAGCTTTTGCGGATGATGTCTTTTACGTTGTGTTTTTCCTTTTCTTTGATAGCGTTGTTGCGCGAGTCGATGATGCAGTACAAAAAGTCGCCCTCGCTTACCGTGCCCACATATCGTCCGTCCTCCGAAATAACGGGAATGGCGGTGTAGCTGTGGGCGCGCATTTTTTCAAGCCCCTGGCGCAGGGTGTTTGTGTCGTAAATATACTTTACCGTGTCCTTGGGCTTTAAAAGCATTATTACGTTCATTTTTGACCTCAAAATTGTTTAAAGAAGCGCGAAGCCATGTACAGCTCGCCGATAAAATAAATTATGCCTGCGGTGAGTAACAGAGTTTTGACCTGCAATATGCCGCTCATTATTATAACGAGCGAGCTTGAGGCGATTATCAGATAAGCAAACACGCGCCGCCCCGTTTTATTGAACAAATACCAAAACAACAGGTAAAGCAGCATAAGTACCGCGCAAAAGATCAGCCAGAAGCGCTCCATAAGCGCCTTGGGCTCGGTAAAGCCGCCCTCGAGCACGCCGATATTTATCGCCATAAGGAACAGGCTTGCATAGCGCCCCACGCGGTCGATATAGACCATTGAGATGTTGTCAAACACCGTTTTATCTATTGTATGCGTGCGGCGGTAGAGGATATGCGGAAACAGCAGAAGCGCCGCAAACACAAGCCCGCAAGGGTTTACCACGTCAAAAAATCCCAATTAAATCACCATAACTATTGTATCATATTGTTTGACCCTTTACAAGTAAAAAAGGCAAATTGTCACGCTTTTTGTACAAAAACCGTGATTACAATATTGTAATTGCAAATAAGGAAAAAAAGTAGTATTATAGTAGTTGATCACAACAATGGGGACGATGCTTTGAATAAAGAAAAAAAGAAGTTTAAGGTCAGCGGCACCCTGATTTTTAACTTGGCTGTCGGGGTCATCACGGTGTTTTTGATGATCTATTTTATCGTGTCTGACGGCGGCATGATAGACCTGCTTAAGTCGAGAGACGGAATAATCGTGGGATGGCTTATCGTCGCGCTGGCGGTGTTTGACATGAACATTGTTATGGACGCGATAGTCACCTTTACGTTTATACGTTCAAAATATCCTGATTTAAAATTTTTGCAGGCGATAAAAATCACCTGCGTAGGCGTGTTTTTCAGCGCAATAACGCCCTCAAGCACGGGCGGTCAGCCAATGCAGCTTTATTTGATGTCAAAAATGAACATCAGCGTGGGCTTTGGCTCGGCTTGCATGACGCAAAAGTTTATTGTATATCAGTTTGTTACAATGGCGTTCAGCATATTTGCCATTGTGGTCAAGTTTGATCTGTTCAGCGGAGCGTTCACGGGCTTTTGGTCGTCGGCATTCATAATACTCGGCTTTGCCGTTCAGCTGGGCATAACCGCGCTGTTTATCATAGTGTCGTTTTCGAGCAGGCTGACCAAAAAGCTGCTTGCGCTTATTGGCAAGATACTTAACAAATTTAAGATAAAAAACGCCGACGGTAAGCTGAAAAAGCTATCCAAGGAATTTGAGATGTTCCACACCTCGAACAAGGCGCTCATGTCGGACAAAAAGCGGATGGTGCTCATTTATGCGCTGGTTTCTGTTCAGGTGCTGCTGATACTGTCGGTGCCGTTCTTTATCTATCTGGCGCTTGACATGCCCAAAATAGCGGCGGAAATGAACATGCCGCAGGGCAACTGGTTCAACTTTATTTGTATTCAGTCGTTCGTGCTGTTCACCTCCAACCTAATCCCCCTGCCGGGAGCCTCGGGCGGTGCGGAGGCTGCCTTTGCGCTCTATTATGACCCGCTGTTCGGGTTCCGCACAAAGCCCGCCATAGTTATCTGGCGCTTTATCACCTACTACGGCGCCATGATACTCACCGTGCCCTTCTCCTACTACACAAAGGGTCACAAGGAGCACAGCAAGGAGATAGAGGAAGAGCTTGAAGAATCTCTTGAAGAGATACCCGAAAATGTGAGCTCGGGTTCGGAATAAAAAAGGCGGTGCGCTCTGTGAGCAGCCGGGCATAGTGTAAAAAATACCGGTAAGATGGTTCGTCGTCTTACCGGTTTTTATTTCAGAATTTTCTTTTGCGATCGGGGTCGTTTGTTTTGCCCTCGCGTCCGGCGCCTCTGCTGCGCGAGGAGAAAAAGGTCATTGCGGCATATACTATCAGCGGAGAAAGCACAAAGATGATTATGCAAAGCCACAGCTCGGCGTGGTTCAGCAAAGCGAACGCAGTCGCCGCGATGCAGGCTATTATTGAGACCAAAAGCCTGAAATTCATAAAACGCCTCCTACATGTCAACAACAAGCTCGACCGGACAATGATCGGAGCCCAAAACATCTGTGTGTATGGCTGCGGAAACAAGCTTATCGTCAAGGGCGTTTGAGGTGATAAAATAGTCTATGCGCCAGCCCGCGTTTTTTTCACGCGCGCGAAAACGATATGACCACCACGAATATACGCCCTCGGTATCGGGATAAAAGTGACGGTAGGTATCGGTAAAGCCGCTTTGCAGAAGGGCTGTCATCTTGCCGCGCTCCTCGTCGGTAAAGCCCGCGTTTTTGCGGTTGGTCTTTGGGTTTTTGAGGTCGATCTCTTTGTGCGCAACGTTCAAATCGCCGCATAGTATAACGGGCTTTGATTCCTCAAGCCTTTTGAGATACGCCAAAAACGCGTCCTCCCACGTCATGCGGTAGTCGAGGCGTTTCAGCTCGTTTTGCGAATTGGGCGTGTAGCAGGTGACCATGTAAAATTTTTCAAATTCGGCGGTGATGACCCTGCCCTCATGGTCATGTTCCTCCTCACCTATTCCGTAGGTAACGCTGAGAGGCTCGTCCTTTGTAAACAAAGCGGTGCCCGAATAGCCCTTTTTTTCGGCGTAGTTCCAGTACTGATGATAGCCCGGCAGGTCAAGGTCGAGCTGACCCTGAGAAAGCTTTGTTTCCTGCAGGCAGAAAATGTCGGCGTTTATATCGTTAAAAAAATCCAAAAAGCCCTTGGTGACGCAGGCGCGCAGACCGTTTACGTTCCATGATATCAGCTTTTTCATGATCCCACTCCCCTTTTTCAATGCGGCAGCTCATGCTTAAGCATTGTTTCAATAATAGTATAAAATAAAAAAGCATTTTTCGCAAGGGGTTTGAATAAGTTTTATTCCGAGGGGTGGTTTTATGCTAAACATCATCGGGCTTTTGGGGCAGTATGTATGCTTTTTTATTTTGCACGTGTGCGGAGGCGGCGCGTTTCCCAAGCCGCTGTCCGAAAAGAAGGAACGCGAATACCTTGAAAAAGCGGCAAACGGCGATCCCGACGCGCGAAACAAGCTTGTGGAGCACAACCTTCGGCTTGTGGCACACATAATAAAAAAGTATTACGGCAATCAGAGCGAGCAGGATGATTTGGTGTCTATAGGCACGATCGGTCTGATTAAGGCGATAAACACCTTTAAGCCAGACAAAAACATCCGACTGAGCTCATATGCGAGCCGCTGCATAGAAAACGAGATACTTATGCATTTCAGAAGCGCGAAAAAGGCGGAGCGCGACGTGTCGCTTAGCGAGACAATAGACACAGACAAGGACGGAAATCCGCTTACCCTGCTGGATATTATGGCGGTTGAGGACGACATTATCGACAATCTTGACCGCAGGCTGAACGAAAAAAAGCTCGGACAGTTCATAAACGAGGAGCTGTCCGGGCGTGAAAAAACCGTTATTGTGCTGCGCTACGGCCTGGGCGGCAGAGAGCCCGCGACCCAAAAGAACGTGGCTAAGCTTTTAAAAATAAGCCGGTCATATGTGAGCAGGATAGAAACAAAGGCGCTGAAAAAGCTGAGAAAAAGATTTGAAAACAGCTCTAATCTTTAACGCGCTTTAATAATCCAGTTGCTTTAATTCTTCTAAGGAATATAAGCAATTGAGCGCGGTAAGCATTGCGTTGGTGGAAAGATATGTCGGCAGGTCAAGGTGCTTAAGCAGCCTTTGACGGTTTTGCGACGCGTTTTTGCCACCGGTAAGACCCAATGCATATAAATCCGATTTTGTGATGCGGTTTTCGGGCGGAGCGTCCTCGCCCAAAATATGGGCGCCGCTCTTGCGTATAGCCTCTATAATTATTTCGTCGGTAACGCCCTCGACGCCGAGCAGCCCTTCGCGGCTTTTTTGCGGCTTGCGTTTTTCCTTGCCCTCTATCTGAGGTATGTAGCAATGGCGGATCCTGTCGGCAGGCACTGCTCCGTTTAAAAAATTGCGGATAACAAAGCCAGCGCCGTCGCTGTCGGTCATTATGAGGATGCCGCGCGAATTTGCTATCTGCCTTATAAGGCTCTGTTTTTCCCTGTCCTTAAAAACGCGAAAGCCGCCTGTTTCTATTACGGGCGCGTCGATCAGACCGCTGAGCTTTATCCTGTCATATCTGCCCTCTACTATGACCGCTTCCCTAAGCTTTATCACTAACGCCTGACCTCCCTTGATATGAGCAGCAGACGCGCTGTCAGCTGCTCCAAATGCATTCGCGGATTTACCGACACCGATTTGAGCTTTATGTCGGCGTCAAGCACGGCGTTAAGGCAGTCGCGCAAAGCCTCTGTGCTAATGCGCGAGGTGGCGCGGCGGGCTTTTGACAGCGCAAACGCGCGGTTTTTGTATTCAAAGTCTTTGACGACCTCTTTTTCGTGAACCCCACATTCGTCGGCAACGCGGATGCGGTAAGCGTCGGTAAAGGCGTTTGCCAGTATATAGAGCATCATAACCGGCTCTTCCTTTTGATAAAACAGCCTGTCAAGCAGGCTGAACGCCTTGTCGCCGTTGCCCGAGAGCACAGCGTCGGAGAGAGCAAAAATCTTTGTTTCAAGGTTTGGTGCGATAAGCTTTTCGATAGCCTCGTGCTCTATGGTTTCGCCGGTTGAGTAAGCACAGAGCTTTTCGACCTCGTTTTTGAGCAGATTGAGATCCTCGCCGCAGGCGTTTATCAGCGCGGAGGCGTTCAGCTGTGAAATGGTTTTGCCGCGTTCATTAGCCCATTTTGCTATGTATTTTTCAAGCGTGCGCCTGTCGATTTTGTCAAAGCGGCACACGGAACCGTCCTTTTCGGCGCGCTTTGCTATGGCGTCAAGCGCTGCCTTGTTTTTCTTGGGAACATAAGACGGCATTGAAATAACGAGCACCGTTCCCTCGACCGTATGCTTGCAAATCGCCTTTAGCTTGGCTATGTCGTCTGCGTTCATGCTGTCGAGGAAGATGTCGGTAACGGTAACAAGGTTGTACTCGCTCATAAACGGCACGACCCCCATCGCAGCCGCAAGGGCGTCAAGGTCAACCTCGCCGCCGAAGGCATGATAGTTGAAGTCCGACGGAGCCTTGCCTGCCACAGCGTTGATAAGCAGCCCGGCAGCGCTTTTTACAAACATCTGCTCTGAGCCGTAAATAACGTATATGGGCGAAAAGCTTCTCGCCTTAATTTGTTTTTTCAATTCGGCTTCGGTTATTACAGGCATAGCGTCCTCCGTTATGAAAGCTTTATCGTGAAATAATCGCCGCTTTTAAGCTTGATCACCTCTGTGTTTTGAGGCAATTCGTCCCTAACGCCGCCCTCGCAAATAATGCAGGCGGCTGAATTTATCTCGTCGGAAAAGGCGGAAGCGTCGGCGTTTTGCGGCAAAATGACCGCCGACGAATCAGACGTATATACATAAAAGCACACCTTGTTTTTGTCGGGAACGACGCGAACCGAGGCGTCGGCGTTGACACAAACCTCAAACGCCGAGTCACCGAAAACAATTGCGCCGTCGGGCAGGGCTTCGTCCGTACTATCATATACCAAAATATCCGATACGTCAAATCGGTTTATAATATCGGGAAGGTAAGCGGCGTGTGATTTATTCTCTTTTGGAATTATAATCATGTCGATATGACCCGACCTGCTGTCTATTTCATCCGCTACAGCGTCAAAGGTGTCGCCCGAGCCGCCGCAGCTGAGCAGCGTGACGTTTTCACACTTGGCAAGCACGGCGGTGTAACCGTAGCGCGAGGGATACACCGTGAGCGTGCACGACCTGTCGGCAAACAGATAGCTGAGCGAGCCGCCGGTTGTGAGCGTGAGCACAGAGAGCACGACAGCCGCGGCTCTATATATACCTTTTGCGTGAAAGGCGTAGCACAGCGCGACAAGCAGCAGCGAAACAAGCACCCATACCTTGTAAAAATCCCTGTCCGCCGTGATGTGTGAAAACGGAACGGAATTAAAAACATCAACCGCAAACAGCAGCGCCCTGCAAAGGAACGCGGTGACCGACGCTATCACAAGATTCAGAAACGGAACAAAGGAGACTGCAATCAACAGCATGGAAGAAACTATAACCGCTGCGGCGAGCGGCGAGGCTATGACCGAGAAAAACACGGTGAGCGGGTTTATCCTTCCGAACGCAAAAACGGTGACTGGTATGACCCACAGCATTGCAGAAAGAGAAACCGAGAATACTTTAATAAGATAAACCGCAACGCTTTTTACAAGCCTGAGCGCACGCTCTCGCGTTGAGATTATCTCTTTGTCCGAGGTTTTGTACTTGCCAAGCCGTTTAATTGCAAAACCGGCTATTTTGTCCGACCAAAGCACGATGCCGAAGGTTGCCGAAAAGGACAGAAGCAGTCCGACGTCGCCCACGGCGTAAGGGTTGGGAAGCGTGAGTATCAGCGCGGCTATTCCAAGCGAGTTTATGCTGTCGGCATGGCGGAAGAACGCCTTGCCGCAATAGGCTGTGATAAGCATTATTCCCGATCTTACAACAGACGGAGTAAAACCCGTGACCGCCATGAACATCAGGACAAAAGCCGATATTATTGCCGGAGAAACAAACCTGTTAAGCCTGAACCGCGAGAGTATAAGCCTGAGCATACCTGCGGCGACCGAAAGATGAAAGCCCGACACGACTATGAGAAATGACATTCCCGAGTCGGCAAAGCTGCCCTTTACGTCCTTGCCGAGAGCGTATTTGTCGCCGAGAAGTATCGCCTTTGAAAGCGCGGCGGCGTCCTGCGGAAGCAGCTGCGACAGGGTCGATTTCATCCTGCCTCTCAGCCATACCGCCCATGAATACGGCGTGCTTACATATTCATCAAAAGCGTTTATCTCCGAAACATCGGACTGAAACACGCTGAGAAACACCCTTCGGCTCTTCATCTGACTGTATTCTGAGGGATGCGGAGTGAGTGTGGCGGTGAGCCTTTGAAACGGCTGAACATCCTCATCGTCCGATACCGTGAGCTGCAGCTTTATCGCGGCGTCTTTTCCGTCGATGGTCTCCGTCTGCACGGTGAAAACAACATAATGTCCGCTGAAATGAAGGTCATCGCTTACATAGCCTTGGATTTTTATTTCCTTATCGGAATAATTATCAATGATCGGAGAAACATAATAATTCTGATAAAGAAGTAAAGACAACACCGCCGCAATAGCCGCAGCGCCAACGGCAAGCGCCGGACGGCAGAAGCCCGACGCGGGTCTTACTATTCCGACGACCAACGCTGCCGACGCAAGCAGCACACCCGCCGCGCAAATCGTCACAACAAGTGCGACCGAAAAGTAATAAAAAGCGACCGCAAGGACGGTAAGAAAAACAAGTCCTATCAGTCCGAACGGTCGTTTCATGTCGCATTACCAATTACTTTTCAAATACGGGAAGCTCCTCAAGATAGATGATGTCGTCCCTGTTTTTGGCGTCGCCCTCTGCAAGCACGCACGCCTTGCCCACTATGTTTGCGCCGATTTTATTGAGAAGGTTTTCGAGCGCCGCTATGCTTTCGCCGGTTGAAATAACGTCGTCAACTATAAGCACGCGCTTGCCCTTCAAAAACCGAACGTCGGTATCGCCCAGATACAGCTTCTGCTCGTTTGCCGTGGTAATGGAGTTGACCGTGACGTCAACGCAGTTGCGCATATATACCTTTACGCTTTTGCGGGCTATAACATACTCGCGGCAGCCCTGACGCGCCATCTCGTAGCAAAGCGGAATGCCCTTTGCCTCCGCCGAAAAAACAACGTCGTGCTCGGGACATTTTTTGAGCAGCGCGGCGGCGGCCTTTTCGGTCACCTCGACGTCGCCGAACATGATGAACGCGGCTATGTCGAGCTTGTCGCTTACGGGATACTTGATGAGCTCGCGCTCAACTCCCGCAATGTTGATTTTGTATGTATCCATCGTCCTGTCCTCCCGTTACACCATTCTTCCGCCGAGCTTTTTGCCGCCCAAAATATGAAAATGCATGTGATGAACGCTCTGACAGCCGTCCTCGCCACAGTTGGTAACAATGCGATAGCCGTTGTCAAGCCCGAGAGTTGCGGCGATTTCGGGGATTTTTGCAAAAATGTGCGCGACAACCGAGGCGTTGCTCTCGTCAACGTCGTTTGCGCTGCTGATGTGCTGCTTTGGAATAACCAAAACATGTACGGGAGCCTGCGGCTCAAGGTCGTAAAACGCGAGGATAAGCTCGTCCTCATATACTTTTTTTGACGGAATGGCGCCGTTTGCGATACCGCAAAAAACGCAGTTGTCCATATTGTTCACCCTTTAAATATAATAATCTGAAAAAACGCGTTTCCGCATACGGTTATTTTACTACTATTTTACCGAAAGGTCAATATTGGCTTTTGATTTTTTCTTTTTTCTGCTGAAAATCCTGAGTGTTATTTTGTCTATCTGCTTGTTGTAAAAATAGTTAAATTCGGCTCCCAGCATGAGGCAGACCATGCAAAAATACAGCCAGACCATAACCACCGCCATGCGCGTAAGTCCGCCGTAGATGGAATAGCCGTTGAAGTCGTCAACATATATGGAGATTGCCCACGCCAGCACCACCCACGATATTGCGCAGAACAGCGCACCGGGAAGCTGACAGCGAAGCCCGAACTTTTTGCGGCGTTCGCGCCTGAGATTGGGCAGGTTGCGGTACAGCATGGCAAAAAAGAACACCATATACAAAAATACTATAACGTAGCGCAGGCTGTAAAGCACGCCTACCACGGCTGGAAGACTCGGCAGATGCGGAGAGAGCCATGCGTTGATGGTGGAGCCTAGCACAACGATAAGCACGGTTGCAAGCAGCATGATGAAAATGATGACCGTATATATCATCGCACGCAGTCTGAGCAGAAACCAGTTTCTGTTTTCGTATGTGTGATGAACGCGGTTGAGCCCGTTGGTTATTGCGTGGAGCCCCTGAGATGCAGACCACAGCGCGGCTATTATAGATACCAGAGAAATGTTGAGAGTGTTTTCGTACAGATTGTTAAGAAAATTGAAAACGACCTTGACCGCGTCTTCTGTCAGAATCTTGCCGAAGGTGTCCTGAAGCCACTCTATGGGAATAGACAGGGTTTGCAGCACCGAAACAACAAACATCACAAGCGGAACCGACGACAGCAGCAGAAAAAACGCCGACTGACCCGCGATTGCGAATATGTTGTCGTGTGAGATTTTTTTTAGAAACGGCTTTATGGCGTCGTAAAACCTTAGAACAGCCCTGATCATCACTTGTCGCCGTTCTTTTGGGACTGAACGCCGTAGGATATCCCCGTAAGGAACCTTTCGCCGACAAAATGAGAGAAAAACTTTGCCGCCTTCATGGCAAAGCCCGGTATGATGACCATTTTGCCTCGCGCGGTTTTATCCACCGCATAACGCGCCACATAACGCGCATCGAGTCCCTTTGCGGAAAACCTGACGTTCGCCGTGTTGTTGAAGTTGGTATCGACGGGTCCGGGACACAGTACAGACACCTTTACATTGCTTTTTTCGCGCCTGAGCTCCTCGTGGATAGCCTCGGTAAGCCGTACCACATAGTTCTTGGACGCATAGTAGCTTGAAAACGTAGGACCCGCGCAAAAGCCCGCCATTGAGCCCACGTTGAGTATGGTGCCGCTGTTTCGCTTTTTCATATCGACCAAAAACAGCTTGGTAAGTATATGAACGGCGCAGATATTTGTGTGGATCAGGTTCATTTCGGTTTCGAGCGGAACCTCGCTGAATTTGCCGTAGGCGCCGAAGCCTGCGTTGTTGACAAGATAATCTATCTTTTCGTCGGTAAGATGCTCATACAGGTCGTAGGCGTCCTGCTCGCGCGAAAGGTCGATGGTTATTACCCTTACGCTTACGTTTGTGAGCTCGTCGCGCAGCTCGTTGAGCTTGTCTGTTGAACGGGCGGCAACTATGAGGTCATAGCCCTGCTCTGCCAGATAACGCGCTATCTCTTTGCCTATCCCCGAGCTTGCGCCCGTTATTAATGCCTTCATGTTGCCTCCTTTTCTGCCGTTGCACACAGTCGGCTTGTGCCGCCTGCGGTGTAGGATTTAACGTTTGTGTAGCCTGCCGAGTGCAGGGCGTTTTCTATTTCCTCCCTGCTTACTGCCTTTATATTAAGCCTGTCCTCCACCCTTTTCCACTTGTCGGGCTCCGCGTCGGTTTTGAGCATCTCAAACACCAGCAGCAGCGTTCCGCCGGGCTTGAGCACCCTTAGAATCTCTTTAAGGTCGCCCTGCTTATCCGGCCAGAAGTAGTAGGTCTCGATCGCGGTGACAAGATCAAAGGTATCGTCCTCAAACGGAAGCTGCGACACCGACGCCTGCTTTATTACAGCCTTTTGACACAGGATGCTTTTGCGGTTGAGCTTTTCGGATTTTTGAACGCAAAGCTGCGAATAGTCTATACCATACACCTTGCCGCTGCCGACCCTTTGACACAGCTTTGACACGGTTCGTCCGCCGCCGCAGCCAACGTCGAGCACGGTAAGACCGTTTGAAATTTTAACGTGCTCAAGCGCCCAGTCGGTCAGCTCGTGGTGCCCCTTGTTCATGGAGCGGATCATCAGTCTGCCCCAAAAGCCCGAGGGCTTTTTTGCGTTGTCAATTAACCTGCGGTATTTCATACAAAAGCATCCTTAATACTTATTTGTTTTATTATACACCCGAAAAACCGCGTTTTCAAGAGCATTAGGGTATTGCCCAAAATTTTTTGTGCCGATCAAAGCGCCGGCAGATCGACGCCGAAAAGCCTGACCGCGTTTTTGTACATCAGGTCGTCGTATTCCTCTCGGCTCAGCTTATGCTTAAGCTCGTTAAAGTATTCCTGATAAAGCGAGCGGTCGCCCGTTTTGTTGTGGAGCAGCGTATCGATCCCGTCGATGGTGTTGTCGGTGCCGAACAGCATTTTTTTGCTGCCGTAGCGGCGCACAGCCTCTAAAGTCGTTGAAACAGGCACCCATGTGGTGTCGCCGTACAGGTTGGGAAGCTCGCCCAAAAGGTCGAGCGCACGACTGTTGTCGGTGCCCAGATCCATGTGCACCATAACAAAGCTGATGTCGGGGTGCGCTTTTGCGGCGTTGTACAGGCGGTCGGACATAGCCTCCGCACAGCCTCCCGTGTGAGAAACCACGGGCAGAGAAAAGCGCCTGCACATGTCATACACCGGCTCAAGCTTGGGGTCGTCGGGAGAGGTTCGGGAGTGGAACGGGTGAAGCTTTACGCCGTAAATAACGTCGCGGTTTTGCTCTATGAGAGAGAGCATTTCGCAGTCGGGCAGTTCACCGGCTGTTTTGAGCCAGACAAGCAGACCGAGCCTGTCGCTGTGCTGTCTTACAAATTCAAGGTCGTTTTTCAGCACCTTGTTCTGCTTCTTTTGAAGAAACCGCGGTATTTTCATGCCGTTGTGGGCATACTCCGCCGCCTCGATATCGCTGAACAGCGAGAAATCTATGCCGTATTTGTCCATAGATTTCAGCAGACATTCGCCGGGCATGTTGAAGCCTATCATTTTTCCGATGTGCGCATGTGTGTCGATAATCATGTTATCACCCGTATGTAACAGAGCCTGCCGATGCAAGGATCGACAGGCTCAGCGATATTATACTTTTGTTTTGGTCGCCGTCTGTCTGTTTTTGGTGAAGTACTTTAACAGGATCAAAGTTACTATCATCAAACCAACTGCGATGGGAAGCACGATGTACCAGGTCTGGATATATCCGGCGAGGATGAACGAAACAAAGGATACTCCCGCCACGGTAAGCGCATAAGGAAGCTGCGTTGAAACGTGGTTTATGTGGTTGCATTGTGCGCCTGCCGAGGACATAATGGTTGTGTCGGAAATGGGTGAGCAATGGTCGCCGCAAACAGCTCCCGCAAGGCAGGCGGAGATGCCGATGACCTGGAGCTCGCCGCTCGGGAAGATCGACAGCACGATGGGAATGAGGATGCCGAAGGTGCCCCACGAGGTTCCCGTTGAGAACGCGAGGAAGCAGGCAACCAGGAAGATGATGGCAGGCAGGAAGTTTTGAAGCTGCGCCGCGCTGTTGCTCATAAGGTCGGCAACAAAATACTTTGCGCCCAGATCCATTGTGATGTTCTTAAGAGCTGTGGCAAAGGTGAGGATAAGGATCGGGGGAACCATAGCCATAAAGCCCTTGGGAACCGCATCCATGCTGTCCTTGAAGGTGATGACCTTGCGCGCGATAAGATAAAGTATGGTGCACACAAGAGCGATGGCGCCTGCCCAGGGCAAAGCTACCGTGGCGTCTGTGTTGCCGAACGCGTTGATGAAGTTGAGGTAGTTTTCTTCGTCTCCCTTTGCAAGGAAGCCGCCGATGTAAATAAGCGCGAATACAGACACCGCAATAAGGAAGATTACGGGAAGGATAAGATCGATTACCTTGCCGTTGGGGTTGGTCTCCTCGCCCTCAAGCTCCTTATCTACCCTTTCGCCCGTTGTGTAAAGGTCGCCGTTGTACATCGCGTTGTACTCGTGAAGAGCCATTGAACCGTAGTCGAAGCTCATGGCGCAAATGGCGATAATGAACACAAAGGTGAGCAGCGAATAGAAGTTGTAAGGAATTGCGGAGATAAACAGCTTTAAGCCCTGTCCGTCCTCGGCATAAGTTGCAACGGCTGCCGCCCAGGAAGAAACCGGAGCTATCATGCACACGGGCGCGGCTGTTGCGTCTATAAGATAAGAAAACTTTGCGCGCGAGATTTTATGACCGTCGGTAACGGGTCTCATGACCGAGCCCACGGTAAGGCAGTTGAAGTAGTCGTCAATAAAGATCAGCACGCCCAGCGCAAAGGTTGCAAGCATTGCGCCCGTGCGGGACTTGATGTGAGTGGCAGCCCAGCGTCCGAACGCCTGCGAGCCGCCGGCTTTGTTGACAAGAGCCACTATAACGCCCAGCTCAACAAGGAAGATGAACACGCCGGCTGTGGCGCTGACCGCGCTTATCAGACCGTTTTCGTTTATCTCGTTCATTGAGGCAAGCGGATGGAAACAGCTTCCGAACAGTCCGCCCGGCTGGGTAGCATAAATAATGCCGCCCGAAACAAGACCGACAGCAAGCGAGGAATAAACCTCTTTTGTTATCAGCGCAAGCCCTATGGCGATTATCGGCGGAAGCAGCGCCCACCAGGTTCCGCGAACCATGCCCTCGCCGCCGCAGGTTTCACAGTCGGCGTCATCCAATATGCCGGCTCCCTGACAGTCGGGGCATTTCACGGTGCCCTGCGAGCCGCCGGAAACACACGCCCATACAAGCAGGCCGACAATAATGACGGCTGCACAGCACAGGACGATCTTTTTTGTTTTTGTCATTCTATTACCCTCTCTTTTCTGTCTGATAATTCGACAGGTGATGTCATCATTTTACCACACTAAAGCGTATGTTGCAACAAAATTCGACATTATAAAAACTATTTTGTGAAAGTTGCACTAATACCATCATGGCTTTTTGTGTAATATTCCGATGCAAAAGGGCTTTAGCATTTAAACCAAAAGTTATCACAAGAGATTCGCAAAGAAAAACCGCCGGGCATGGGTATGTTTCTCACACTTTATTTATTGGGATGTATATAGTCCGGCGAAACGATAGAACAAGCCGTCAAAAACGGCGAGGAAGCAAGACGCGAGTGGATCATGGCAACACTTGAAAGCGGAATGGAAATCCCTAAACCGTTTGACGCTGAGGAGTATTCCGGCCAGTTCAGACTGAGAATGCCTAAGTCCCTGCATAAGCTTCTTGCCGAGCGTTCCAGGCAGGAAGGGATCAGCATGAACCAGTACTGCATCTATCTGCTTTCCCACTACAGCTAAACGAATCACGGGCTATATACAAAAGAGGTTTTTTATATAATACCCTAAGTAATCAGGGTTGAAAAATAACATTAGGAATGGGCTGCCGCTTTGTGCGACAGCCCGTTTTATTCTTGAAAGGAATTATTCTATAAACATCTTCAGCTCGTTCAGGTGTTTTTCCGCAGCTTCTCTGCCGAGGTCGTAGGTTTTTTGCAGAGCAGCGGGATCGTGCTCTATCCTGCCTGCGGGGAGCTTTTGCTCCGGGCATATCACAAAGGCTCTGCCCTCTTTTTCGCGCGCAAAAACAAGCTCGCGCTGCTTATTGTACATATTGTGGCGGTCTGCTATCGCTTCAACCATTTTAGGATACTTTCTTAGATTCACCTTAAACATCCACATTGCCGACGCAGGCGATTTTACATAATCCCTCGGCTGAGTGAGCACGACAACGTTTTTCGGGCAATGCCTTTCCATAAATTCGAGCGGTATGGAATCGGTCATTCCGCCGTCGAGAAGCTTTTTGCCGCCCACGGTCACCACCCTTGACACCAGCGGCATGGATGCGGAGGCGCGTATCCATTCGTAGCACTCGCTGTCCGCCTTATCGAGCAGCTTGTAGAAGGGCTTGCCCGTTTCCGCGTCGGAGCAGACAGCATAGAATTTCATGGGGTTACTGTTAAAGGTCTCGGCGTCGAACACATCCAGCTGCTCGGGTATCGCGTGATAGCAAAACTCTGCTCCGTAAATATCGCCCGTTTTTATAAGCGAGCGCATGCTGCAATACCTTGGGTCTTTACAGTATTTCAGGTTGTATCGCAGAGCTCTGCCGTTTTGACGGGATTTGTAGTTGCAGCCGAACGCAGCGCCCGCCGAAACTCCGGCCATGCATGGAAAATCTATTTGGTTTTCCATTAAAACATCAAGCACTCCTGCGGTGAACAGACCGCGCATAGCGCCGCCTTCAAGCACAAGCCCCGTGTTATTATTATGCATTGTTTCACCTGTCCTTATCTGTGTGACCTTCCTGCTTGCCGTCTATGCTGTCCTTGATTTGCGCAAAGGTTACGCCGTACTTTACGGCAATATCTCTGGCATAGCTTACGCCCTGCGGCGGTGAAACGGCTACCTTAAAGCTGCGCGAGCCCTTTTGAACGCCGGTAACAAGGCTCTCTACCCTGCTGTCGCCCTCAACTCCGCCGTTAAGCTCGTCGAGGCTGCGCGCCAGCTCGTGCATGTGGGTGTTGAATATTGAACGCGCGCCCAAGTAACGCATAGCCTTGACAACGTCCTTTGCTATGTACAGACCCTCGGCTACGCTGGTTGTGGCGAGGCTTTCGTTCAGAAGCATAACGCTGCGGCTTGTGGCTATCTCAAAAATCTCGGACAGCCGCTTGCTCTCCTCGCCCAGACGACCGAGATCAACGGTGTCGTTCTCGTCGGCGGGAAAGTGCGTGAACATGTTGTCACAAGGGCTGATCTGAGCCGATTTGCAGGGAACATAAATGCCCCATTGCGCCATCATCATGGCAAGCCCAGCCGCCTGTGTAAAGATGGTTTTGCCGCCGCGGTTTGGCCCCGTTAGGATAAAAATACGTCCGTTTTCGTCAAAGTTAAGCTCGTTTGTTATTATGTTGATGCTCTCGCCCTTTGTTTTGTTTATGGCGAGCTTGAGGTTATATAATTCTGTAAAAGAACATTTTCTGTCCTGAGGCGGCAGAATCGACGCCTTGCACATGGGCATTCCCGTTGCGAGTATTTTATCGACAAGGGCAGCCCAACGCACATAAAAGATTATCTCGGGCATAAGACCTATGAGCATATAGCCGCTGATGTTTATGTAGCGCTTAAGCGTTGACTTGATGTCGTCGCAGGTTTTTTTCATTATGTTGGAAACGGGCTTTTTTATCGCGTTGGAAAGTCCGTCGCTGCCCGTGGGCGTTGAGTCGATATAGATATCGTTTGACACCGCGCTTTTTTGATACGCCGCAACCTTAAACTCGACCGTGACGGGGTTTGCCGCGTGAAAATGCTTGAAGCCGCTGACGTCATTGCCCTCGTGCAGCCCGTCCTTTTTATTGGTAAAACTCATAAAACGGCGCATAAGTCCCGAATCGGTAAATTCGGTGTCGTTGAGCGAGATAACGCCGGCGCTTTTGGGGCGCAACATTCCGTCAAGGTTGACGCCGATGGTAATGCTTCTCAGCCTGCGCGCGCTTTCAAGAGTCTCGTCAATGTCCTTTTTAAGCTCGGGAAAGCCCGATTCGCGGTCGATGTCGGTGACAAGCTGCTTGAGCGCAAGCATACCCTCGGAGCGTATGTCAAGCTCCTCAAGCGTCTGCTTTATCATTGTTATGCAGCTTACATACTCGTCTATCTCACGCAGGCGGTTGACAAGAGACCACAGCGACGGTCCTTCCTGATCCTTTTGAAAGCGTTCCAGGTCTTTAAGGTCGGCAAGGCGCGAAACAAGCTGCTCCATAGCCTCGCGCAGACGCGGAAAGCGGAGAAAATCCTCGAACACATCGCAGCGATAGCGGATGACCTCGGGATCGTCGGTCACCTGAACAAGCAGGCTGCGCATATGCTCTCGCTCGTACTTTACGTCGGAAAGCGCGTCCAAAATGAAATCTATTGAAAGATCGTTAACGGATTCGTCGGTAAGCGTGTTGAAGCTTCTGTCGGCGTTTTTGGGGTATCTGAGACTGAATTCCATGCTGCTCTCCTTCACTTTAAAAAGAAATTCATTATCCTGTCCTTGTAGTCGGGCGCTTCGTCAAACACACAATGACCGTATTCAGCGCCGTACATATAAATTGGACAACCGAGCTTTTCGGCTGTTTCGCGCGACGCTTCCGCACCCAAAACCCTGTCGTTTTCGGCTCCCACAACAAGGGTCGGACACTTGATCTCGTCCAAACGGTCGTAAGCGTTCAGGCTTTTGCAGGACGTGCCCAGGGTCACAAATCGGTCAAAATCCTCTTTGGTAACGTCCTTGTGAGCTAATTTTATAAATTCGCCGAACTGCGCGGCAAAGTCCCTGCCGTAGAGCACGTCGATAAAATAATCGCAAAAGCTGTCGATGTCGCCTGCCTCGGCATAGCTTATCCAGGTACCCATAACTTCCTGTGCAAGAGGATTCAGCCGCGACGCGGTCGAGGCGAGAAACAGCCTGCCGACCAGCTCGGAATGCTTTATTGCGATATACTGAGCCATCATACCGCCCATTGAAGCTCCGAAAACGCAGGCGTTTGTTATGCCGAGAGCCCTCATCGCCTCGGCGGTGTCGTCCGACAGCATTTCTATAGTATAATTCTTTGTGAGAAATTTGGTTCTGTCAAAGCAATAAACGGTAAAATCATCCGCAAACGCTCTGTAAGCCGAGGCAACTCCCTCGGCGGAAACAAGGATACTCTTTACGCTTAGCCCCGGCAGCATTACAAACGGGATTTTGCCGCTGCCGAAGGTGAAGTAATCCATCTCGTTGTTGTTTATTTTTACCGTGCTTCTTTGTACATTCAACGACATAATGCCCCCTTAAATATCAGCGGTCTGAGGTTCACCGAGGAAGAAGCCCTCGGAAAAAGCGATCCTGCGGATAAAATCGGTCATCCTTTCCATGGAGCTTGTGACCGTCATAAAGGTTTCGCAGTGGTTTATATCTATCATTACATCCTTGGAAGGAAACAGAGCGCGCATAAAGGTGTTGCCCGAAAGCGAGCAAAGGCTGTCGGCAAACTGCTTCGGGTCGGGATTAAGCTGCCATGAGCAGCAGTTGTCAAAGGAAACCGCCATGTCATAGTAGCAGTTGAGCTTTAAAAGCACCTCTGCCTGTCTGAGACGTATCCGCTTCATCTGCACGGGCTTTCTGAAGTATTTATCAACTGCGAAATACTGTCCGCCGGCGTCGTTCGGAACAGGTATGGGCAGAATATCGGCAATGCGGTACGGCAGGTCGATCAGGCTTTTTATCAGCTCGCTGCATTGGTCATCCATTGCTTCGCCGGAAGCCGGCGATGAGAGCACCTCGATTTTGTCTATGTCGGAAAGGAATATATGCGTTTCATCAAGCAAAATGCTCTCTTCCTCAATATCGAAAACATCGAGCCCGTAGCCCGGCGGAAAAACCTCGGCAAAGCCCTCAAACACCTCGCCGTCGGTGGTAATAAGCTTTATTTTCTTACCGTCGTAGCGTGACAGCATAATGATCATCTCCGTGTTTTATTATAACAATAGAATAACAAAAAGCTGCGTTTAAGTCAAGAGAGCCTTCATCATTACTAAATAAAAGACGGCAGTCGATGCTGCCGCCCCTTATAATAAGATTTGATTTATTTGTAACTGGTGTGCCTATCGAGTATTCCATTTCGTACTTGGCAAGATACTTTTGCAGGTCGGTCGCGTCGTTTATGTCGATGAACCCGTCGCCGCTGACGTCGGCAACATGATCATAAATGCCCTGTAAAAGCTCGTATTCAGCAAGATGGCGCTGAATTTGCGTTACATCGTAAATGCTGATAATATCGTCGCCGTTTACGTCGCCGAGTTTTACGCCGTCGAGCAACACGTAGCTTATGCCTTTATTCAGCGCATAGTTATGGGCATATGTGCCGTAATAAACGCCGAGCGTAAGGTTTTCGTCGCCGTCAAACGCGTTTGGCGCAATGTAGCTTACCGTATCGAGCAGCTCAAGATATTCAAGCGAGGTGCAGTCTGCAAAGGCGCGGCTTTGAATAGAGCTATGATAAGCGCCGAGACGGACATTTACAAGCGACGAACATTTGTAAAAGCACTCTACGGGAACTTTGAATTGATAGTTTGTATTGCCGGTTAAACTTGATATTTCTTGTGTTCCGTGCTACAATTAGGGTTGTCCATAGTGATGATTCCTTTCGAATTGGTGAGCGCAAACTCAATTCTACTACAGAATCGTCCCTATGGACTATTTATTTTATTGTTGCAACCTCATTTTACAATGCGCCTTTATATTATTTTCATGGATTGCAAGACTTTGCGGTGATTTTTATGCCCCGGCGGATGTTTTAAGTCTTTTACAGAAAAAAAGAACAGCCGACCGTTGACGGAGGGCTGTTCAGCTTGTGGTATTATTTACTTGTCAGTCGGATGTGCCGTTATATTTCAGGCAAAGCATTGTGATGTCGTCAAACTGCTCGGCGTCGCCGGCAAATGCCGAAACCTCATTGCGCACCGTTGCAAGGAGCTGCCTGGGAGCTTCGCCGGGGTTTTTGTTGAGCGCAGCAACCATGCGTTCCGTTCCGAACTGCTCTTCATCGATGTTGATAGCCTCGGGTACGCCGTCGGTGTAGAGAAACAGCGAATCGCCGGGGCTGAGGTTGATCTCGTAGTTTTTGTATTTTACTCCTGCCAATCCGCCCACAACAAAGCCGTGCTTGTCCTTTACAAGCTCGTAATCGCCGCCGTTTTGGCGGATGACCGGGTATTCGTGACCCGCGTTGGCGGCTGTTATTTTGCCTGTGGTTATGTCGAGGATACCGAGCCAGACGGTTACAAACATGTCTGCCTTGTTGCTGCCGCAGATGCGGTCGTTTACAAACTGCAATATCTCGGCAGGAGTGCCGCCCATTACCGCTCTGTCGTTTATCAGGATCTTGGACGCCATCATAAACAGAGCCGCGGGAACACCCTTGCCCGAAACGTCTGCCATTACCAGGGCAAGGTGTTTGTCGTCGATAAGAAAGAAGTCGTAAAAGTCGCCGCCCACCTCTTTGGCGGTGAACATTGCGCCATACACGTCAAACTCGCTTTTCTCGGGAAAGGCGGGAAAAATAGTGGGCACCATGCTGTTTTGAATCTGGGTGGCGGTGTTGAGCTCCGCCTTGGCGCTCGCCTCGGCGCGAGAGATCTCGTCCTGCCTGAGCACCATATCATGGCCGTATTTTGCTATGCACACCGAGATAAAGCTGATCACAGAAAACCCGAGAAGTCTGGGCAGAAAGCCGTTTATGAGCATCCATACCGACACCTTGGCGGCGTCAACGCCCAGCGCAGTTACCGAAGATCGCAAGCCGTTTTTTATTACGAGCACGGTGCCGTCTTCCAAGGGGGGATAAAAATTGAGGTCGATAATGCCGAAGTGCACGGTAAGCACGCAAGCCGCCGCAAGCAGCAGCACCGACATTATTGTGACCATGATGGTGAGCCCCTTGGAAAAATAGCGGCTTGAAAGCAGCACGGGCAAGGTTATTATAAGTATGACGTTGTGGTTTAGAACGGCAAAAAGCTGTGTGCAAATCAAAAGCAGAGTAAACAGCATTACGTATTTGAGCCAGCGCTTTTTTCCGTGAAACTTGTAAAACAGCGCAACGGGCACAGCAAACTCGACTGTGCCGGCAATTGCAGTAACGGTCATTCTGTACTGAGCCACCTTGAATACCCCGGCAAGATTGAGCGCCCATGAGGCGATGAGTATTGCCGCGCACACAAAGATGACAAACATTGACAGGCGGTTTGCCTCGTATTCGTTTTGCTCAAATACCGCCTTTGTTTCTTTGGATTCGTATATTTTGAAATAATTCTTTATATCTGCCATTTTGCTTACCCCAGCTTCTTTTTTATCATCAGGACATTATGCCCCTCGCGGTATTCGTATTCTATCATGTCCATGGTCTTTTTTACAAGAAAAATGCCCAGACCGCCCACGGTGCGCTCCTCTGCCGAAAGCGTTACGTCGGGATCCGCCTTTTCAAGCGGATTGAACGGCTTGCCGTTGTCTATAAATGTTATTATCACGGCAAGCGGCTCCTGTTCGACCTCGAGCCGCACAGTCGCGCTGCCCGTGTGGCTGTCATAGGCATAGCGCGCTATGTTGCCGAACAGCTCGTCTATGGCGACGTCTATCTGCACCTCTGCCTTCATGGGGCACCCGAGGGCTTCAAGCTCGTCGTTGACAAAGCCCGTTACCTTTTCTATGTTTTCTATTGCGGCTTTAACGGTAAGCTCTTTCATACCAAACCTCTCCTGTCTGTTTTAGTAGTGAATAATGAAAGATATCAAGTTCTTGTAAGCAAAGCTACGCTCTCCACATGTGCCGTTCGGGGGAACATATCCACGGGCGTTACCTCTTGTGTTTGGTAGCCCATGGCGGCAAAGTCCTTTAGATCTCTTGCAAGGGTTGCCGGGTCGCAGGACACATACACCACACGCTTGGGAGCCATTTGGGCTATGGTTTGGATAAGCCCCGGTGAGCAGCCCTTTCGGGGCGGATCGAGTATGACAACGTCGGGGCGCACGCCCTCTTCTTTGAGCCGCTGTGCAGCCTGCGGCGCGTCGGCACACATAAAGCGCGCGTTGCATATACTGTTAACCGCAGCGTTGTGCTCGGCGTCGCGCACCGCGTCCTCTATTATTTCTACACCGATAAGCTGTTTGCAGTCCTTTGCCATCGTGAGCCCTATGGTGCCCGTGCCGCAGTACAGGTCAAGCAAAACCTCGCTGCCGCCAAGGCACGCGTACTCACGCGCCTTGGCGTAGAGCCGCTCTGCCTGCGCACGGTTCACCTGCCAGAAGGAGAAGGGCGAGATCTTGAATCGCAGTCCGCAAAGCTCGTCGGTTATAAAGCCGCTGCCGTATGCCACACGGTTTTTGCTGCCGAGGATAACATTTGTTTTTTCTCTGTTAGAATTAAAAACCACGGTCTTGAGGTTTGGCAGCTCCCGTCGCAGCATTTGAATAAGCATGTCCTCGTGCTTAAGTCCGTTTCCGTTTACAACATAGCACACCATAAGCTCGTCGGTGATCTCGCCGTAACGGATATACAGGTGCCGCAGCCTTCCCCTGCCCGTCTGCTCGTCATAAATCTCAACGCCTGTAAGGCGTATAAATTCGCGCGTAACGTCCATAACGGTCTTAAAGACCGTTGGTTGCAGCGCGCAGTCGGTGCAGTCCGTGACCCTGTGGCTGTGAAAGGCGTAAAAGCCCATGGTAACGCCGCCGTCGGGTGATTTGCCGAAGGGAAGTTGAGCCTTGTTGCGGTAGCGGCAGGTGCGCTGTGACGGGATGACGGGCATAAAGCTTGTGCTTATTCCGCCTATGCGCTGCACGGCGTCGCGCACCTTTTGCTCCTTTACGGCGCACTCCGCGGCGTAGGTTATGTGCCTCCACACGCAGCCGCCGCATTTTTGATACTGAGGACAGTCCGGCTCAATGCGTGCGGGCGAGGGTGTTACAAGCTCCTCAAGCCTTGCGAACGCATAGGTTTTTTTCACCTTTAAAATCTTTACACGGGCGGTATCCCCTATCGCTGTCATGGGCACAAACACCGCTGTGCCGTCGGGCGTTCTGCCCACTCCGCTGCCCTCTGAGGTAGCAGAGGTTATGTCAAGCGTGATGATGTCGTTTTTCTTTAACATGTATATTTCCTTTTCAGAATAATAAATGAATCCATCTCAGCAAAATATAGTTATATTCTACCATTATCGGTTCGATTTGGCAATAAAACAGGGATAAAATCTTGAAATTTTCAAATAGGTATTTATTTTTCCGCCTGTTTGCCTTATAATAAGACTGTAAATAGCATATATCATATGAAACGGAGTGTGTGTTGTGAACTACGACGAACTGCTTAACAGTATAAAAAGAATACATTTTATAGGTATAGGCGGAAGCGGCATGTGCCCCATCGCCGAAATACTTATGAGCGAGGGCTTTGAGATCTCGGGCTCTGACATGAACGAGGGCGAGACCCTTGACAAAATGAAAAGCTACGGCATACCCGTGTATATGGGACACGCCGCAGAAAACATAAAGGGCGCCCAGCTTGTTGTGTATTCCGCCGCGATAAAAGAGACCAACCCCGAAAGACAGGCTGCCGCCGAGCAGGGTATTCCCTGCATTGAACGCAGCGTTATGCTGGGCGTGGTAACAAGACGCTACAAAAGGAGCATTGCGGTGTCGGGAACTCACGGCAAAACCACCACAACCGCCATGCTGTCGCAGATACTTATAGGAAGCGGCTTTGACCCGTCGGCGATAATCGGCGGCAAGCTTCCGTTTATCGGCGGCAACAGCTATGTGGGTCAGAGCGACATCATCGTGTGCGAGGCGTGCGAGTATGTTGACACGTTTTTGGAGCTGAACCCGTTTATCTCGATAATCCTCAACGTAGATGCCGATCATCTTGATTACTTTAAAAACCTTGACAACATCAAAAAGTCCTTCAACAAATTTGCAAAGCAGACCACGGGGCTTTTGGTGCTAAACGGCGACGACGCAAACACCATGGACTGCGTAAGCGACGTTGCGCTTGAAAAAATAACCTACGGCTTTGGTGAGGACTGCGATTACCGCGCCGTGAATGTGAGCGCCGACAAGGGCGTGCACGAGCAGTTTGACCTGCTGTACAAGGGCGAAAAGATAACCGACATAAAGCTTATTGTGCCCGGAAAGCACAACATATATAACGCTCTTGCTGCGGCGGCGACGGCGCATTATCTGGGAGCCACTCCGGCGGAGATCTCGGAAAACCTGCACAAATTCGGCGGCGTTCACAGACGCTTTGAGATTTTGGGAACGCCCTGCGGCATAACCGTAGCCGACGACTTTGCCCATCACCCCACCGAGCTGACCGTGACGCTGAACGCCGCAATGAACATGGGCTTTAACAAGGTATGGGCGGTGTTCCAGCCGCACACCTTCTCACGCACCGCCATGCTGCTTGACGACTTTGCCGAGGCGCTCAAGATCCCCGACAAGGCTGTTATTTCCGAGATTCTGCCCGTGCGCGAAACAAACACCTACAACATTTATTCGCGCGACCTGGGCGCAAAGGTGCCCGGCTCGATCTGCCTTGACACCTTTGAGGAGATCACCGATTATGTGTGCAAAAACGCCAAGGAGGGCGACCTGATTCTAACCATGGGCGGCGGCAACGTGTATATGTGCGCAAACATGATCTATAAACAGCTGAAATACATGGAAGAAAACAATTAAGGCAACACCGCACAATTCAAGGCGCACGGCTTGCTTGAATATTGTTCCGTCAGCTTGCCCAAAAAATCTCGGCAAGGCGACAGCCTTACCTCTGTGCAATCCGCACACCTGAATTATGCGGTATTGCCTTAAGTTTTTTACCATAAAGACCGACCCCGGACAGCGTATGTGTCCGGGGTCGGCTCTTTAAGGAGATATTTAATGAAAAAAACTGAGGTATTATCAGTATCATGCGGGATATGTCCCGTTCTGTGCAATACGTTACCAGTTGATAAGATCCTGCCAGAGATAATCGTTTGACTGATAGTCCTTGTAGCCCTGAGAATCCTGATCGCCGGGCTTTACGGTGGGAACATACTCGGTAAGGGTGAGGTTGACAGTCTCGGTAGAGCGTCCGCCGTTGCGTGATATGGTAAATGCCGCTGTGTCGCCCACCTTGGCGTTTTCAAGAGCCTTGGTTATCTCGGAGGAGGACGAAACCTCTGTTCCGTTGACCGAGATTATGCGGTCGCCCGACTTAAAGCCCGCGCTCTCTGCGTTTGAGCCGCTCTTTACCGAAAGCACATAGCAGCCGAGCTGGTTTACATTATAATAGAAAGCGGTGTCGTAGGAATTTATATCTACAAACTCCATGCCGAGGTCTATCTTGCCTGTGACATAGCCGTAATCCTTGAGGTCTTTAATGATGTTGAGCACGTTGTTTACGGGAATTGCAAAGGCTATGCCCTCTACCTCGGTTGCGCTGTCCTTGGCGTTTACAATGCCCACAAGCTCGCCGTTGGCGTTGAACAGTCCGCCGCCCGAGTTGCCGGGGCTTATCTGAGCGTTGGTCTGCAAAAGGGTCATCTGCTTGCCCTCTATGTTAACCTCACGTGCAAGGGCGCTTATTATGCCGTCGGTAACGGTTCCGCCGAGGGTGCCCAAAGGATTGCCGATGGCTACAACATAGTCGCCCACAACAAGGTCGCTGCTGTTGCCGAAGGTCGCCGCCGAAAGACCCGACGCGTCGATCTTGATAAGCGCGATGTCGTTGTCCTCGTCGCTGCCGATAAGCTGCGCATCGTAGGTGGTTGTGCCGTCGCGCAGGGTGACGGTTATCTTGTTGGCGCCGTCAATAACGTGGTGGTTAGTGACGATATAGCCGTCCTCCGAGATTATTACGCCCGAGCCTGCGCCCTGGGTAACATACTGGCGCGCAAAGCTGCCTGTCGTTACGCTCTCGGTCTGTATCTCAACCACGCTGTTGGCGGTCTTTTTTACTATATCGGACGTTGTAACGGTCGTGGTCTCGCCCGAAGAGGCATTTGTCGCGCCGGTTTCGCTGTCTGATTTTGCCGCAACCTGATTGATGGTCATGCTGCTGCCCGAAGCTCCTGCGGAGCTGCCCTTGTTCATGTTGGAGGCGATAAGTCCGCCGCCGAAGCCTATGGCGGAGGAGCCGAGCACCGCTATAGCGAGAGCAGCCGCTACAAAGCCTCTGGAGGCGCCCTTTTTCTCGCGCTTTTTCTTTTGCTTTTTCTGCGCGGGCTGAGCCGTCTGAGCCGGTGCCGAATACTGCGGAGCCTGACGGTAGCCGTAATTGCCTGCGTATGCGTTGTCGGCGTAATTTTCGGCAGAATAGAAGTTCTCGGTAAAGGAATCCGCCATGTTGGGCTGAGGTCTTACGTCCTCGGTGTGTGTCTGCGGCTCGTCATAGCTTTCCGCTGCGGGCTGTGCATAGGCGTTTTCGTAATTGTTGGGGTTGTGCGCGGCGTCGCTGTTGTTTCCGTTTATATAGGAATAGTGATACTCGCCGCTGCGGTCCGATTCGGCGTTCCACTCGTAGGAGCCTTCCTCCTGCGCAGGCTGAGCTATGTCTTCAAAGGGCTCGGCTGCGGGTTCGTCTGCGTCGTGTGTGGTTCTGTTGTAAAAATCATCGTTGAAATAATCTGACATATTTATTCCTCCCAACCGGCTGCCGTGATATATCGGAGCCGTTGTTTTTTATGTTGGACTAATAATAATACCCCAAAGTGAAAACTGTATGAAATAAGCTTGAAAAATGTTTGTTTTTTTCTGAAATAATGTGAAAAGCAAGAGTAATTATATTCACAAAAACCGCAGGGCAATGCGGAACGGAAGTAAGTTGTGATACTATTATGTATCGCATGACATGCATACAGACAAAAGATAACCGAAAAGCGCGGACGGATGTGCAGCTGCACACCCGTTCGCGCAAGGAGATGTATTGAAAAAACGGTGGATATCGGTTAAAGAGTATTGTCCGCTGTTGCGGGGATAAGTATTGCGATCTCGAGGTTGCCGTTGCGGCAGCGAAGGTCGTCGATAAAGCTTTGGATGTTATCCTCGCTCTTTAGCTCTACGCGGTAGTTCAGCTTGTAGAGGCTGCCCATGTTAGAGGTTTTTACCGTAAGAAGCTTTGCGTTTTTTGTGTATTTTTCAAAAAGGTCGTCAAACTCATGTGCGTAATTGAGATCCTCGGGAATGGTTATTTTAAGGTCACGCTGCAAATCGTCCTTTTCCTTTATGTTTACAAAGTTTGAAAGCACCATAACCGAGCCGATTATCACCACAAAAACTGCCGCGAGCGCCACATAGCCCTTTGCCGTGGCAAGTCCCGTCGCCATTGCGAGGAAGATGCTGACTATCTCTTTTGCCGAGCCCGGTGCGCTTCTGAACCTTACCAGCGAGAAGGCTCCCATGACCGCCACGCCTGCGCCGACGCTGTCATTAACAAGCATTATCACGGTCTGCACAACGGCGGGAATAAGGAATATCGCAAGCGAAAAGCTCTTGCTCTGACGGCTGCGGAAGCCCGAAGCCCACGCCGCCGCCGCGCCGAGCACAAGCGAAACCGCGGTGCAAATCAAGTAGGTTGTCATTGTGTAGGTTGTTGTGTAAATAGGTTGAAAAATAGTATCAAGCACAGTTCTGTCCTCCGTTCTGCATAAGCTTTCTTTTTTGTGTGAGTGTATAGGCGGTTCCGTATTTTGAGAACGAGCCCGGGAATATTTTCAGTTCGTTGAGTGCGTCCGTCAACCAGAGCGGCATGGTGTTGAGCGCCTTTATCTCCATTATGCAGCAGCGGTTGTCGAGTATGGTCTCTCCCCAACTGCCCTTTGCCAAATCGAGCTGAGTAGTGCGGAAGCGCACGTTGCGGTCAAAGGTGAGCCTGAGCTCGCGGTCGGTTTTGGAGTAAAACGCCGTTCTGTCATAGGCTATGAACATCTTGGGGCTCAGACCCTTGTAGTAGTGCATGGCGCGGTCGATCTCCTTCATTATCTGCGAGCGGTTGGGCATTACGCCGTTGTTGACATAGTTCATAGCCTGACGGTAAGCAAGCGTTTGGCGGCGCTTATACACAACTCCGTCGTATTTCTTCTTAAGCTCCAAAAACACGTTACTGTCCTGCTTGGGCGTTGAGTAGCTGCGCAGCCTGAGCTTTTCTTTATATACCGGCTTTTCCATAGAGGTGCGGATAAGACGGTCGTTTTCGGTGTCAAAGTAAAGGCTGCATACGGTGCTCTCGCCGTATTCGTCAGGCTTTATATATCGGCTTATCATATCGCGCAGAGCCTTTCTCTGCGCGAGTGTGATTATATACTTGGTTTCGGTTCGTTCAAAAACAGTCTGAATGTTCATGTCGTAACCCCTTTCCTTAACTCTATGGCTGTATTATAGTGTGTCAACCTTAAAAAAGTCTTAAAATTTTTAAGTTTTTAAAATTTTTTCAAAAAAAAACGGAGCCGAAAAATCGACTCCATACACAATAAAAAACGCTTTAGCCGCTTAACTCCGAAAAGCAAGCGGCTAAGCACAACCAATACAATCAAGGCTCGATATCCTGCCATATCTCGCTTGATTTGTAACACAATTCAATTATACCGCTACACTTTTTAAAAGTCAAGCGGTGAAGATGTAATTTTTGAAAATATTACACTCCGAAAAGCAAGTCGGTGTAGGACGGATAAGGCCAGAAGTCCGACGCGGTCTCGGTCTCCATGGAATCACCTATGGCACGCAGCTCCTGCATTTTTTCAAACACCACATTGCGGAAATACTTGGCGTACTCCAAGCCGTCGGCGCTGTGTTCGCCTGCACCGATAACGGCGTTTTCAAGCTCGGCAGTCTTGTTGACAAAGCAAACAAGCTTGTTTGAGAGGCTCATTACCAGCTCCTCTTCAACCGAGGTGGGGATAATGTCGGACAGCGCCTTTTTGGCAAGCGCGGTATCGGTCATCTCTCTTACAAAGGCTGCAACGGCGGGGGTTATCTTCTTCTTTGCCATGTCTATCATGGTAAGCGCCTCGATGTTGAGCTGCTTGCAGTAGGTTTCAAGCTCGATCTCGTAGCGGGCGCGGTACTCCGCCTCGGTGACGATCTTGTTTTTGAGGAAAAGCTCGACGTTCTTTTTGTCCATAAAGTGCTCAAAGGCGTCGGGAAGCGACTTGAGGTTGTAAAGTCCTCTGCGCTGAGCCTCCTCTACCCAGTCGTCGGCGTAGTTGTCGCCGTTGAAGATTATCGCCTGATGCTCGGTGAACACCTTTTTGATGAGCTCCTTTACGCTTGTTTCGATGTCGTCGGAATCCTTAAGTGCCTCATAGAACTGCGAGAGCTCCTCTGCCACCATGGTGTTGAGCATGTAGTTGGGGCAGCCTATGTTGAGCGCCGAGCCGAGAGCGCGGAACTCGAACTTGTTGCCCGTGAACGCAAACGGCGAGGTGCGGTTGCGGTCGGAGGTGTCTTTTCTGAAATCGGCGAGCACGTCAACGCCGGTCTTAACACGCTCCTTGCCGGGGCTTACATACTCGGTGCCGTCTATAACGGACTGCACAAGCTGACCCAGATCGTCGCCCAGATACATGGAAATGATCGCGGGAGGCGCCTCGTGAGCGCCCAGACGGTGGTCGTTGCCCGCGGAAGCCACGGTAATGCGCAGCAGATCCTGATACTCGTGAACAGCCTTTACGACTGCGGCGAGGAAAAGCTGAAATTGCAAATTGTTTTCGGGGTGCTTGCCCGGGCTGAGAAGATTTTCACCCGTGTTGGTGGATATGGACCAGTTGTTGTGCTTGCCCGAGCCGTTGACGCCTGCAAAGGGCTTTTCGTGCAGCAGGCAGACAAGGTTGTGCTTTTCGGCTGTCTTTTTCATTATTTCCATCGTCAGCTCGTTGTGGTCGTTGGCGATGTTTGAGGTTGTGAAAATGGGCGCGAGCTCGTGCTGAGAGGGCGCGACCTCGTTGTGCTTTGTCTTTGCCAGCACGCCCAGCTTCCAAAGCTCCTCGTCCAGATCGCGCATATAGGCTGCGACGCGGGTCTTTATTGCGCCGAAGTAGTGGTCGTCAAGCTCCTGACCCTTGGGAGCCTTTGCGCCGAACAGCGTCCTGCCGGTGAGGATAAGATCCTCTCGCTGATTGTACAGGTCGCGGTCGATAAGAAAATACTCCTGCTCGGGGCCCACGGTGGTGGTGACGCGCGTAACGTCGGTCTTGCCCAGCAGATGAAGTATCTTTACCGCCTCGGTGCTAAGACGCTCCATTGAGCGCAGCAGAGGCGTTTTTTTGTCGAGCACCTCGCCCGTATAGGAACAAAAGGCGGTGGGAATGTAAAGAGAGCCGTCCTTGACAAAGGCCGGAGAGGTGGGATCCCAGGTTGTGTAACCGCGAGCCTCAAAGGTGGCGCGGATTCCGCCCGAGGGGAACGACGAAGCGTCGGGCTCGCCCTTTATGAGCTCCTTGCCCGAAAACTCCATGATAACGCCGTCGCCGTTGGGGGCAATAAAGCTGTCGTGCTTTTCGGCGGTTATGCCCGTCATGGGCTGGAACCAGTGGGTGTAGTGGGTGCAGCCCATCTCTATCGCCCAGTCCTTCATGGCGGCTGCAACTACGTTGGCAACGCTGATGTCGAGCGGCTCGCCGTCCTGAACGGTCTTTTTAAGAGCCTTGTAGGTGGATTTGGGAAGTCTTTCCTGCATCTTTTTGTCGTTAAAAACCATGCAGCCGAACATTTCGGGAACCTTTGTCATAAGTCGGATCTCCTAACAGTAATTTTCATAAATAAAAACAGAGGCACTATGGGTGTTGCCCCACAGCGCCCTTGCCGTTCTACGTTGTTAGTATATTCTGAATCCGGGCTTTTGTCAATACGGTGATACGACGATTTAATATGCGATTTTCGGCTTAAAAATGTGTATTTTTTCCTTAAAACAGAGTTTTTTACTCGGCATTTTTCACAATAACGACGCCCTGTATTTGGGTAAGTTTTACAAAGTTTTTTTATATGGTAAAAGAGTGTAGATTTTTTAAAATTTTGTGTTATTATATAATTACACAGAAGAATTATCCGAATTCTTCCGTGAACATTTTTTGAGGTGCTGTTATGAGCTGCGATAAAATCATAACCATTACAAGACAATACAGCTCGGGCGGGCATGAGATCGGCAGGCTGCTTGCCGACAAGCTCGGCGTATCGTTTTATGACAAGGAGCTTATATCGCTCGCGGCGAAGGAAAGCGGAATAGCACCCGAGGTATTTGAGAATGCCGATGAAAAAATGACAAACAGCTTGCTCTATTCAATGTCGGTGGGGCTTTACAACTTTGGCAACGGCTTTTCGGCTATGGGCGATCTGCCCTTAAATGACAGGCTCTACATTATTCAGCACAAAATAATAAAAGAGAAGGCAAAAAACGAATGCTTTGTGGTGGTCGGAAGGTGTGCCGACTACATTTTGAGAGAGCGCAAAAACCTTGTGAGGGTGTTTATCTACGCAGACCTTGACAAGCGCGCAAAAAGAGCCGTTAAAAGACATGACATCGAGCCCTCGCGCGCCAAGCAGGCGGTGAGCAAGGCAGACAAAAACAGAGCAAACTATTACAGCTTTTATTCAGGACAAAAGTGGGGTTCTCCCGAGAACTACGATCTGTGCATCAACACAAGCAATATTTCGACCGCGCAGGCGGCGGATCTTATTGCGGACTACATTGATTTGATTGACAGAAGGTTCTAAAAAACCTGCCTCCCGAATAAAATGCTATTAACTATTCAGGAGGTGAAAGTAATGAAATTCGTCGTTATGGATCTGGACGATTTTATCTTCGGCAACGAGGAATGGCATCAGAGCGAAAGATAAACCGCATGTTGTTTTTGATTGTGCTCTGATTTCTTAGGAAATTTTAAATAAATCAGGCTGTCGCAAAAAGCGGCAGCCTTTTTTGTATTTATAGAATAATACTTGATTTTGATGGCGCACAAATCATTCGTTGTTTCCCATAAAGCTGAGCGGATCGGCGAAGGCTCCGCCTATTTTGACGGCTACATGGATATGGTTTTCGTCGGCGGCTTCAAAAGGAACCGTGCCCACGGTGCCGATTTTGTCATCTCGGCTTACGCTGTCGCCCTTTTTGACCGTGACCGCGCCCATGCCGCTGTAGCAGATTACCGTGTTGTTCACAGAGATCTCAACGGTCTTGCCCAGCATGTCGTCGTCGTAAATTTTGGTGACCTCTCCACCGAGCATGGCATATACATCGTCGCCCAGCTCTGCCGAAAAATCCGCGCCCGTGTGCGGCTTCCAGGAGTTTATCGTCTTGAAGTAGGTGGGGCTTTTGCTGTAGGGACGCGATATTATTCCCGTTTTTGTGGGCTTTGTAAGGCTTATCTCGGCAGAAAGCATGGTTTCGAGCGCGTCATCTGACACGGTAGCCGAGGTTGATGCGGCTGTCGTGGCAGGACGTGTGGTAACGGCAGGCAGAGTGTCGGGCTCCGAGGTCGCCGTTGGGATCGTCACGGGGTCGGTCTTAATCTCTGCAAGACCGAGTGTGGGCGCCGGCGGTGTGGCGTGAACACCCGTTACGGGCTGATTGACCGTAACCGTTTTGGCGCTGCCCGAGCCTGATTTGCCCGTTACCGTGCGATATGTTGAATACACCGCCATACAAACCGCTATAAGGCAGATGGAAAAGGCTGTGTAAAAGCCGATTTTTTCGCGGAGACTTCGTCCGCTTTTGCTGTGGTTTCCATAATATTTGCTCATAAAAAAGCACCTCCGACTATATTGTTGACGGAGATGCGTTTTTTATTCATTTTTGCTGTGCGCGATTGTTTTAGTTCACTTTATATCCCTGCGCTTCGACAGCCTCCTTAAGCGTGTCAAACGGCACGTCCTCGTTAAGTGTGACCTTGGCGCTGTTCTTTTTGTGGCTGACCTCGGCGGCATTTACCTGCGGAAGCGCCTCGAGCGCTGACTTCACCCGCGCCTCGCAATGCTCGCACATCATGCCCTCGATGTTCATTTTTACTTTCATTTCGTCTGTCTCCTTTTCGGTTATTTTTTCCGTTGTTACGGTTTGCTGCAATTGTTTTTCGCTGTGCTTTGGGCGTATGCGCACAAGATTAAGCCTGAGCGCGTTTGTTACCACGCAAAAGCTTGATAGGCTCATGGCGGCTGCACCGAACATGGGATTCATCCTCCAGCCCAGCAGGGCGATGAACGCGCCTGCCGCAAGCGGAATACCCACGGCATTGTATATGAACGCCCAAAACAGGTTTTGGTGAATGTTGCGCAGGGTTGCTCTGCCCAAGCGTATTGCCGCTGCAACGTCGCTGAGGCTGCTGTTCATAAGCACCACGTCGGCGGCGTCTATGGCAACGTCGGTGCCTGCGCCTATTGCAATACCCGTGTCGGCTGTGGTCAGCGCCGGCGCGTCGTTTATGCCGTCGCCTACCATCGCCGTTTTGCCGCCGGTTTTGAGCCTTTCTATCTCACGCGCCTTGCTGTCGGGCAGCACCTCTGCTATCACCTCGTCAACGCCCGCCTGCCTGCCTATCGCGGCTGCGGTTTGCTTGTTGTCGCCGGTGAGCATGACAACGCGTATGCCCATAGCCTTAAGCTGAGCTATCGCGTCGGGGCTGTCGGGCTTTATTACGTCGGCAACAGCTATGATGCCCATAAGTATATTTCCTTTTGAGAAATATAGCGGAGTTTTACCCTCGGATGCAAGCTCTTGTGCGCGACTGCTTACGGCGTGAGGTATCTCGCATTTTTCTTTTATGAAATTATAATTGCCGCCATACACCGATTCTCCGTCAAGCGTTCCTCCCAAGCCGTTGCCTGCGCTTACGGCAAAGTCTTTTATTTCCGATACAGAAATATTATTCTCGCTCGCATATGCCATGACCGCCCTTGCAAGCGGATGCT
Organism: uncultured Ruminococcus sp.; assembly: GCA_902798365.1. Classification (GTDB taxonomy): domain Bacteria; phylum Bacillota; class Clostridia; order Oscillospirales; family Acutalibacteraceae; genus Ruminococcoides. Next base: position 41,011 of record CADBWP010000001.1, read on the forward strand.
CGCTTTTCGCCTCGAGAGAAGCCGCCGCAAAAAGCAGCGCGTTTTCATCTGTTTCATAGGGCAGGATGTCGGTCACAACGGGTTCGCCGCGCGTTATAGTGCCTGTTTTGTCGAGCGCGACGGTTTTAATCCTGCCGGTTTCTTCAAGTGCAGCGGCGCTTTTGAAGAGTATTCCGTTCCTCGCACCGACACCGCTGCCGACCATGATAGCAACGGGCGTTGCAAGACCGAGAGCGCAGGGGCAGCTTATCACCAGCACGGAGATCGCCCTTGCCAGCGCAGAGCCCACAGACTCGCCCAAAACGAGCCACACAACAGCCGTTATCGCTGCTATCACAATTACAGCAGGTACAAACACGCCCGACACCCTGTCGGCGATTTTGGCTATGGGAGCCTTGGTTGCCGCCGCGTCGCTCACCATTTTTATTATTTGTGAAAGCGCGGTGTCCTCGCCTACCCTTGCAGCGGTGCATTTTATATAGCCCGAGCGGTTTATTGTCGCCGCCGAAACCGCGTCGCCGACGGCTTTATCAACGGGCACGCTCTCGCCCGTCAGCGCCGATTCATCCACCGCCGCCGAGCCTTCAATAATAACTCCGTCAACGGGAATACTGCCGCCCGGGCGCACAACGAACACGTCACCCTTTTGCACCGTTTCAACGGGAACCTCGGTCTCGGCTCCGTCCTTTATGATGACCGCTGTCTTTGGCGAAAGATCCATCAGGCTTTTGAGTGCGTCGGTAGTTTTGCCCTTTGAGCGCGCCTCGAGCAGCTTGCCGACGGTTATCAGCGTGAGTATCATAGCCGCCGACTCGAAGTACATTTCGTGAGAAAGGCTCATTACCGCCGCCGCATCGCCTGAAAGCTGTGCGCCGGTCATTGCAAACAGCACATATGTGCTGTAGCCGAACGCCGCCGTGGAGCCCAGCGCCACAAGGGTGTCCATATTTGGCGCGCGGTGAAGCAAGCCCTTAAAGCCGCTGATGAAAAACCTTTGGTTTATCACCATAACCATCGCGGCAAGCAAAAGCTGAACAAGCCCCACGGCGATGTGGTTGCCCTCGAAAAAAGGAGGCAGAGGCAACCCGAGCATTGCGTGCCCCATTGAAAAGTACATGAGCGCGAGCAGGAACACTACCGAGGCTGTAAGCCGCTTAAGGATTTTGGGTGTTTCCTTCTCTTTAAGACCGTCGTCGTCTGACTGCCGACGCGTTTCACCCTTTACCGCCGCGCCGTAGCCCGCGTTTTCAACAGCCCTTATAATATCCTGCGGCTGCGCCTCACCCTCGACCGCCATTGAGTTTGTAAGCAGGCTGACCGAGCAGGAATCCACGCCGTCAAGCGCGGAAACCGCCTTTTCAACACGCGCGCTGCACGCCGCGCAGCTCATTCCCGTTATGTCGTATTGCTGCATTTTGTCACCTACCTCATCAGCTTTTGCAGGGCTAAAACGAGCTCGTCGATGGTTTCGTCCCTGCCTTCTCTTATATCGTTTGCCACACAGGTGTGGATATGCGCCGAAAGCAGCTCGCGGTTAAAGGAATTGATGGCAGCAGACGCGGCGGCGGACTGCGTGAGTATATCTATGCAGTAAGCGTCGCACTCTACCATTTTGCGTATGCCGCGAATCTGACCCTCTATGCGGCTGAGGCGGTTGATAAGCCTTTTTACCTCGGCATCGTCGCGTTTTTTTGTTTTATGCACACAACATTCATGCTCCGTCATAATATCAGCTCCCGTGTTTTTGTTTCCATGTGTATATTATATACCCCATAGGGGTATTTTGTCAAGCACAAAAAAAGCGCCGGCGGGGCGCCGGTGGGCGCTTTCTCCGCCTTTGAAAAACTTTTTAATAATTTAAGGGTTTCCGAAACGGCGGGTCAAAAATCGTATTGTCCGATGATGCCGCATTACCGACCGTAAAAAAACTGTGCTACAGAGCGTTGTGTTTGCCAATCGCATAAAAAAACACCGTGCATTTCTGCACGGTGCAAAATCCGGTTTAGTCGGCGGAATAAGGAAGCAGCGCAATTTTACGCGCACGCTTGATAGATGTTGTGAGGTCGCGCTGATGTCTTGCGCAAGTGCCTGTTACACGGCGGGGAAGGATCTTTCCTCTCTCGGACATGTAGCGGCGCAGACGGGCGATATCCTTGTAGTCGATATGCTCTACCTTATCTACGCAGAAGCCGCAAACCTTCTTGCGTGACTTTCTGCCACGGTTGTTGGGTCTTTCAGCCATTGTGAGTTCTCCTTTCAGCGAGAATTGATTATAATTTAGTTAGTATTCAAAAATTGATGTGAGCCTCAGAACGGAAGGTCGTCGTCAAGGGGCATGTCCTGAAAATCAGCGTCCGAGCCGCTCTGATAAGAGGGCTGAGCGGGCTCCTGATATGCCGGAGCCGCGGGCGCGGGTGGCGCCTGCTGATAAGACGGTGCGCCGTAGGACTGATTGCCGTATGACTGATTGCCATAGGACTGTCCGCCGTAGGACTGATTGTAGCCGCCGGCGTTTTCACGGCGTTCGCCCGTGAACGAAACATTATCTGCAACAACCTCTACCACATAGCGGTTGGTGCCGTCCTTTGCCTGATAGGTTCTGCTTTGAAGCTGACCCTCTACGGCGATCAACGAACCCTTGCCGAAATAACGGCACACAAATTCAGCGGTGTTTCTCCAGCAGACGATGTCGATAAAGTCTGCCTTGCGCTCCTCGCCGTTCTTGACATAAGCACGATCAACGGCGATCCTGAAATTTGTGACGCTAAGACCCGTCGTTGTTGTCTTAAGCTCGGGATCTGCAACTAATCTGCCCATTAAAATAACTCTGTTTAACATTCGATAATCCTTTCATCTTGGGGCATTACCCTGATTCCGTTTATTCGTCTTCTTTTTTGATGATGATTGAACGCATTACGCCTTCGGTGATATTGTAGATACGTTCAAGCTCCGCGGGGAACTCGGCTGTACTCTCAAAATCAAAAAGAACGTAATAGCCTTCGGCTTCTTTATTGATGAGGTAAGCAAGCTTTCTCTTGCCCCATTCGTCAACGTTCTTTAAGGTGGCATGCTTCTCGATGAGATTCTTGAACTTTTCAACGATGGCCTGGATACCTTCCTCGCCCTTCTTCATTGAAACGATCATCACGGTCTCATAATTTGCCGTTACTGCCATTTCCTGCACCTCCTTCTGGACATTATGGCGGATTGCTCCGCAAGGATTTGTCGCATAACGCAACAGATATATTATATCATAAAAAATCCGCTTGTCAACCAAAAATTCACAATTATTTTCGCTTTCTTTCGCGCATTATCGGGTTATTGACAATTGACAAATATGGTAAATAAGCTATAATATTAATTGAAAATGGAAAGTATGGGGGTTTGGCTGCGATACTTTTTCTTTCCGCTTTTACAGTACTCAATCTCAACTATCAACTCACAGGATTGGATGTGTTTTTTTGTTCACTTCTATTTTTCAGGAGCACAAGGGCTTTGGAAAGCAGATTTTTCTGCTGGCAAAAAATGAGCTTATCAAAACCTACAAGGGCGCGGTAATAGGTCCGCTGTGGTCGGTGGTAAAGCCCGCGTTCACCATTTTCGTCTATTGGTTTGCTTTTTCCGTGGGAATAAAGGCAGCAAAGGCGGGCTTCAAGGTGGATATAGGCGCCTCAAAGGCGTTTTCCGTTGACTTTTTTGCATGGATGTTTGTGGGCATAGTGCCGTGGTTTTTTATTCAGGACAGCATAATCCAGGGCGCCAAAACCCTGCGCACAAACCGACAGTTTATTACAAAGGTAAAATTTCCCGTTTCCACCATACTTACATACACGGGGCTTTCGCGGCTGTTCGTTCACGTATTCTTGGTATTGCTCATGTATGCCTACATGATCTTTTACCGCGTTACCAACGGAATGGCTCCGTTCAGCTGGTATGATTTGCAGTTCTTCTTCTACTGTCCGCTGCTGTTTCTGTTCTTTTTGGCGCTTTCGTGGTCAACCGCGCCGATGTCGGCGTTCAGCAAGGACTTTGAAAGCCTTATCGTGTCCATTATGTCGGGCGTGTTCTGGCTGTCGGGCATCATGTACAACTCCTACAACCCCGATTTTCCGACTGGCATCAAATACTTTATGCTTGCCAACCCCATAAACTTCTTTGCAAACGGCTACCGCAACTGCTTTTTGTACAACCGCGGCTTTTGGGTGTATAAAACCGAGCTGGTTATTTTTCTGGTTGAATTTGCGGCGGTGTTCCTGCTGGGCATTTACAACTACAACCGTCTGAGGAAGAAGCTTCCCGACGTGCTGTAAGGAGGGCGCGAGATGTCTGACGCTATTATTACCTTTAAAAACGTAAGCAAAACCTATATACTGTACAAAAACGATCAGGCGCGTTTCAAGGCGCTGTTTATCAAGCCGAAGAACCCCAAGACAAACAAGGCGCTGAACAACGTTTCGTTTGAGATAACCCGCGGCGAATCCGTGGGCATTGTGGGCGACAACGGCGCCGGCAAATCGACCCTGCTCAAGATGATAACCGGCGTTGCCTTTCCCGATGAGGGCGACATAATAGTTGACGGCAAGGTTGCCGCTCTGCTTGAGCTTACAGCGGGCTTCTCGCTTGAAATGACGGGCAGAGAGAACATTTATCTGAAAGGCTATATCCTCGGTCTTGAGGACGAATACATCAAAGAAATCGAAGAAAACATTATAGATTTTGCCGAGCTGGGCGACTACATAGACCAGCCGGTAAGAACGTATTCGAGCGGTATGAAGATGCGCCTCGGATTTGCCATAAACGTCAACATAGAGCCCGACGTGCTTGTTGTTGACGAGGCTCTCGCCGTGGGCGACGCGAGCTTTAAAAGAAAATGCAAGGACAAAATAAAAGAGATTATATCCTCGGGCACAACCGTGCTGTACGTTAGCCACAGCGCAGAGTCCGTGAGAGAGATTTGCCCGCGTTCGATTTATTTGAGAAAGGGCACCGTTATCTTTGACGGCCCCACCGACGAAACTCTTCAGGTTTATCAGGATTATAAGGAGAGCGTCAAGAAGAAAATAGAAAGCGCAAAGAAGAAATGATAAAGGAAAAATTAAACGTTTTTGAAGCCGACTGGGCGGCAATGCCCCAGGTTGAAAAGGAAAAGCTTTCGGCGCTTAAGAATAAATCCATTTTGGTCAGCGGACATAATATTGCCCGCTGTCTTTGCTATGCCCTGCTTTATCAGAATGAAGCGCGTCTTTTGAACACAAGCATCATCTTTGCCGTCAGGGACTCCGATGCCCCCGAGGGCTTTTGCGCGGAGTTTTTGCGAAACGAAAAGCTCAGGATCGTTAATTATGATTCTTTATCGGAATTATCAGGAATTGATTACATAGTTCACACGGGCTTTTGCTGCGAAAAAAGCGAAAGCTTTTCACAGGCCTTTGCCCGTGAGACTGCGGCGGTGTCGGTGCTTGCAAAGGCGGCCGCAAAAAACAAGTCGAGGGTGGTGCTCCTAAGCGACAGCCGTGTATATGGCGACGCTCTTCCCCACCGCGTTTATGCCGAGAACGAGTACGCCGACCTGCCCTCGACAGACGAAAGGTTTTTTGACAACCAGCTGCTCAGAACCATTGAGAGCCTGTGGAAATGCGAACAGAAGGACGGCGGCTTTTCGCTGACCGTGCTGAGAACCGGCATAGTGCTCGGCGCAAAAGCAGGGCTTAAAACCTTTTTGGACGGCGCGTTTGAGGCTGTTGCAAAGGGCGAGCCCTGCCGACTGACTAATTCACAAAGAAAATATTCCTTTGTATATATTACTGACGTGTTCGGCGCGATAATCGCCTCGCTTTCGGAGCTGCCCCAAAACACGGTTTTTAACGTTGCCTCAAAGCAGCTCACCGCGTCGTCGGGCATGGTATCGGCTGTTTTGCACGATGTATATGGCAGCGACGCCGATATAGAGCTTGTTGACGGCGACGACGAAAACGCCTGCGCGATAAGCGGCGGCAGAATGGAGGCATACGACTTTGTGCCCAAGCTGAGCCTTGAAACCGCGCTGGAGCTGTGCGTTTTAAGCTATACGGACAACCCCGACGAAATGGCGCTGCCAAACACCCACGACGGACGGCTTGACGCGATTCAGAAAATCCAGCTCGCCTATCTGCTTGAGGTTGACCGCATCTGCAAAAAGCACAACATAAAATACTTTTTGGGCGGCGGCACCCTGCTCGGGGCGGTGCGCCACAAGGGCTTTATTCCGTGGGACGACGATTCCGACATCATGATGCTGCGCGAGGACTACGACAAATTTGCAAAGGTGGCGGCGGACGAGTTGCCCGCGGGCATGACCTTTCAGTCGGGCAAGACCGACAAAAACTGCTTTTACGAGTTTAACAAGCTTCGCATTGAAAACACGTACTTTGCCACCGAGCTGGCGCGCAACCATCTGTCAATAAACATCGGCATAGCCTTTGACATTTTTTGCCACGACAAAACCGCAAATTCAAGGCTCGGACAAAAACTGCACCTCGCCCTGACCGTGTTTACGCGAGCGCTGGTGCTCAACAAATGGAACAGGCGCAAGGTTGATAACGGCAGCCGCTTGCAATCCGCCGTGACCAACTTTTTTGTGAAGCTCTTTCCCCTGCGGTTCAGCTACTTTTTGATGAATCACACGATAAGCTTCTTTAAAAGAAAAAAGAATGCGAAATATCTGTACGACGGCATGGGCAGGAATGTGTATAACGGGGTGTTCCCCGCCTTGCTTTTGGACGAAGCGATAGAGGCCGATTTTGAAGGGTATAAGCTGCCCATACCAAAGGGGTACGACGAATACCTTAAATTCCTGTACGGCGACTATATGGAGCTTGCGCCTCTGAGCACAAGGCTTGGCTGCCATGAGATATTGCTGTGCGATATAGGAAAATACGACAGGCTGTAAAAACAAGAACGGTCGGGAGCGATTTGCTTTTCCCGACCGTTCAGTATTATTCTTCGATTATCTTTATGGAGTTGATAACGGGCTGCTTGTCCTTTTCAACCGTGCCGTTGCTGTCGGTCACGGGGGTGTTTTCGGCTATCGCGTCAACAACGTCCATGCCCTCTCTCACCTTGCCGAACGCCGCGTACTGACCGTCGAGGTGAGATGCGTCCTGATGCATGATGAAGAACTGCGAGCTTGCGCTGTCGGGGTCGTTAGACCTTGCCATAGAGATGACGCCTCTGGTGTGGGGCAGGTCGTTCTGCACGCCGTTGGAGGAGAACTCGCCCTTGATGTTGGTTCCGCTGCCGCCCATGCCGGTGCCCTGAGGGTCGCCGCCCTGGATCATAAAGCCCTTTATGATTCTGTGGAAGGTAAGTCCGTCATAAAACTTTTCGCTTACAAGCTTTTTAAAGTTTTCCACGGTAATGGGAGCCAAGTCGTCGTACAGATCAACAATGATCTTGCCGTAGTCCTTTACGTCGATCTCAACCGCCGTAGTCTTGCCGTCATACACAAACTCGGACGCTGCCGATGACTGACCGGGCTCGGTAGCCGCTGCGGCTTCCTCTGTGGCGGATTCTTCGTCTCCTGCGTCGGAGGATGTCTTTTTGCCGACGCTGATGGGGTCGGATTTTCTTTCGGAGCTTCCGCAACCGCTGAGAGCGATGCAGCCGAACGCCAAAACAAGCGCCAGCGCAATGCAGATTACTTTTGAATACAAGGCTTTTGTTTTCATAATAACATATACTTCCTTTCGGTTTTTTATAGCCAAGCCTTATTTTATCATTTTTTTGTTCGCAAATCAAGTGCATTGTGCAATTTCATTTGACACTATGCGGCAAATATGCTAAAATCTTATTCGGAAAATCATACTATCGGATGTGACTTTATGGTTAATGACAACATCACGTATATTTCTCACAAGAACAAGCTTTTCAACGTGAATTTTAAAGAGCTGTGGGAATATCGTGACCTGATACTTTTATTTGTAAAGAGGAACCTGACTACCTCTTACAAGCAGACCGTGCTGGGTCCCGTGTGGATCCTTATAAATCCGCTGCTTTCAACGGTGGTTTTCACGGTCATTTTCGGCGTTATCGCGGGAATCTCCACCGACGGCATACCTCAGTTTTTGTTTTATATGTCGGGAAACGTGCTGTGGAACTTCTTTTCCAGCTGCCTTAACAAGGGCTCGTCAACGTTTATTTCAAACTCGCACATTTTCGGCAAGGTTTATTTTCCGCGCCTGTGCACACCCATAGCCGAGATGATCTATCACTTCATAAACTACCTTATACAAACCTCGGTTTATGTAGCGCTGGTGATATTTTACGCGGTAACGGGCGCAAATGTTCACCCCAACCTGCTTATACTGCTGACCCCCGTGCTTATCTTTCAAACCGCGCTATTGGGCATGGGAACAGGGCTTATCATATCGTCGGTAACTACAAAATACCGCGACCTGAGCATTTTGGTGTCGTTCGGCGTGTCGCTGTGGATGTATATTACACCCGTAGTGTATCCCGTTTCGCAGATACCCGATTTTCTGCGGCCGCTGATGCTGCTTAACCCCGTGGCGCCCATTCTTGAGGCCTACCGCTGCGCCTTTATGGGCTGCGGAGCCTTTTACTGGGTATATTGGCTGATAAGCCTTGCCGTTACGGCGGTTATAGTGATGATAGGCATAGTTGTGTTCAACAAGGTAGAAAAGAACTTTATAGATACGGTATGATCATGGATAAGAACTGCGTAATAAAAACCGAAAATCTGCAAAAGGAGTACCGTCTGGGCGTTATCGGCTCGGGCACTCTCAGGCGCGATTTGCAAAGCTGGTACGCCAAAAAGCGCGGAAAGCCCGACCCAAACACACGAATAGGCGCCGAGGCGCACGAAAAGGGCGACACTTTTTTGGCTCTTGACGGACTTGATATAGAGATATTCCGCGGCGAGCGTGTGGGCATAATAGGCGCAAACGGCGCAGGCAAGTCAACCTTTTTAAAGCTTTTGTCGCGCATTACCGCGCCCACGGGCGGCAACATAGCCTATCGCGGAAGAATAGCCAGTATGCTTGAGGTTGGCACGGGCTTTCACGGCGAGCTTACCGGCAGGGAGAACATATACCTCAACGGCGCTATTCTGGGCATGAAGCGGTCTGAGGTCGATAGCAAGATAGACGACATAATCGCCTTTTCCGAGTGTGAGCAGTTTATTGACACACCCGTAAAGCGCTATTCCTCGGGCATGTTTGTAAAGCTCGCTTTTGCCGTTGCCTCTCACCTTGACGCCGAGATAATGATAATGGACGAGGTGCTTGCGGTGGGCGACATGAAGTTTCAGCGCAAGTGCATAGCAAAAATGCGCGAGCTTGCAATAGACGAAAACCGCACCGTGCTTTATGTGTCGCACAACATGAGCACCATTCAGGAGCTGTGCAGCCGCTGCATAGTGCTTGAGCACGGTAAAAAGGTGTTTGACGGCGACGTTGACGAGGCGATAAAGCTATATCTGGGCGGCGAAAACGATAACTTTACATCATACGAATATGTTGACGATAAATACAAGGAGCCCGTAAAGCGCAACGACGTATGCCTTAAAAAGGTAAAGCTGAGCGGCAGAACGAGCAATGTGTATATAGGCGACGAGCCGCTCAACCTTGAGCTTGAATGGGAAAACCTTGCGGATATACCCTCGCTGTCGTTCCGTCTTGAGGTGCTCGACGCGCGGCGCAATCCCGTGACCTCTTTTGTAATAGAGGATTTCTACAGCGGCAAAAAGGGCGAACGCGCCTCACGTCGCTTTTCGATAAACATTTCTCAGCTTGCAAACGGAGCGTTCCGCACGCGGTATGTGTTTTACAACCGCAAAAGCGACGACGCGCCGTTCGAGGATATTGAAAACGCGGCAGGTCTTGCCGTTCGCAAGCGCACCGAGGACAACCACAAGCGCAGGTGGGCAAGGTCGTGGGGCAGCGTTTATCTGGGCGATATAAAGCTTGTGGATGAATAGCCTGCCGGATATATGAAAGGAATCTGCCATGAAACAGATTAAAAAATGCAGATTTATGCGCGCGATCCTTCTTATAATCGTTTTTATGCTCGCCGCAGGCTTTTCCCTTAGCACAGCCGCCGCTGCCGAAATACAACAGGCTGCGGAGTACATACCGGAGGCTTACGCGGCAACCGAACCTGAAACAGAAGCCTTTACCGAGGAACCTACAGAGCCGACAGAACCGACGGAGCCTACGGAACCCGAAACGGAAGCCGTTACAGCCGAACCGACGGAGCCGACGGAGCCCGAGCCTGTGGGCGCGGGTCACACCTATACGATAAACGACGTAACCGAGGTGCAGCGGCTTATTGCCGAGTTTCGCGCGGCAAGGGACAGAGAGTATCCGATATTTGATGTGAGCCGCGACGGAAAGATAGACATTAAGGACGCGTATCTTATTCAGCGGCATGTTGCCGAGTTCACCGACATCACCGCGCAGGACTTTGACCCCTCTAATGAACCGATGGACTATGAGGAGATTTATCCCACTCAGCCGACCACCGCGCCGCAGCAGGATACGGGCGACCCGTCGGCTACATATCTGCGCCTTACCGACACTTCGGTTACCTTGGGCGTTGGCGAGTCCTTCACCCCCGGCGTTGAAACCGACGCAAAGAAAATCGCCTTCTCAACCACAAACATAAAGGTTGCTGTGGCAGCCAACGGCGTAATTACCGCAACAGGCACAGGCACGGCGGTAATAACCTTTCGCGCAGGCAGCGTAAGCGCCCAATGCACGGTTACCGTGACCGCGCTTGCAGCTTCGGTAACGCTGAGCGTGCCCACATATACAGAGGTGGTGGGCAATGTTTATCAGATAACTGCATTCACCGACAAGGGCTATGACAGCGGCAGGATAATGCGCTGGACAAGCTCGGACCCGTACATCGTTAAGATACGCAACGTTATAAACAACCGCGTAGCGCTGCTTCCAAAGGCGCAGGGCACCGTGACCATCACCGCCGAAACCTTTGGCGGCGCAACAGCCTCGTGCACCATAACCGTAAGCGGAACGGTTGTGAAATGCATTGACGTTTCGAGCTGGCAGGGCGACGACCTCGACTTTAACAAGATAAAGGCGGCAGGCGTACAGTATGTGATCATTCGCGTCGGCTACGGCAATTCATCGTCGCAGATAGACAACCGCTTTGTAAAAAACTACAACAAGGCAAAGGCTGCGGGAATGAAAATAGGCGTTTATTGGTTCAGCTATGCCACGACGCTTCAGGGCGGCTTTGACGAGGCGAGGGCATGCCTTGAATGTCTGGACGGAAGGCAGCTTGACCTGCCCGTGTATTACGACCTTGAATATCAGCCTGCCTACGACGCGATGGACGCTCCGCACTACACCCAGCTCGCCATAAACTTCGGCAAGACGATCCAGGCGGGCGGCTACAAGGCAGGCGTGTATTCCAGCATTTCGGACTATCAGACCAAGCTCAACCCCGACACCCTGCGCAGCTTCGGGCTGTCCATATGGAACGCCCATTGGGCAAAAACGACCTCTCTTCCCTGCGACATCTGGCAGTATGCCGATGACGGCAGGGTTAACGGCGTTTCGGGCGACGTTGATATGAACTGGATTTACAATCTGAATATCGCCGACTGAGGCAGGCTTTAGATTAATTGAATATTGAAAAATAAGGTCGGGCAGACAGGTTCGCTTGTGCGATAACCTGTCTGCCCGACCGGTTTATTATATTATTGATTATTGACCGACCTCAAAAACAACGCTTTCGGTTTCAAAGCCGTCGGCTCCGTCCGCAGCCAACGCCGCAAATCTGCACGACACCTCTGTGACCGACTCTATGCCGAAGGATTTTAAATCTCTGTCGGATATGCTTATTTCACAGGGAACGGTCTCGCCTGCGGCAATGCTTTTTGAAAAAGCCGGGTGCATGTCAAAGCCGTTTGCCTTAAAATCTCTTACCTGAAGCGTAACGTCTGTTTGTGAGCCGTTTGTAACAGTAAGAAGGATTTTGCAATCGCCCGAAAAGCTTGTTTTCTGACCCGTGCAGGCTATGGAAAAGCCGTTGCCGTTATAGATTTCTTTGCCCTGCGGCAAGGTTGAGACAGGCGGTGCGGTCGTTTGGGCAACCGTAGCAGAGGAAGCCCCCGACGTGCTCTTGGGCGGAGAAAGCGACTCTCGGCTCTCGGTGAGCACGCTGAAAAACAGCACGCCCAAAACGGCTGCGACCGCAAGCACCGAAAACGCAGCCGCCAGCACGGGCAGCACGGCTCCGGGCTTTCCGCCGAAAGCCTGAGAAGAAATATCCGAACCGCAGTTGGGGCACTTTTTTGTTCCGCCCTGCAAATTCCATCCGCAGCAGCTGCATTTCATTGCACGTTATCCTCCCTGTCAGAGTATAGAGAATAGAGATTAGAGATTAGAGATTAGATATGGATTATGGTCTGAAGCATATACAGAATGAATACAGAATGTCTCCGATATGGATACGCCGGTTAGATTAGGATAGAGATACTTTGTCGGCTTATGCCGACGCTCTACTCCGCTTTGATTATCAGACTATGATTATTTCTGCCGCACAGCCGAAAAGCACACGGTCAGGCAAAGCTGTTCTGCTCCCCCTGAAAACTCTCAGCTCAATATCCCTGTTTTGCCGCCTTAAAAATCTTTTCCGCGGTGTGCATCATCCTGCCCACCGTGCGGCTGCCGCACTTTTCGCTTATCACCCTTGTAGCCTTGGCAAAGCTGTCGGGCGGATTGTGCGTCATAGAGTGGGTGTCTGTGCCCAGAATATCTATGTAGCCGTTTTTTACCATCTTAAGCAGCTTGCGCTTTCTGAAAAACGACGCTTCGTCCGAAAAGCTAACCGCGTTTGTCTGGATAACAACGCCCAGATCCTGCAAATGCTCTATCACATCCGGGTTGGAGATAAGGTACGGATAACGCTCCACATGCGGAAAAACGGGGATAAGCCTGTAGTTCTCGCGGAGCATGTATATCTTTTGCAGACCTCTTTCGTCAAACGCGGTTTCGTATGGGAACTCGGTGAGGATGTAGCGCGAGGAGCCGTATGCTACCGCCGAAATGTCGCTGTTATTGAACAGGTAATCGGTGACATAGACCTCGGAGCCGAGGACGATGTTCACTTCGTCGGGTATGTGAGGTCTGAATTTTTCAAACGCCTCCTGCCGCTTCTCTACAAAGTCCTCGAGGCTGCGCTCGTTTGTATAGTAGTGCGGAGTTAGGCAGATGTTGCGAACGCCCTGCTTTTTAAGACTGTCAATAAGCGCAAGACTGTCCTCTACGGTTCGCGCGCCGTCGTCAAAGTCAGGCAGAATATGAGAGTGCATATCGTAAAGTTCCATTGTATCACCCTTCTTTAAAGCTGCCGGTGCAGGCTGAGCGAAAAACCGTACAGCCTGCGACCGAAAACCGAAAACTGAATTATCAGAGCATTTGGCAAACAAGGTCGCCCATTTGTTCACAGCTCACCTTGTTCATGCCTTCCTCGTAAATATCGGGGGTGCGGTTTGTTTTGAGCACCTCGGAAACGGCGTCTTCTATAGCCTGTGCCGCCTCGGGCTGTGCCAGGGAATAGCGCAGCATCATGGCTACCGAAAGAATTGTGGCGAGCGGATTGGCTATGCCAAGTCCCGCGATGTCGGGAGCGGAGCCGTGAATGGGCTCATACAGACCGAGCTTGCCGCCCGAAAGCGAAGCGGAGGCGAGCATGCCGATGGAACCGGCTATCATGGAAGCCTCATCGGAGAGGATGTCGCCGAAGATGTTTGAGGTCACGATAACGTCAAACTGCTTGGGGTTTCTCACAAGCTGCATCGCGCAGTTATCGACATACATGTGGTTGAGCTCAACCTCGGGGTACTCGGCGCTGAGGCGGATGACGGTTTCTCTCCATAGGCGCGAGGACTCGAGCACGTTTGCCTTGTCAACGCTGGTGAGCTTTTTGTTTCTCTTCATAGCAAGGTCAAAGGCTACGCGAGCGATGCGCTCGACCTCTGCCACAGAGTACTTTTCGGTATCCCACGCGCAGTCGTCTCCCCTGCCGCGCTCGCCGAAATAGATGCCGCCCGTAAGCTCGCGCACTATCATAATGTCCATGTTGTCGCCGATTATATCGTCCTTTATGGGCGAGGCGCTTTTAAGGGGTCCGAAAATGACCGAGGGGCGCAGATTGGCAAAAAGACCGAGAGCGCCGCGGATACCAAGCAGACCTGCCTCGGGGCGGTTGTTGCCGGGCTGATTGTCCCACTTGGGGCCGCCCACCGCGCCCAGGATAACGCTGTCGGACGCCTTGCACTTGGCAACGGTCTCGTCGGGAAGCGGAACGCCTGTGGCGTCTATTGCGCAGCCGCCCAGCAGCGCCTCGTCATATGTTACCGTAAATCCGAATTTGTCGGCAGCGCGGTCAAGCACCTTTACCGCCTGATCGACGATCTCGGGACCTATGCCGTCGCCCTTTAATAATGTGATCTTGTAATTTTGCATTTTTGATTACTCCTTTTTGTGTGTAGTGAACCGTTTGCCGTTCACCGTTTATTATTCATTATAATTCTCTGTGGGAATTTTATCAAACACCTCAACCACCTTGCCCCTTTGCCACAGCATTGGGGTAACGCGGACGGAATAGCCGAAGCCGTTGTCCATCGTCCATTCAAAGGGCTTTGCCTGTGGCAGCCCATACACGGCGAGCAGGGTCATAATAACGCCGCCGTGGGTAACTATGGCGCTTTGGGTGGTGCCTGTTTTCATAAGACCCTCTGTTATGCTCTCGAACATTTTGCATATGCGCCGCACAAAATCCGCGTTGCTTTCGCCGTTGGGCGGACAAACGGAATTGTCTGCCGCAAGCCATCTTTGAAAAGCCTCGTCGCCGCCAAGCTCGTCGGCGGTTTTGCCCTCCCAGTCGCCGAAGTTGTATTCGCGCAGGTCGGCTATGGCAAGAGGACTGAGGTCGGGATATATTATGCGGCAGGTCTCGGTGCAGCGCTTGAGCGGACTTGTAAAGACCACCTTGGTCGGCGGGTAGCCTCCGCCGGCGGCAAGCGACTTCAGCGCCTTTATGCCGTTTTGCGACAGGGGCGCGTCGGTAACGCCTATGTATTTTCCTTTTAAGGTTTCATCTATTGCGCCGTGGCGAATGAGATGGATAACATAAGACTTCATAAAAGCTCCGGTAAAAAGCAACCGAAAACAGAAAAACTCTGCAAAAGGTTGACTGACGATTAATAATATATTATACTGTTCGTATAATAAAGAATAAAAACGATCTCGCCAAAGCTCTGCCAAGCGGAGTTTTTGCCGAATATCGTTACTATTATACTATTTTTAAAAACGAGGTGTCAAGCGTTGAACGCGGTTTTTCACAGAATTATTACAATTTTACGCAAGGAAAGGGGCATAAGCCAAAAGCAGGCAGCCGCCGACCTGGGAGTATCTCAGGCGCTGCTGTCGCATTATGAGAAGGGAATACGCGAGTGCGGGCTTGATTTTTTGTCGCGCATAGCGGACTACTACGAGGTGAGCACCGACTATCTTCTGGGCAGAACGATAAAGCGCACCCCCACAGAATACGCTCCCGAGGAGCCGGAGGAGCCCGCGCGCAGCCGCACAAGCGTTGCGAACCGGGTGAATCTGAGCCTGCTGAAAAGCTCTGCCGACGTAATATATGATTTGCTCGGTCAGCTGGGCAGCAGGCGGCTGTCAAGCGCCGCCGGAAACTACCTTATGTGCGCTCATTATCAGGTGTTCCGAACCCTGTACAACGCGGAGCCCGGCAACGACCCGTCGCTTTTTACCCTTGACAAAAACCATTACAAGGCGCTTACCACGGCATCTATGATAGTGGATATAGAGGCGGCGGAGGCAATAATGGCGCGCGAATGTACGTCGCTTGTTCTGTCGCCCGACATCCTTTCGGGCTATTTTGAAAAGGGCGCGCCGTCGCTGTTCAATTTGATACAGCTTGCGGAGAAAAGCGTAAAAAAGCAAAAGGTCGAGGACTGACCGCAGCACTAAAGCTAAACACTCGGTCGGGAGAAAAGGTAATCTCATGCGAGAACCTTTCCTCCCGACCGTTTATTCTTCGTTGGGTTTTGTGTTTGAGGTATTTGCCTCTTCTTCCTTTTTCTCAACTATCCTTTTGTTCACCCTTACGCCGTCGTAGCGTTTTTTGAATGAAACTCTGCCGGTAAAGGCTCTGCCGCAGTTTTTACAGATGAAGTCGGCAGTAAAGTTGCGGTTGTGCAGCCGCCAGCTTTTTATTCGGCGGGCGCGTTTGCCGCAAACGTCGCAGTTGAACTTGAGCGCCGAGCGGTCTATATCGGGCGAGCCGAGGTCGGTGATGTAATGGTTTTTAAAGGTCATGCGGTCGTAAAACGCCTCGCTGTCGGCGTCCTGAACAAATCTGTCCAAGGGAAGGGCGCCGCGCAAGGCTTTCAGACATTTAAGGCTGAGCAGGGCGTCCGCTCCGGCGCGGTGCTGATCGTCCTCGGAGAACTCTACGCCCAGCCGCTCGGCACACAGCCCGAGCCCCATCTGGCAGCCCTCGTCAAACCTGTTCATAGCTCTTTCGCAATACTCCTGCATGTCGCAGTAGCGGTGCAAAAACGGGATTTTTCTGTCCTTATAATAATACAGGCAGTTGTCGATGAGCGCGTGTATGTCCGAGGTTCCCCAGGTCATTATGACCGAGTCGCCTGCGAACTCGCCGAAGCTCTGCACCACGGAGCCAAAGTCGGCGCCGTCGGACAGAGCCTCGTTTGTGAGCTTGGTAAGCTCCTTTACTCTGCCGCTGAGCCTCTTGCCGATTCGCGGTGATATAAGCGCGGAGAAGGTGTCTGTGACCGCGAGGTCTTCATCGGTCTTGACCGCGCCGAATTCTATTATTTCGTTAACAAAGCGGTGAGCGGACTTGGAATAAGCGCCGTTCCACTCTAAATCCAGGATAACATAACTCATTTTTTGCGGAATGCCTGCTTCATTCTCTGCTCCTTAGACAGGATCCTTTTTCTCATTCTTATGCTTTGCGGAGTCACCTCTACAAGCTCGTCGTCGGCAATAAACTCAAGGCATTGCTCCAGCGACATTATCGTGGGCGGAGTGAGCTTAAGCGCGTCGTCCGAGCCCGAGGCGCGTGTGTTGGTGATGTGCTTCTTCTTACACACATTTACGGTGATGTCCTCCGCCTTGGGGCTTGCGCCGACGATCATGCCCTCATAAACGGGCACGCCCGCGCCGATGAACAGCCTGCCGCGCTCCTGGGCGGCATACAGACCGTAGGTGACGGTCTCGCCCGTTTCAAAGGCTATAAGAGAGCCCTGGAAGCGCGTGGTAATCTCGCCCTTGAACGGCTCGTAGCCGTCAAACACGTGGTTCATTATGCCGTTGCCGTTGGTATCGGTGAGGAACTCGGGACGGTAGCCCATAAGTCCTCTGGCAGGGATGCGGAATTCTATGTGGGTAACGCCGCCGTCGCGGGTGCCCATGTTTATCAGCTCTGCCTTGCGTGAGCCAAGCTTTTCCATTACTGCGCCCACATAGCTGTCGGGAACCTCAACGATAAGATACTCCATGGGCTCGCACAGCTTGCCGTCGATGGTCTTGGTGATGACCTCGGGGCGCGATACCTGAAACTCAAAGTTCTGGCGGCGCATGGTTTCGATGAGTATTGAAAGGTGAAGCTCTCCCCTGCCCGATACCTTGAAGGTATCGGCGCTGTCGGTCTCCTCAACGCGCAGGGCGACGTTGGTTTCGGTCTCCTTGAACAGCCTGTCGCGTATGTTGCGCGAGGTCACATATTTGCCCTCTCTGCCGGCAAAGGGAGAGTTGTTGACGATAAAATTCATGGTAACAGTGGGCTCGTCTATCTTTACGAAGGGAAGCGGCTCCACGCAGTCGTTAGAGCACAGGGTCTCGCCTATGTTGAGCTCCTGAATACCGCTTATGCACACAAGGTCGCCCACGGTGGCGGACTCACATTCGGTGCGCTTA
Source organism: uncultured Ruminococcus sp. (assembly GCA_902798365.1). GTDB lineage: Bacteria > Bacillota > Clostridia > Oscillospirales > Acutalibacteraceae > Ruminococcoides. Next base: position 59,007 of record CADBWP010000001.1, read on the forward strand.
AGACCCTCAAACTGATAGAGCTTGCCTATCTTTGCCTGCTTTGTCGTGCCGTCGGTATGGCAAAGGGTCACGGACTGACCGTTTTTAACGGTGCCGCGCTCTACCCTGCCGACGCCTATCTTGCCCACAAAGTTGTCGGCGTCTATGTTTGAGATGAGTATTTGCAGACCGCCGTCGGGGTCGCCCTCGGGAGCGGGGATCTCGTTTACTATCGCCTCAAACAAGGGCTTCATGTCGCCCGAAAGCTCGTGGTGATCGGTGCCCGCGTAGCCGTCGCGCGCCGAGGCATACACAACGGGAAATTCAAGCTGATCCTCGTCGGCGCCCAGCTCGATAAACAGGTCGAGCACCTCATCTACGACCTCCTCGGGGCGTGCGCCCGGGCGGTCGATCTTGTTGAGCACGACAAGCGGCTTTTTGCCGAGCCCCAACGCCTTTTTGAGCACAAAGCGGGTCTGTGGCATACAGCCCTCAAACGCATCTACAAGCAGTACGACGCCGTCAACCATTTGCAGTATGCGCTCAACCTCGCCGCCGAAGTCGGCGTGGCCGGGGGTATCCACTATATTGATTTTTATGCCGTTGTACATAACGGCGGTGGGCTTTGAAAGTATGGTGATGCCGCGCTCGCGTTCAAGGTCGCCCGAGTCCATTACCCTTTCCTCGACCGTCTCGTTCTCGCGGAACACGCCGCTCTGGCGCAGAAGCTGATCGACAAGCGTGGTTTTGCCGTGGTCAACGTGCGCTATTATGGCTATATTTCTTAAATCTTCTCTGACACTCATACAGATTCTCTCATTTCTTTTTATAAGTGGTTTTATTATATCACTATAATTCCTAAAATGCAATAATAATCAAAGCTGAAATTTACAAATCGGCATATTCAGCCGAAAAAACTCCTTTACAATCACGCCGTATTGTTATATAATTAACATAGTGCCGTTTGAGGACGGCAGCAAGCCAAAACAACGGAGGTAACAATTATGGGCTATACGATTGCGCAGAAAATTATTAAAGAGCACATTGTCAGCGGCGAAATGACCGTGGGCAGCGACATCGGTCTTAAAATCGACCAGACGCTGACCCAGGACGCAACGGGCACAATGGCATACATCGAATACGAGGCAATGGGTATTCCGCGCGTTAAAACCGAAAAAAGCGTGGCATACATCGACCATAACACCCTGCAAACGGGCTTTGAAAACGCGGACGACCACCGCTTTATTCAGTCTGTGTGCAAAAAGCACGGCATTTATTTTTCGCGTCCGGGCAACGGAATCTGTCATCAGGTTCACCTTGAACGCTTCGGCAAGCCGGGCAAGACCCTTATCGGCTCGGACAGCCACACCCCCACGGGCGGCGGCATAGGAATGCTTGCCATAGGCGCGGGCGGTCTTGACGTGGCGGTTGCCATGGGCGGCGGCGCCTACTACATCACCATGCCCAAAATGGTAAGGGTGAACCTTACGGGCAAGCTCTCGCCGTGGGTTTCGGCAAAGGATATTATTTTGGCGGTTCTTAAGGTGATGAGCGTTAAGGGAGGCGTCGGCAAGATAGTTGAATACGGCGGCGAGGGCGTAAAGACCCTTACCGTGCCCGAGCGCGCCACTATAACAAACATGGGCGCGGAACTGGGCGCCACCACCTCTGTGTTCCCGTCCGACGAAATCACGCGCGAGTTCCTTAAGGCGCAGGGACGCGAGGAGGACTACACCGAGCTGAGCGCGGACGCCGACGCGGTGTATGACGAAGTTATTGAGATAAACCTGTCGGAGCTTGAGCCTCTTGCCGCGTGCCCCCACTCCCCCGACAACGTAAAGACCATAAAGGAGCTTGAAGGCAAAACGGTGGATCAGGTGTGCATCGGCTCCTGCACCAACTCGAGCTATCTTGACATGATGCGAGTGGCGTATATACTCAAGGGCAAAAAGGTAGCCGACAACGTTTCTCTGGCTATCGCTCCCGGCAGCAAGCAGGTGTTCAACATGCTGGCGCTTAACGGAGCTTTGGGCGATATGATAGCAGCGGGTGCTCGTATTCTTGAAAGCGCCTGCGGCCCCTGCATAGGCATGGGTCAGTCGCCCAACAGCGGCGGCGTTTCGCTGAGAACCTTTAACCGCAACTTTGAGGGCAGAAGCGGCACAGCCGACGGTCAGATATTCCTTGTATCTCCCGAGACCGCAGCGGTGTCTGCCCTGAACGGCGTATTTACAGACCCGAGATGTCTGGGCGACGCAGCCGACATAAAGCTGCCCGAGCAGTTCCTTATCAACGACAACATGGTAATTGACCCTGCTCCCGCAGAGGAGATGGACAGCGTAAAGATTCTGCGCGGACCCAACATAAAGGAATATCCCGCAACAAGTCCGCTTACCGACAGCATAGAGGCTTCATGCTCGCTTAAGGTCGGCGACAACATCACCACAGACCACATTATGCCCGCGGGCGCAAAGATTCTTCCCCTGCGCTCAAACATTCCGAAAATCTCGGAGCATTGCTTTACCGTGTGCGACAAGGAGTTTCCAGCGCGCGCAAAAGCGTTGGGCAAGAGCATTATCGTGGGCGGAGAAAACTACGGTCAGGGCTCGTCGCGCGAGCACGCCGCGCTTGCTCCCCTGTATCTGGGCGTTAAGGCGGTGCTTGTGAAGAGCTTTGCGCGTATTCACAAGAGCAACCTGATAAACGCAGGTATTCTTCCCCTCACCTTTACCGACGCCGCAGATTATGACAAAATAAAGCTGGGCGACATGCTTGAGCTGCCCGAGGTCAAGGCAGAGATAGCCGCAGGCAAAAGCGTCACCGTTGTGAACACGACAAACGGCGAGAGCTTTAAGGCGGACTGCGAGCTTTCGGACAGGACAAGAGCTATTATCATTGCAGGCGGACTGCTTGATTATACAAAGGAGAACAGCTGATGGACAGAATTAAAATGACAACGCCGCTTGTTGAGATGGACGGCGACGAGATGACAAGAGTCATCTGGCAGGAGATAAAGGACACCCTTATCCTGCCCTATGTTGACCTTAAGACCGAGTATTACGACCTGGGTCTTAAGCACAGGAACGAAACCGACGATCAGGTGACAATAGACAGCGCCAACGCCACCAAAAAGTACGGTGTTGCGGTAAAGTGCGCCACCATCACCCCCAACGCGGCAAGAATGGAAGAATACAACCTTAAGAGCATGTGGAAGTCGCCCAACGGCACCATCCGTGCCATTTTGGACGGTACGGTGTTCCGCAGCCCCATTCTTGTAAAGGGCATTACTCCTTATATTCCCACCTGGAAAAAGCCCATCTGCATTGCTCGTCACGCCTACGGCGACGTGTATAAAAACACCGAGATGCGCGTTGAGGCAGGCAGCAAGGCAGAGCTTTGCGTTACAAAGCCCGACGGCACCGAGGTGAGAAGCACCATCTTTGACTTTACCACCGACGGCGTTATTCAGGGCATGCACAACATAGACAAGAGCATCGCGTCCTTTGCAAGAAGCTGCTTTAACTATGCGCTTGACCAAAAGCTTGACGTGTGGTTTGCCACAAAGGACACCATCAGCAAGGTGTATGACCACCGCTTTAAGGATATTTTTGCCGAAATTTTTGAAAACGAGTACAAGGATAAATTTGAGGCAGAGGGCATCGAGTTCTTCTATACCCTTATTGACGACGCTGTGGCACGAGTTATCCGCAGCGAGGGCGGCTATATGTGGGCGTGCAAGAACTATGACGGCGACGTTATGAGCGACATGATAGCCACGGCCTTCGGCTCGCTTGCAATGATGACCAGCGTGCTGGTATCTCCCGACGGCATTTATGAGTTTGAGGCGGCTCACGGCACCGTTCAGCGTCACTACTACAAATATCTTAAGGGCGAGGAGACCTCTACAAACTCGGTAGCCACTCTGTTTGCGTGGAGCGGAGCTCTGAGAAAGCGCGGCGAGCTTGACAAGCTGCCTGAGCTTATGAGCTTTGCCGACAAGCTTGAGGCAGCCACGATAAAGACCATTGAGGACGGCATTATGACGGGCGACCTTTACCTTATCTCTACCCTTGAAAACAAGAAAAAGGTCAGCACCGAGGAATTTTTGAAAGCTATTAACGAGCGCCTGGCCGCCTCGGTTTAAAGGAGATTGGTGCGTCATGCAAAAAAATGACGGCATTTCAATGTCGGTCATAAGGCGTTTGCCCAGATATTACCGCTTTTTGTGCGAGCTTAAGGAGCGTCGTATAGAACGGGTGTCCTCTACCAAGCTTGCCGAAATAATGAACACCACCGCGTCTCAGGTAAGGCAGGACTTAAACTGCTTCGGCGGATTCGGTCAGCAGGGCTACGGCTACAGCGTAAGCCAGCTAAAGGAAGAAATACAAAAAATTCTGGGGCTCAACAACAACTACAAGGCTATTCTTATCGGCGCCGGAAACTTCGGCTCGGCTATAGCCAAGCACCTCGACTTTGACAAGCTCGGCTTTGAGCTGATAGGCTGCTTTGACAGCGACCCTGCCAAGAAGGGCGAAAGCCTGGGCGACCTGACGGTGCAAAGCGACGGCGATATAGAGGCGTTTTGCTCGCAAAACCGCATAGACGCGGCGTTTTTGTGTATTCCGCGCTCAAGCGCCGAACGCACCGTTGCGCGGCTGTACGGTCTGGGCATAAGAAGCTATTGGAATTTCAGCCACTACGACATAGCGTCGAGATACCCTGACGCCGTTGTTGAAAACGTGCACCTCAACGACAATTTGATGACGTTGTGCTACAGAATGACAAACAATTAGAGAAAGCCGGGAAGAAAACCGTTCCGATGAGAAACGTTTTCTTCCCGGTTGTTTTTTGTTAATGATGAACGGTAAGCGGTTTTGTTAATATCAACCTATCAAAAGGCAGAGAAAGCGCCCACAGGCGCCGGTCGGGAAAACAAGCCCTCGCATAAGCGAAGCTGTCTTCCCGGCCGAAATTCTATTCTCTAATCTCTATTCTCTGTCCGCTTATTTCCGATACAGCCTTTCCGTCTCGTAGCACGGCTCCGTGGTCATTCTTATGCCGAGCTTTTTCAGCACCCTTGTGTCGGTGTCAGACAAGATGACCGTTGCGTGGGCTTCGGTGTCCTTGAGCTTTGGCACCTGCTCCATGGCTATTCTCGCGGTGGGGTTTGTCACCGCCGACATGGACAGGGCGATAAGCGTTTCGTCGGTGTGCAGGCGCGGATTGACCGAGCCGAGCGCATCGACCTTTAGCTTTTGTATTGGCTCTATTACCGTCGCCTCGAGGATGTCCATATCCTCGCGGATGTCTGCCAGCGCCTTGAGGGCGTTGAGCAGCATTGCCGAGCAGGCTCCGAAAAGGTTGGAGGTCTTGCCCGTGATTATCCTGCCGTCGGGCAGCTCTATCGCGGCTGCCGGAGCGCCCGTAATCTCAGCCTTCTCAAGCGAGTGAGCCACAACTGCGCGGTCGGCGGTGGTGAGCCTGTTCTGCTTCATAAGCAGGCTTATCTTGTACGCCTCGTCGGGCAAGCCCACGCCCTTGGTCTGGTTTGCAAGGGCATTGTAGTAGCGGCGGATTATCTCCTGATTGGCGGCGGCGCATACTATATCGTCGTCTATTATGCAGTTGCCCGCCATGTTTACGCCCATGTCGGTGGGCGACTTGTAGGGCGACGCGCCCAATATCTGCTCAAACATAGTGTTGAGCACAGGGAATATCTCGATGTCGCGATTATAATTTACGGTGGTCTTTCCGTAAGCCTCCAAATGGAAGGGGTCTATCATGTTGACGTCGTTGAGGTCTGCGGTGGCAGCCTCGTAAGCCACATTTACCGGGTGCTTAAGCGGCAGGTTCCATATGGGGAAGGTCTCGAATTTTGCGTAGCCTGCCTTTATCCCGTGCTTGTGCTCGTGATAAAGCTGGGACAGACACACAGCCATCTTGCCCGAGCCGGGACCCGGAGCGGTGATGACCACAAGGCGGCGCGAGGTCTCCACATACTCGTTTTTTCCGTAGCCTCTGTCGCTCACTATAAGCTCAACGTCGGTGGGATAGTTCGGTATGGTGTAGTGGTGATACACGCCTATGCCGTTTTCCTTGAGCCTTTGCTCAAACTTTATCGCCGTGGGCTGGTCGGCAAAGCGCGTAAGCACCACGGAGTTTACAAGCAGTCCGCGGCTGCGGAACACGTCGATAAGGCGCAGCACGTCAAGGTCGTAGGTGATGCCCAGATCGCCGCGCACCTTGTTTTTTTCTATGTCGTCGGCGTTTATTACTATAACTATCTCTGCCTCGTCCTTAAGCTGCATCAGCATTTGCAGTTTTGAGTCGGGCTTAAAGCCGGGCAGCACGCGCGAGGCGTGGTAGTCGTCAAACAGCTTGCCGCCGAACTCCAGATAAAGCTTGTCGCCGAATTTGGCTATTCTGTCTCTGATGTGCTGAGACTGCATTTCAAGATACTTTTTGTTGTCAAATCCTGTTTTCATATCCATTCTCCCGTCATGCTCAATATGACACGACTGATTATAACACAATTCTTACGTTTAATAATGCACAATTAGAAATTAGGGAGTTTTTTGTAGGCGGTTATGATAACCGAACAAACGCAAAAACCGGACAGGAAGGCTTGTGAAAGCCCGCCTGCCCGGTCATTGATTATCTTATCCGATCCAAGCAATCAGTCCAGCACGGCTTTGATGGCGTCAAGCAGCTCGCCGTAGGTTTCAAAGGCGGGAATATCGGGGTTGTCCGCCTTTATCTTATCGGGGCTCTTGAACAAAAAGCCTGCCTTGCCTGCGCGTATCATGGCAAGGTCGTTGTAGCTGTCGCCCGAGGCAACGGTGTCGTAGCCAATGGACTGCAGCGCCTTGACTGTGGTGTATTTTGAGTTTTCCACGCGCATTTTGAAGTCGGTGACCTCGCCGTTTTCGGCAACAACAAGAGAGTTGCAGAAGATGGTGGGCATGCCGAGCTTTTTCATAAGCGGTGCGGCAAACTGAGTGAAGGTGTCGCTGATGATGATGACCTGGCACAGCGAACGGAGCTCGTCGAGAAACTCCTTTGCGCCGGGCATGGGGTCTATTGTGGCGATAACATCCTGTATCTCCTTAAGACCCAGACCGTGCTCCTTAAGAATGGCGAGTCTGTACCGCATAAGCTTGTCATAGTCGGGCTCGTCGCGCGTAGTTTTTTTAAGCTCCTCTATGCCGGTCGCCTTTGCGAACGCGATCCAGATCTCGGGAACAAGCACTCCCTCAAGGTCAAGACAGGTTATGGTCATATTTATCTTCCTTTCCGATCGTATGACATACATACGTGATTGATTACATAATTATTGCAGCTCGCCGCGGCTTGCCGCCTTAAGATAGGCGTTGATGAAGCCGTCGAGATCGCCGTCCATTACAGCCTGGATGTTGCCTGTTTCGTAGCCCGTGCGGTGATCCTTTGCCATGGTGTAGGGCATGAACACATAGCTGCGTATCTGAGAGCCCCAGGTGATCTCCTTTTGAACGCCCTTGATGTCCTCGATTTTTTCGAGGTGCTCGCGCTCCTTGATCTCGACAAGCTTTGAGATAAGCATTTTCATTGCCACGTCGCGGTTTTGGTACTGGCTGCGCTCCACCTGGCTGGCAACAACTATGCCCGTGGGTATGTGGGTAAGACGAACGGCGGAGGAGGTTTTGTTAACCTTCTGACCGCCCGCGCCGCTTGCGCGATACACGTCCATTTTTATGTCCTCGGGGGCAATGTTCACCTCTACCTTGTCGTCTATCTCGGGCATTACCTCAAGCGAAGAAAAGCTGGTGTGGCGGCGTCCCTGAGAATCGAACGGCGACACGCGCACCAAACGGTGAACGCCCGCCTCGCTTTTAAGATAGCCGTAGGCGTTTTCGCCCTCTATGAGCAGCACGGCGCTTTTGAGCCCTGCCTCGTCGCCGTCAAGGTAGTCAACCTCCTTTACCTTGAAGCCGTGAGCCTCTGCCCAGCGGGTGTACATTCTGTAAAGCATCTCTGCCCAGTCCTGAGCCTCGGTGCCGCCTGAACCGGCATGGAAGGTGAGAATTGCGTTGTTTTTGTCGTATTCGCCGGTCAAAAGCGTTTGCAGGCGCTGCTTTTCAAGCTCCGCCTTAACGCCCTCGTATTCGCTTTGAGCCTCCTCAAGCAGGGAAAGATCCTCTTCCTCGTTGGCAAGCTCGATAAGCGCCTGGGCGTCCTCATACTTTGACACAAGACCCTCATAAGCCTCTACCTTGCCCTTTAGCGCGCCTGTTTTTTGCAGCACCTGCTGAGACTTTTCAACGTCGTCCCAAAAGCCGGGCTCGGTTGATTTAAGCTCGAGCTGCTGGATCTCGGAGAGCATGCTTTTCATGCCCAGAGCGTCCGACAGATCGTCTATGTCGGGCTTGAGCGCCTGAAGGGATAGCATTAGTTCTTCAAACTGTACCATGTATAACAATCCTTTCGGATAAAACTTTTCTGACGGGAAGCGTTATCTTCCCGACTAAATATTATACCAAACTTAGCAACGCTTGTAAACTTTTATTTATTTTGAAAATTTGTTGCAATAGAGCGAAATTTTTGGTATAATATACAATGTATAATAAATTCGGAGGAGCTTATGGAATTTACCGATTACAGCTGTCCCGTTTGCGGCGAACGCTTCAAGAACGGCGACGACGTTGTTGTATGCCCCGAATGCGGCGCTCCGCATCACAGGGAATGTTACGATAAAAATGGAAAATGCTTTTATGAGGACAGGCACTCTCAGGGCTTTTCGTTTGAAAAAAGCGAGGTCGGCGGCGATACCGAAGGCGCCGAACAGGAGTTTGACGTTGTGCTCTGCCCCAACTGCAAGGCCGAAAACGAGCGCACCGCGTTTTACTGCAAGTCCTGCGGAATGCCGCTGAACGAGCGCGACCGCGTTGAACCCGACAACGGCGGAAGGCAGACGCCTCCGGGCGGCTTTAACCGCGGCGCGGGAATGCCCTTTGGCTTTGGCGCTGCGGGAATGCCGGCTTATGACCCGCTGGCGGGGCTTAAAAACGACGATGAGCTTGCCGACGGCGTTACGGCAGGCGAAACGGCAAAGTATGTGGGAAAAAACACTCAGTATTATCTGACCGTGTTCAAAAATATCAAAACCGCCGACAAAAGCCGCTTTAACTTTTCGGCGTTTCTAACCTCGGGAGCTTACTTTATCTACAGAAAAATGACCGTGCCGGGCATCATCATATCCCTGCTGGTCATCGGGCTCACCGTAGGCTCTGCCTACATCATGATGTCAACAAACTGGATGTCGCACTATTCCTCCCTTGTCAACAGCATGTACAACGGCGAGCCTGCCAACCTGACGTCGTCCGATTATCTGTGGCTGCTGGTACCTGCCATAATGTCATTTTTGCGGCTTGTAATTATGATAATCTGCGGACTGACCGCCAACAGAAGCTATTACAGGCATTGCTGTGAAAAAATAAAAGAAATTAAACGTGAAGAAAACGAAACCGATGTTAACAAGGTGCTGGAGCAGCGCGGCGGAGTGAATCTGCCTATGGCGGCAAGCTTTTTGGCGGCTATCGTTGTTATCTATGAGATATGCAACTTTTTGCTCAACACCTCTATTATCGGCATTTAGGAGGACAATATGAAAATTACAAAGGCAGTAATTCCCGCGGCGGGCTTCGGCACAAGAGTTTTGCCTGCCACCAAGAGCTTTCCCAAGGAAATGTTTCCGATAGTGGATAAGCCCACCATACAGTACATTGTTGAGGAAGCGGTTGCAGCGGGCATAACCGACATACTCATCATCACCAACCGCGGCAAGGGTCTGATAGCAGATCACTTTGACCGCTCACCCGAGCTGGAGCAGATCCTTGAAAAGAGCGGCAAAACCGATTTTCTCAATGTTGTGAGGAGCATTTCGGAGCTTGCCAACATCAACTTCATCCGCCAAAAGGAGATGAAGGGCTTGGGTCACGCCGTGCTCAAGGCGAAGTCGTTTGTGGGCAACGAGCCGTTTGCGGTGCTGTTCGGCGACGGCGTTATCATCAGCAAAAAGCCCGCCATAAAGCAGCTTATCGACCATTACGGCGAGTTTGGCGAGGGCGTTGTGGGCGTAAAAAAGGTGCCCGAAAAGGACATTCACAAGTACGGCTCGCTTAAGGTGGAAAACCTTCACGACAACGTGTTCAAGTGCACCGACATGAAGGAGAAGCCGCAGACCCCCGAGGAGGTGCTGTCGCTGTATTCCATCATAGACCGCTGTGTGCTGCCGCCCGGAATCTTTGAGATTCTGGAGCGCACCAAGCCCGGCATAGGCGGCGAGATTCAGCTTACCGACGCAATGCGCGAGATTGCCGTGACACGCGGCATGACAGCCGTTGAGTTTGAGGGCACGCGATATGACATGGGCAACAAGTTCGGCATTTTACAGGCGCAGATAGAGGTTGGGCTTGAACACCCCGAAACAAGCGCGCAGCTTAAGGAGTACATAAAAACTCTGGCAAAAGAGCTTGATTAACAACAAATAATACCGGTCGGGAGGAATTGTTTCCAAGCAGAAACGTCTCTTCCCGGCCGGTTGTTTTTCTATTCTCTGTTATCTCATTCTATCTCTATCATCACGGGCTCGTGATCCTCATATATGGCATACGAATCAAAGCCTGCCGCCTTTGCAACCTCTATCCCCTCTTTTATGCCCACGCCAACCATGTCGGCGCTGTGGGCGTCGGTGCCTATGGTGATAAGCCTGCCGCCAAGCTCGCGGTAGCGGCGCACAAGCGGAAGGCTCGGCAGGGTGGTTTTCAGCTCGCGGAACAAGCCCTGAACATTGATTTCAAGGGCTTTATTATTCTCAATAAGAATTTTGAATATTCTGTCTATGCTGTCGGAATGAACCGACAGGTCGGGCATTTTGCCCGTGCCCTTAAAAATATAGCGCAAAGGGTATGTAAGGTGCGAAAGGCTGTCAAAGTGCGGAAATGCCGCAACCTGCTCAAGCTCGGCAAAATACAGCGCAAGCAGCCCGTCAATATCAACGCCGCTGTAGTTCATGTAGTAAAAGTCCTGCATGTTGCGGATGTTGTGCACCGAGGCGAGCACAAAGTCATATTCGCCGTAGGACAGGGCGCGCGCCGTGCCGTCGGGTTCGTCAAGCGGCTCGCCCAGCTCGAGCCCGCGTATCACCCTGAGCTGCCCCGCGTATTTTTCCCTTGCGGCTGCCGTGTCGGCTATCGACTGCGGTATAAGACGGTCAAAGCAGCCGAATTCGCAGTCGTCGCCGAAGCGGATAAACGGCGCCTCGCAATGGTCGGTGATTGCAACGGCGTACAGTCCCCTTTCGATTGCCGCTCGGCAAATGTCGTCAACGGAGCTTTTGGCGTCGAAGGAGTTGTTTGAATGTGTGTGAAGGTCGCAAATTTTCATTTCGGTATGTCCTTTTGATCAATAATAAAAAAATAATAGCATAACACGGATATTTATGCAAGATTTAACTTTACTTTGACGTGAAAAAATTATATAATTAAGGCGATTTATCTGCCGTGCCCTTTGCGGCACCGCAATACGGAGGTTTATTATGAGAGCTATCATTACGGTAATAGGCAAGGACGCCGTGGGCATACTGGCAAAGGTATCCAACGCCTGCGCCGACGCCAATGTGAATATTGTTGAGGTGACGCAAAGCGTGCTTCAGGATATGTTTGCCATGATAATGCTTGCCGAGATCGGTCAGAGCAACGTGGGCTTTGAGCAGTTGAGAGAGAGCCTTAACAAGGTGGGCGAATCAACGGGAACGAAGATACACCTTATGCACGAGGACATCTTTAACAGCATGCACAAAATCTGAATTTGAGAGGTACGGCTTATGCTTGAAACCAAAGACATACTCGAAACCATAAACATGATAGACAACGAAAACCTTGACGTGAGAACCATCACCATGGGCATTTCGCTGCTTGACTGCCTGGACGAGGACATTGACAAGGCGTGCACCAAGGTTTATGACAAGATATGCCGCAGCGCAAAGGACTTGGTTCGCACGGGCGAGGACATTGAAAAACAGTACGGCATACCCATAATCAACAAGAGGATATCCGTTACCCCCATAGGCATGGTGGCGGCTCCGTGTCAAAGCAAGAACGCGGTAAAATTCGCCCACACGCTCGACTACGCCGCAAAGGAGCTTGGCGTTAACTTTATCGGCGGCTACTCGGCTTTGGTTCACAAGGGCTTTTCAAGCGGCGACTACGCGGTGATAGAAAGTATTCCGCAGGCGCTCAGCGAGACCGACTATGTGTGCTCGTCGGTGAACATAGGCTCTACCAAGGCGGGCATAAACATGGACGCCGTGCGCATGATGGGCAAAATAGTTAAAAACACCGCCGAGGTGACCGCCGACCGCAACTGCATAGGCGCGGCAAAGCTTGTGGTGTTCTGCAACGCTCCCGAGGACAACCCCTTTATGGCAGGCGCGTTCCACGGAGTGGGAGAAGCCGACACCGTAATTAACGTGGGCGTTTCGGGTCCCGGAGTTGTGCGAGCCGCTCTTGCCAAGGACGGCGCAGGCAAGGATATTACCGAGATAGCCGACATGGTGAAGAAAACCGCCTTTAAAATAACGCGCATGGGACAGCTTGTGGCAAAGGAAGCCAGCAGGCGGCTGTGCGTGCCGTTCGGCATAGTCGATCTTTCGCTCGCCCCCACCCCTGCCGTGGGCGACAGCGTGGCATATATTCTTGAAGAAATGGGTCTTGAAAAATGCGGCTGCCACGGCACCACCGCGGCTCTTGCCCTGCTTAACGACGCGGTTAAAAAGGGCGGCGTAATGGCGTCGAGCCACGTGGGCGGACTGAGCGGAGCGTTTATACCCGTTTCGGAGGACGCCGGCATGATAGCCGCGGCGCAAAGCGGTCATTTAGACATTACAAAGCTTGAGAGCATGACAGCCGTGTGCTCGGTAGGTCTTGACATGATAGTTGTGCCGGGCGACATAACCGCCGAGACAATATCCGCAATTATAGCGGACGAGGCGGCAATAGGCATGGTAAACTCGAAAACCACCGCCGTAAGGCTTATTCCTGCGATAGGAAGAAAGGCAGGCGACGTGCTCGAATTCGGCGGACTGCTTGGCTCGGGTCCCGTTATGCCCGTGAGGCTCGGCTCGCCCGAGGTGTTTATCAACCGCGGCGGAAGGATCCCCGCGCCGATACAGGCATTGAAAAATTAACGTGAATATATAAAAACAGTAAAAGGTCGGGAAGAAACGTTTTTCATTGGAAAAGCTTTCTTCCCGACCGGTTTTTTATTTATTTGGTTTTATCTTACTGTCAGTTGATAAGGATGGTTGCCGTAACGCCGTCGGTGTTGCCGTAACCCGCATTATAGCGGATATTGCCGCCGCTCATGATAAAGTTGGAATTTGCGCCGTTAACGGAAACGGCGCCGTTGTTAGCGACGTTTCCCTCGATGTTACCGTTCTTCAGCTCGAAGGTGCCGGCTGTGATGTTAACGCCGCCGCCGTTGCCGGTGGTGTTGCCGCCGGTGATCGCGCCGGTCGTACCGCAGTCATAAACGGTGAGCTTTGTGTTAGCGTTATTAATAAGGATAACGCTGCCGTTTGAACCCGCATAGCTGATCGTATGTCCGTTAAGACAGAGGTTTGTTTCGCCTGTCGGAACAGTCCATGTGGCGGAAATCGTCACATCATCTGTCAGGTAATAGTTGCCTGCGGTTGTCGGCAGGCTTGTTGTGCTTTCCCACGGCTCAAAGGTAATGTCGTCGTGGGTGTGGGTGGTTGCGCTTGCCGAGATCGGAACGATCGCAAACAGGCTGACAACCATCAGTATCGACAATAAGATACTGATCGGTTATTTGTTTTGGAAATCATACAATTCCTCCTCTGATAATTTGAATAAAGCTATTATAACATTGCTTATTTGGGTCTGTCCGCTGACCGCGTATCTTTTACAATACCGGACATCGGCTGAAAGCCGAACAAATAAACAAACAGTTATCAAAACAAAAACACAGGCGCAGCTATTCTGCGACTGTGTCGGTTTACGGGTATGATTCTGTTGTAAAAGAGCGCACGAAACAAGGCTCAATTATCCGCCGTGCTGTGCTGTGCCGTGCCGGTATAGTCCATCGTCATAGCCGTGTCAAGCCCTTTCACTATAAACGTCCGATTATATTATAACAGAAACACAATAAAAAAAGCAATAGGGGTTACCGGAATGGTAACTCTTTTTTTGAAATTTTTGCCCTTTGGGGTGGTATTCACAAAAAAGCCTTCCTGCAACGGCGGGTCATAACGCGGGCTTCGAGGTAACCTTATACGCAAACGTTAGGTGCGCGGAAAAAGCGCCCACCGGCGCAGGTCGGGAAGAAAGCTTTTCCATTGAAAAACATTTCTTCCCGACCCGAAAAATCAGTTTGTTTTTATTGAGTGAAGCAATGCCGAAAAACGGTTTTGTATCTCGTCGCCGTCGGTCTCTTCCGTCATAACGTAGCGGATGACATAAGCGTCGTCGCCGTTTTGCAGCAGAGCGCTGCCCCATGCGCCGTCCAAAAGTATCTTATACTCAAAATCGCCTATCATAAGGTCGCTGTACAGGCTTTCGTCCTCCATCAGCGTTTCTATCTTAGTGTTCTTAATATAGTTAAGCACAAGCATATAGCCGTCAAGCTCGTAGCCGCGCGCGGTGTATGCCGGGGTTTCGTCGGTGATTTCCTTATCCTCAACCGACTTGTAGCCGAACGGCTCGTTGTAGGTCAGGTCAAAAAAGGTGGCTTCGCCGCCTTGGGGAACTGTTGTTACCTCGGGCGCGGAATCGGCGGTGGCTGCCGCTGTGGTTTCGGGAGCCGCGGCGTCGCTGTTTGCGTCTTCGCCGCAGCCCGAAAGGGCAAACGCCGAAATAAGAGCCGCAAGCACGGCAAAAACCGGCGGTATGAGTTTGTTTTTCATGTTATCCCTCTTTCGTTTTGATTGCGTCAAAAGGATTATACCACACCGCCGGTCGTTTGTCTATATGGTTATTATTCTGTTTTGGAATTATTCTTCTTCAAAGGTAAAGCTTCCGTCCGCATAGCCGCAAACCACCTTGGAGCCTTCGGCGATCTTGCCCTCGAGTATCTGCTCGGAAAGCGCGTCCTCTATCTCGCTTTGAATGGCGCGGCGCAGGGGTCTTGCTCCGTAGCTGTCGTCAAAGCCCTTGTCGGCAATAGCGGTAACAGCCTCGTCGGTAAAGCGAATGGTGATGTTCATAGCCTCAAGACGCTTTGCAAGGGTGTCAAGCATTTTGCCTGCTATCTGCTTTATCTCGTCCTGAGTAAGCTTGTTGAACACGATGATGTCGTCAACACGGTTGAGGAACTCGGGGCGGAACACCTTTTTAAGCTCGCCAAGCACAAGGGTCTTTACGTCCTGAGTTTCGGCGTTTTCGTCGTTTTGGGTAAAGCCGAGGGACTTTTGCCTGTCGGTGATGAGCCTTGCGCCGACGTTGGAGGTCATTATTATAACGGTGTTTTTAAAATCGACCGTTCTGCCCTGACTGTCGGTGAGGCGACCGTCCTCGAGGATTTGAAGAAGCATGTTGAAAACATCGGGATGAGCCTTTTCGATCTCGTCGAACAGCACCACCGAATAGGGCTTTCTGCGAACCTTTTCGGTGAGCTGACCGCCCTCGTCAAAGCCGACATAGCCGGGCGGCGAGCCGATGAGCTTGGAAACCGTGTGCTTTTCCATGTACTCGGACATATCGAGGCGGAGCATTGCGTTTTCGTCGCCGAACATCGCCTGGGCAAGCGCCTTGCACAGCTCTGTTTTGCCCACGCCCGTGGGTCCGAGGAAGATGAAGGAGCCTACGGGACGCTTGGGGTCCTTAAGACCTACCCTGCCGCGGCGGATAGCCCTGGCGATGGAGGTGACAGCCTCGTTTTGACCCACTACCCTTTCGTGCAGAACCTGCTCCATGTTGAGCAGGCGCTCGCTCTCCTCCTTGGTGAGCTGTACAACGGGAATACCCGTCCAGTCGGACACGATTCGCGCGATGACCTCGGCGGTAACCTCGCCGCAGCTGTCCTTTTGCTTTTCGTGCCAGCTTTTGTTAGCCTCGTCAAGGCGCTGCTGAAGCTCCTTTTGCTCGTCGCGGAGCCTTGCGGCGCGCTCAAAATCCTGCTCGTTGACGGCGCTCGCCTTTTCGTTCTCGATTTCCTTTATTCTGTCGGCAAGCTCCTTTACGCTGTCGGGCGAGGTCATTGAGGCGAGGCGAACCTTTGAAGCGCCCTCATCAATCAGGTCTATCGCCTTATCGGGCAGATAGCGGTCGGCAATGTAGCGCGAGGAAAGCTTTACCGCGGCGTCGATAGCCTCGTCGGTGATCTTTACCTTGTGGTGAGCCTCGTAGCTGTCGCGCAGACCTCTGAGTATCTCTACCGCCTGCTCGGGAGTGGGCTCGCCGACCTTTACGGGCTGGAAGCGCCTTTCGAGAGCCGCGTCCTTTTCGATGTATTTTCTGTATTCGTTGAGCGTGGTGGCGCCGATGACCTGAAAATCTCCGCGCGCAAGCGATGGCTTTAAAATATTTGCCGCGTCCGCGCTGCCCTCTGCCGCGCCCGCGCCGATGATGGTGTGAAGCTCGTCGATAAACAGGATAACGTCGCCGGACTTTTTGACCTCGTCGATAGCCGCCTTTATGCGCTCCTCAAAGTCGCCGCGGTACTTTGCGCCTGCTACCATGCCCGTGAGGTCGAGCGCAACAACGCGCTTATCCTTGAGTATCTCGGGCACGTTGCCCTTTGAGATCTCGAGCGCCAGACCCTCTGCCACCGCCGTCTTGCCCACGCCGGGCTCGCCGATGAGCACGGGGTTGTTTTTGGTGCGGCGTGAAAGGATCTGAATTACCCTTTCTATCTCCTTTTCCCTGCCGATAACGGGGTCGATCTCGCCGCTTTTTGCCGCCTTGGTAAGGTCTCTGCCGAATTTGTCAAGAGCCGAGCCGCCCTGACCGGAGCCGTTTTCAAAGCCCTGAGCGCCGTCGGGATATTGCTCCTGTCCGCCTGCTCCCATGCTGTTCTGAATTGACTGAACAAGTGAGTCGGAGCTTACGCCCATGTCGCGCAGAATACTTACGGCATAGCTGTCGCTGTCCGAGAGCAAAGCGATAAGAAGGTGCTCGGTGCCCACATAGCTGCTGCCCATGCGCGACGATGCGGCAAGCGCCGCACGCAGCACACGCTTTGTGCGCGGGGTAAAGTCGTTTGGAGTAAGGGTTGAGGGAGCCCCGGAATACGCGGACTGCATGCCAGCCTCTATCGCCTCTGCCGTTACGCCGCAGCTTTTAAGAGCTGTTGCGGCAACGCCCGTGCCCTCCTTTACAAGACCGAGCAGCACATGCTCGGTGCCCACATAGCTGAGGCCGAGCTGCTGAGCAGACTCTACCGCCATGTTGAGCGAGGTATTTGCTTTTTCTGTGAAGCCTTGGAATTTAAACATAATCTTCCGCTCCTTCCAACTAAATATATTTCGATTATAGAATTATTGTAGTGTTTTTCTTAAAAGATTTGCGCGCTCGATGTCTCTGTCGTGGGGAGAAAGGCTCTTGCCCAGACTGACCGAGAGCGTAGCGGGCTCCGCCTCTGTCATAAGGCGGTCGATCGTTTCGATGCTTACGCCGGTGATCTGCCCCGACTCGATGCCCAGACGGACGTTTGACAACAGCCCCAGAGCCTCGTCGTGAGTAATGACCAGAGCCGTGCGCAGTATGCCGAGGCTTCTGGCTATTGTGTCACGAACCTCTATGCTTTTGCAGAGCCGCTCTCTCGCCTGCTCCTCCTGAGCAACGAGCTGGGCGGTGATGTTTTTAAGGTTTTCCACAGCCGCCTTTTCGCTGATTCCCAGGGTAACCTGGTTAGAGAGCTGATACAGCGCGCCCTTGGGCTCGGTGCCTTCGCCGTGGGCTCCGCGAATGGTGAGTCCCAGCTTTGAGAGGTTGCCCGCTATCCTGCCTATCGCCTTGCTTTTTTCAAGCGCCGGCAGATGAAGCATTACCGACGCCCTCATGCCCGTGCCGAGGTTTGTGGGGCATTGGGTGAGGTAGCCGAGCTTTTTGTCAAAGGCAAACTCGAGCCTTTCGTCAAGGAGCGTGTCGAGCTTGTCGGCGGTGTCGTAAGCCTGCTCAAGCGCAAGCCCCTTGGTGATGACCTGAAGGCGGATGTGATCCTCCTCGTTTATCATTATGCTAAGGCTTTCGTCGCTGCTCAAAAGCAGCGCCCTGCCGTCGGCGCCGGAGATAAACTCGGGGCTTACAAGGCGTTTCTCAACAAGAGATACGGCATGAAGCCTGTCGAGCTCGCTCATTTTTATGAATTTGAAATCGTCGGCAAGCACGCTGTTGCCGTTTTTGACGGCGTCTCTTATTTTCTGCGTCACCTGCTCTCTGCCCTGAGCGGACAGCTTGCAGGGAAACGGATAATCCTTAAGGTTTCGCGCAAGGCGAACCCTTGTTGAAAGTACTACGCTGCTCATGACTGACCCTCCGTTTCCTTTATTTTATCCCGAAGCTCGGCGGCAAGCTCAAAGTTCTGCTCCTTTACCGCCGCGTCAAGCTGTACCTGCAAATCCTTTATTATATCTGCGGTTGTTTTTTCGGCGGGCTTTTGCGCCTGCCGCGCCGTTGCCGCCGCGCTGTGCTTGCCGCAATGCGTTGTGTTGCCGTGCATTCTTCTTATTGAGGGATAGAGCCTGTCGGCAAACAGCTCGTAGCAATGTGCGCAGCCGACCTGACCCGTTTTGGCTATCTCGGAATAGGTGCTGCCGCAAAACTCGCAGCGCGTAGCCTGCGTTCTGGCAGGAAGCACGTTGGTAAAAAAGCTGCCCAGCAGGTTGGAAAACTCGCCCTCCGGGTCGCCGAAAAAGCCCGTATAACCCATTTTTTTGGCGCAGTCGCCGCAAAGGTCGTACTCCTTAAGCTCGCCGTTGATTATTGTTTTTACATGTGTGTTGGCGGTGTTTGCTCCGCATTTCTGACATTTCATTTCATTCACCTCTTGTTATTATTTCATTTACCTTCCTAACAGTTCAGGGCAAGCAGCATGTTCTTGAACAGATCGGCTCTCACTACGTCGCGCTTTATCTGCTCCACGTTGTGAAGCGTGCGGTCGGACAGCGCCGACGCTATTATTCTTGCGGTTTGCAGCTCTATCATTCCGCGCTGCAGCATGCTTTTTATCATAGCCTCTGCCGCCGCCTTATCGACCGAATCGCCCACGGAGTTTACGATGTGCATTATCGCGGTGCCCTTGTCGGTTTTTACACGGCTTATGCGGATGTAGCCTCCGCCGCCGCGGCGGCTCTCTACTATGTAACCCTGCTCGGGCGTGAACCGCGAGGTTATTACATAGTTTATCTGGCTGGGCACGCAGCCCAGGCTGCCTGCAAGCTCGTTGCGCTGGATTTCCGCGCTGCCGTCCTGCTGCTCGAGCATCTCTAAAATATACTTTGCAACCAAATCACTCATTCTCATTTTGATTCCTTCTTTCCCCTGTCCTTTCGGACTTTGATTATATTATATCGGCAAGGTCAGAGAAAGTCAAAGTCAAATAAAGTCAGAAAAGCATAGGCGATCTCACCTATGCTCTTATTTTCTCGCGTTTACTCTCAAATACTTAATTTTTAAATTTTTTTGACTTTCTTTGACTTTGACCTTCAAAAAGCCGGTAGGCGCTTTCTCCTAAATGACTATACAAATATTGTTCTTACGTGTAAATTGAAAACCGCCCTGCCGTAGCAGAGCGGAAAAACAAAGTCATATTCCTCTTCTTACAGATTTTACACAGGCGGGATCGGTGCACCTGATGATTTCAAGGGAGCCGTTGGTTTCATAAATCAATGGTTTACCGCATCTTGGGCATCTTAACTGTATTTTGCCGGTTTGCAGAAACTGCCTTACCGCCCTGTTCAACGTATCATATTCAATTGTCGTAACTCTGTCAGCCATAAAGCACCCTCCTAATAAATTGATTAAATACGATTGTAATTCCGGCTTCTTCGGCGCGGCTCAGAGAATCACGTATAAGCAACAGCCTGTCTTCACGTGATAATCCGGGTGAATTTTTTGCCGCAAAATAGCTTGCTCTAAACTCATCTGACCATGTTCTTGCCATGATCTTGCTTATTGCGTCGGGTGAATCGTCACTATCTTCTTTTAAATACTGTTCTCTGAACGGTCGGTGTCCGTAATACTCATGTGCAAGCACGGCACGAACCGATAACAGATCCCTCGGGTGTTGTGAGGATCTGTCGGGAAAAACATTGCCTTTTATGTGTATTTTTCCATCACTTGCCAAAAAACAGGTTCCGCGTGCAAAGTCGCTGTTAAAAACAAACTCATCCGGGTCGGCTCCGATTGCTCTGATTTCACCCTTTATATACTCTATATCATCCATGGTCAGTTTATACATGGGTGAACGACGATTACCGGACGCCGAATGCAGCTCGTTATTGTTGTTCATTGCTTTTTCAATCCCCGACACTTCCTTCAATTTTATTATATCATTTTCTCGTAAGTTTTGCAAGAATTATCGTGAAAAAGGCGGCAGGCAAACGCGCCCACCGCCCGGTTATATAATAATTAAATTATACGGCCAAAAAAGCTTACTCGGCTTCTTCTTTTCTCTTTGCAAAGCACTCGCTGCAGTAATAGCTTTTACCCTCCATAGGCTTGAAGGGAATTCTTGCAGGGCCACCGCATTCTGCGCAAGTGGTATCGTAGTACTCTCTGCTTGCCTTTACCGCGTTTTTACGGGCAAGTCTGCAGTCCTTGCAGCGCTGAGGCTCGTTTTCAAAGCCTTTTTCTGCATAAAACTCTTGCTCGCCTGCGGTGAAAACAAACTCATTACCACAATCTTTGCAGATCAGTGTTTTGTCTTCATACATAAGATTCTACCTCACTTTGGTAATATTTTTTGCCCTTGCAGAATTACACCGTAATACTATTCAGGACATGTCAAACGAGCCGACTTTTCTGCGCACCCTTTGCAGGGCGTTGTCAACGGACTTTTCGGAAATTTTTAGCCTTTGTGAAATATTGCTGTAGCTGAGTCCCGAGGCAAACAGCATGAGCACCTCGTATTCCCTTGCCGACAATAAAGCTTTCAGTCTTTTTAACACGTGACTTAGTCGTTCCCTGTACAAAAGCTGCTCCTCGGGCGACTGCGCGCAGTCCAAAAGTGAGTCGCCTAAGCTGTCTATTTGCACAAGGGCGGATTCGGGCACCGTTTTCAGAGCCAGCGAGCGGCGCAGTATGGAAATATACCTGCGCTCAACGATCAGCGACATATAGCTTTTGAACGAAGCGCCGCTGTTTTTGTCGAAGGTTTTGCAGGCGTACATCAGACCCAACAGACCTTCCTGTACAAAATCCTTCTGATCCCACCCCTGAACCGAGTACTTGCGCGCTATGCAGCCGATTTTGCCGCTGTAGCGAACAACAAGCTCGTTGAAGGCATTGTCGATACCGTCTTTTGAAAGTTCGGCAAGAACATCATCTGAAAGGCTTGAATACAATCCTTTGATAATTGCCATTATGTACCCCCGCTGCAATGATATCCTATAACAAGATTTTATAATATTTTTTCGCATATGTCAATATTTTTCTATTTTTTCAGTACATTTGCATTATAATATTCTAAGATTTTATGCAATTTAGATAATATTTATGGTAAAGCATTAAAACTAAATATTGCTATTCGGACATTTTAGTGCTATAATAGGCTTAAAGCACATTTTTTAAAGGGTGGCTCGGTATGGTTGTAAGGTGCACAAGCTTCGGAATAAACGGAATAGACGGGTACAAGGTTGACGTTGAGGCGTCGGCGCGTCCCGGAATGCCCGCGTTCGATCTGGTAGGTCTTCCCGACGCGGCGGTAAAGGAAAGCAAGGACAGGGTGCGCAGCGCGCTGTCAAACTGCGGGTTCAAGCTGCCCTCGGCTCACTTTGTTTTTAATCTTGCGCCCGCCGACATAAAAAAGGAAGGCCCCATATACGACCTTCCCATAACCGTAAACCTGCTGACCCTGGCAGGGCACCTGCACGCCGACCTGTCGCAGAGCGCGTTTATAGGCGAGCTTTCGCTCAGCGGTGAGCTGAGAAGCGTAAACGGCGCGTTGCCCATGGTCATCACCGCGCGCGAGTGCGGAATAAAAAGGATATATGTGCCGCGAGCAAACGCAGGCGAGGCGGCGGTTGTTGAGGGCATAGAGGTTTATCCCGTTCACCACATAGTTCAGCTGCGCGACCTGCTTGAGGGCAGGATTGAAATGGAGCCCGCAAAACCCGTCAGAGCGAATAATAATTCTTATTCGGAATTATTACCCGACTTCTCCCAGGTAAAGGGACAGCTTGAGGTAAAACGCGCGGTAGAGATAGCCGCCGCGGGCGGTCACAACATTCTGCTGATAGGTCCTCCCGGCTCGGGCAAGAGTATGCTTGCAAAGCGCGTGCCCACCATTTTGCCCGACATGACCTTTGAGGAAATGATAGACACCACCAAAATACACTCCATCGCAGGTCAGCTTCACGGAGATGGGCTGATAACCCAAAGACCCTTCCGCGCCCCTCACCACACGGTTACGCCCGTGGGACTTGGCGGAGGCGGCACGGGCAGCATAAAGCCGGGCGAGGTGTCTCTTGCCCACCACGGCGTGCTGTTTTTGGACGAGCTGCCCGAGTTTTCGCGCTCGGCTCTTGAGGTTTTGCGCCAGCCGATCGAGGACGGCACCATAACCATCTCGCGTTCGGGTCAGAACTGCACCTATCCCTGCTCGATCATGGTGGTTGCCGCCATGAACCCTTGTCCGTGCGGCTACTTCGGCGACCCCACTCACACCTGCACCTGCGCGGAAGCTAAGATAAAGCGGTATCTTAACCGCGTGTCCGGTCCCCTGCTCGACCGCTTTGATATTCAGGTGGAGGTGCCGCCCGTAAAGTTTGAGGAGCTGAGAGCGACGGAGCAGTCGGAGAGCTCGCGCGAAATAAAGGAGCGCGTCAACGCTGCAAGGGAGCTGCAAAGAAAGCGGTTTGAAAAAAGCAAAACCACCTGCAATGCAAAAATAAACGCGTCGGAATTTGAGCGCTTCTGCAAAATTGACAGCGAGGCGGAAAAAACGCTGAGGCGCTCGTTTGAAAAGCTCGGCTTTACCGCGCGCGCCTACAACCGCGTGCTCAAGGTGGCGCGGACGATAGCAGATTTGGAGAGGTCGGAGCTGATAATGTCGCATCATGTGCTTGAGGCGGTGCAGTACCGCAGCCTCGACCGCAAGTATTGGGCGGTGTGACAGCTTATAATTATCACAATTTATTGTAGTTTAGATATTTACAAACACAAAATATATGGTATAATAAGAAAGATACAGAATAAACGGAGGTAAAAGTCATGGAAATCACAAAGAACTCTATCATAGGCGACGTGCTCGACAAGCACCCCGAGACCGCACAGCTCTTTTTCAGCATAGGCATGCATTGTCTGGGCTGTCCCGCATCGCGCGGAGAGACCATTGAGCAGGCGTGCATGGTTCACGGAGCGGACGCCGACGCGCTTGTAAAGGCTCTGAACGAAGCCGTCTGATGAGCACTCAGGCAAATTTGGATAACAGGCTGAGGCTTTGCGCGGAATTTGTCCGCCCGGACTCGCGGCCGGCTGACATCGGCACAGACCATGCGTATCTTCCCGTGTGGCTGTGCCGAAACGGTATATGCCCCTCGGCAATAGCAGCCGACATAAATCCCGAACCCCTTAAGCGCGGCAGAGAAACCGTTGTGCAGGCAGGCATGAGCGGAGTTGTCGAGCTGCGGCTGAGCGACGGACTGTCCGCCATAGGCGAGGGCGAGGCGGACGACATAATAATCGCGGGCATGGGCGGTGAGCTTATCGCAAAAATCATCGCGGACTGCCCCTATGCCAAGCGCGGAGACCTGCGCTTTATTTTGCAGCCCATGACGCGCAGCGAGGCGCTTATAAAATACCTTTGCAGCGAGGGCTTTGAGATAATAAGGCAGGACTGCTGCGAGGCGTCAGGCAAGGTTTACACCGTGCTGTGCGTGAGCTTTTCGGGAAAACCGCAGCCCTGCGGCGAACTGTTCCCCTACACGGGAAGGCTGAAGCCCGCCGAAAACGAAATGCACCGCCGATTTATTGAAAAAAACATTTCGCGGCTGCGCAAGATGGCGGCAGGCGATGAAAAATACAAAGCTATTGCAGACAGACTGGAGGCCTTGTGTGACAACGGTTAAGGATATTCTGGACTTTTTTGAGGAGCTTGCTCCCGTTGATCTGGCTATGGATTTTGACAACTGCGGACTTCTTGCAGGCAACAAATACCGCGAAATAAGCCGTGTGCTGCTTTCGCTGGATATAACCCCCGAGGTGGTGCTTGAGGCTGTTGAGAACGGCTGCGAGCTGATAATCAGCCACCACCCGGTCATTTTTCAGCCGCTTAAAAGGCTTGACGAGGGCTCTGCGCCCTATCTTTTGGCAAAGCACGGCATAGCCGCCGTGTGTATGCACACCAACCTCGATTTGTCCGAGAGCTTCGGCGTAAACCTCTGTCTTGCCGAGGCGATAGGCGCTAAAAACGTGAGAAAAAGCGCCATTGGCGAATGTCTGTTTACGGGCGAGCTGGAGCATGAGCTGCCTGCAGAGGTTTTCGCCGCCATGGTAAAAAAGGCGCTGGGCTGCGAGGGTCTGCGCTATACCTGCGCAAAACCCGCGGTAAAGACCGTCGCCGTGTCGTCGGGCTCGGGCGGAGGCGAGATATTTGCCGCCGCTGCGGAGGGCGCCGACGTGCTTGTTACGGGCGAGATAAAGCACCACGAGATAAACGCCGCAAACGAGCTTGGGGTGAACATAATAGACGCAGGTCACTTTAAAAGTGAGGATGTTGTAATTTTACCGCTGAAAAAACGGTTGAGCGAGTGTTTTCCCGCAATTATATTTACAAAATCGAAAAATTATTCCGATAAAGTAAAATATCTTTAATATTTGCCCCCTTTTCGGCGGCGATAAGCAAATTTTTATTGCATAATCAGTTACAATTTGATATAATGATATGAAATGATTGTTTATAATTAGAGGCATTATGAGAATAAGAAAGAAGAAATGGGCTGAACCCGAGCTTAGCGTCTGCGACTTCTATGTTAAGAACCCCGAGGAGCACGCCGGCAAATGGAGCGATGCGTTTGAAAAACGTCAGCCGCTTTATCTTGAAATAGGCTGCGGCAAGGGCGGCTTTGCGGGGCAGTTTGCGCTGCAAAACCCCGACAAAAACCTTATTGCCGTTGACATCAAGGTGGATATGCTGGGCGTAGGCAGGCGAACCATAGTAAAGCTGTTTGAGGAAAGCGGCAAGACCGCAGACGACGTGAAGAATCTGCTGCTTGTAAAATACAACGTTGAACAGCTTGACAAAATCATCACCCCCGAGGACAGGATAGAAACGCTGTTTATTAACTTCTGCAACCCGTGGCCGCGCCTTAAGCACAAAAAGCGCAGGCTCACCTATCACAAAAAGCTTGAGATGTACAAGCGTTTTTTGACCCCCGGCGCGGAGATTCGCTTTAAGACCGACGACGACGAGCTGTTTGACGAAAGCATTGAGTATTTTGAGCAGACGGGCTATGAGATAACCTGCCTTACCCGCGACCTGCACAACAGCGATGTGACCGGCAACATTGTCACCGAGCACGAGCGGATGTTCTCGGAAGAGGGCAAAAAAATCAAATTTCTGACTGCAAGGGTAAAACAAGACCGATAAAAGGAGGGATCGCGGTGAAGCTTAAGCGTGCCGCCGCAGCGGCGCTGTGTGCCGCTGTCTGCATGTCGACAGGCGGATGCAGTCTGACCGACCTGAGCACCGACGAGATGCTGCGTCCTCCAAAAACCATGGGCGACGAGGCTGAGATAGAACAGCTTATTTCCAAGACCGCGCCCAGGGGATATACTCTTAAATACCCCAAAAACGGAAGCTATCGCAGCGCGATTATAATGAACGACCTTGACGGCGACGACGTTAAGGAGGCTATTGCGTTTTTCCGCGAAAAGGACAACACCACGGGCGTGCACATGCTTGTGATGTATGAGAACGAGGGCGACTGGAACATTTCCGCCGACTTTGTGACCGAGACCACGGACGTGGATTGCGTGGATTTTGCGGACATCGACGACAAGCCCGGGCTTGAGATACTTGCGGGCTACTCCACCTACACCACAAACATGAGCTTTTTGTCCTGCTATACCTACTCGGGCGGCAAAACCGACACCATAGAATCGGGGCAGAACTATTCCGCGTTTTACTGCGGAAGCCTTGATTCGGGCGGCAAAAGCAAGGTGATCACCCTTACGCTTTTCAGCCCCGACAACGAGGCAAAGGCGACTCTGCTTGAATACAACAGCGGACGCAGCGCCATATACGCCAAGGCGTCGGCGCCGATGGATCCAAACGTTGTAAGCTACAAAAACGTTATAATATCGGATCTGGGCGAGGGTATAAAGGGCATTGTGGTTGACGGCGCCTACTCAAACGACGAGCTTAACACACAGGTGATCTACTTTAACAAGGAGCTCGCCGTGCTCAAAAATCCGCTGCACAAGGAAAAGACCCGCAATCCAACCCAGCGAAGCAGCCCGGTTTTATCCGCCGATATAGGCAACGATATGATAATTGAGATACCCACCGTGGCGACCCTGCCGTTCAGCGACGCGGGCGGAGCCTTTACAGCCGCCGACCAGGTGGTGTGGAACACCTTCAGCGCAAAAAACGAGGCTCTGGCGCCTCAGAAGCGCACGGTGGCAAACTACAGCTACGGCTACACGCTTAAGATCCCCGAAAACTGGAAGGCAGGCACCTTTACCGCCCTGCTCAACGAGAGCGGAAGCGTGATGACGCTTTGCGAGTGGAAAGACGGCGCGCCCGGGCAAAAGCTGTTTGACGTGCGCGTGTTCAGGGTAGCCGACTGGGATCAGGGCAAGGACATAGACGGCTATCAGCTTATTTACAAGGACAACCTGTACGCCTACGCGTTTATCGGCTACGGCGCCGAAAGCGAGCTTTCGGTTGACGACAACGAAATCAAAACCGCCTTTTCGCTTTTGAACAGCAAATAGGCGGCTCGGAATATAACGATTATCTAAAATTAATTATACGGAGGCTTTGAAATGAAGAAAATTCTTGTGTGCGAGGACGAATCCGCTATACGCGACTTTGTCGTTATCAACCTGACACGTGCGGGCTACGACGTTGTTGAAGCCGACTGCGGCGAAACGGCGCTTAAAAAATACGAGGAGCACGAGGGCGACTTTGACATCGCCATTCTTGACGTTATGATGCCGGGCATAGACGGGTTTCAGGTTTGCAAGGAGCTTAGAAACCGCAACGGCGGCATAGGAATAATCATGCTTTCGGCAAAAACCCAGGAAATGGACAAGGTGACGGGTCTTATGCTGGGCGCCGACGACTATGTTGCAAAGCCCTTCTCCCCCAGCGAGCTGCTGGCGCGCGTTGATTCGCTGTACAGGCGCGTGGCTCTTGCACAGCAAAACGCCGAAAACAACTTTAAAGAGGAGCTTAAGTCGGGCGAGTTCACTCTTAACCTGCGCAACCGAGCCCTGCTTAAGTCGGGCAAGATGATAGAGCTTACCCAGGTGGAGTTTCAGATAATGGAATACTTCTTCTCTAACCCCGGCACGGCGCTTGACAGAATAGATATTCTCAACCACGTTTGGGGCGACGCCTATGTGGGCGAGGACAAGATAGTTGACGTTAACATACGCAGGCTGAGGATGAAGGTAGAGGACGAGCCGTCCAACCCCAGACACATAATCACCGTATGGGGTCTGGGCTACAAATGGGACGCCGGCGAATAAGCCGCAGCAGCATGATTACGGTAAGGAGTTGGCATGATGTTCAAGGGTATAACCAGGCGCTGGATGCTTAACACGCTCAGCGTCATAGTTACCATTATCATTCTAATAACAGCCATACTCATCTTTGCCGTGACCTATGTTTTTCAGTCGCAGGTCGAGCAGGAGCTTCACGCCGCTTCAAGCGAGCTGAGCATGGTTTTCTCGGGCTTTAAAGGCGAAAGCACGGCTGCCTTTAATTCCGCCGCACGCGACTACATAGAGAATTACGAAAAAAAAGAACAGATGGGCGTTATGGTGCTGAACGCCTCTGGGCGCGTTATCCTCACCTCTACGGGCTTTATCCCCTCCGAGGACGAGGCGATGAACGACTTTGAGGAAGCCAAGAAGAGCAGCGAGGGCTACGCCTTCTGGCGCGGCAGGCTGTTGTCGGGCGAGCACGCAATGAGCGAAACACGGCTTGTCACCGACGAAAACAACAACGTCATAGGCGCCATACGATACATAGTGTCGCTGGAGCCCGCAAGAAGCCGTATTCTTGTGATAAGCGCCATAATAATAGTGTTCGGGCTGGTGGTCATCGCGCTTGTGGTGCTGTCGGGGCTTATGTTCATACGCTCCATAGTAAAGCCCATCCGAAGGCTGTCGGAGACCGCCGCGCAAATAGCGCAGGGCGACTTTTCCGCCTCGGAAAACATCGAGCACAAGTACGACGACGAAATAGGCGACCTGTGCGACGCGGTCAGCGACATGGCAAAGGACTTGCAGACCACCGAGCAGATGAAAAACGACTTTATCTCCCGTGTATCTCACGAGCTGCGCACACCTCTCACCGCCATAAAGGGCTGGGCTGAGACCATGCAGCTGAGCGAACGCGGCACGCTTGACAGGCGAACCTTTGACCGCGGCATGGGAGTTATTATAAAAGAGAGCGGCAGGCTTACCGGTATTGTTGAGGAGCTGCTCGACTTTGGAAGGATACAAAGCGGCAGAATGGTGCTTATGAACGAAAAGATAGACATTCTTGCCGAGTTTGACGAAACGGTGTATATGCTTAAGGAGCGCGCCGCCGAGGAGGGCATCCACCTGCTGTACGACGAGCCCGACGTGGTTTATCCGCCGGTATATGGCGACAGAAACAGGCTGCGTCAGGTGTTTTTGAACGTTCTTGACAACGCGCTTAAATACACGCCAAAGGGCGGCGTTGTGGCTGCGCAGGTTATCTACACCAAGGACGACCCGGACGTTATCAAGATAGTGGTGACCGACACGGGCTGCGGCATCTCTGCCGAGGATCTGCCCAAGGTAAAGGAAAAGTTCTTTAAGGCAAACCAAACCGTGGGAGGCTCGGGCATAGGGCTTGCCGTTGCCGACGAGATAATGAACCTTCACCACGGTTCGCTTAAGATAGAGAGCGGCGAGGGCGTGGGCACTACCGTGACCCTGACCTTCCCCGTTTATAAAGAGGGCGGGGCAAAGCCCATGCCCGACAGCGTAAAGCTGTGATTTGTGCAAGGCATATGAAAGGATTGTGACTATGGCTTCAAAAACCAAAAAAATCACTTCTATCGGCGGAAGCGCGCTGATAGAGGGCATTATGATGCGCGGACCCAAAAAGAGCACGGTCTGCGTAAGAGTCGGCGAGGACGAGATATACAGCGAAGACGTAAAGATAAACATGCTCGCCGACAAATCCAAGTTTTTCAGGGTTCCGTTTATAAGGGGCTTTGCGGGGCTTATCGACTCGATGCGCCTCAGCTACAAGTCGCTTATGCTCTCGGCAGACAAGGCGATAGACGCCGCCGAGATCGAGGAGGAGCCGTCAAAATTTGAAAAATGGCTCGACGAAAAGTTCGGCGACAAGCTTGTTAAGGTGATCATGGTGATCGCCTCTGTTTTGGGTGTGGCGATAGCGATAGGGCTTTTCTTCTTCCTCCCCTCCTTCCTGTTTGATTTGTGCGGCAACTTTATTCCCGCGTTCAGGCAGGCGGAGGACGGCGCCAACATCGAGATGGTTCGCCTTTGGAAGTCGATTTTTGAGGGCGTGCTGAAAATAGTACTGTTCTTGGGCTACATACTTGTTGTTTCGCGCATGAGCGATATGAAGCGCGTGTTCATGTATCACGGCGCAGAGCACAAAACTATATTCTGCTATGAAAACGAAGAGGAGCTGACCGTTGAGAACGTGAAAAAGCAGACCCGCTTTCACCCGCGCTGCGGAACCAGCTTCATGGTAATAATGCTTATACTGGGCATAGTGATAGGCTTGTTTGTGCCGGCTCAGCCCTTTGGCGTCGCGTTTTTGCGCCCCGTGTTCAAAATTCTGCTGATACCCGTGACCTGCGGCATCGGCTACGAGCTTATAAAGCTGTGCGGACGGCACGACAACGCTTTTACAAGGATAATCGCCGCTCCCGGACTTTGGGCGCAGCGCATAACCACCAGGGAACCCGACGAAAAAATGATAGAAGTGGCAATAAAGGCGATTGAGGCGGTAATTCCCGAGGACGGCTCCGACATAGTTAAAAACTGCGGATGCTAAAGGACGAATACATAGTCTGCCGCAACAGGCTGAGAGAAGGCGGTATTCCCGACGCGGGCTTTGAGGCGGTATGCATAATCGAGCACGCCACAGGCTGCGGCAGAGCGGCGCAGATAGCTCACGGCGACAGAGCTGTGACCGACGCGGAAAAGGCCGTAATTGATCATATCACCGAAGAAAGGCTTAAGCGCTTTCCGCTTCAATATCTGCTGGGCACGCGGCAATTTTTCGGCTTTGATTTTGCCGTCGGCGAGGGTGTGCTCATCCCGCGCGACGACACCGAGGTGGCAGTAGGGCTGTGCCTTGATTACCTTAAAGACAAGGGCGGAGCAAAGGCAGTCGATCTGTGCGCCGGCAGCGGAGCCATAGCGGTCGCGCTTTCAAAGCTTACTGCGGCGGAGGTAACCGCTGTTGAATTGAGCGACAAGGCGTTTTATTTTCTTGAGAAGAATATTAAAGACAACGGCACGGCAGTTAAAGCAATAAAAGGCGATGTGTTCACCTGCCACAGCGGTTTTGCCGACGCAAGCCTTGACCTTATCGTGTCAAACCCGCCCTATATAAAGCGCGGCGAGCTGCCCGGCTTGCAGGCGGAGGTTTTGCACGAACCGAAAATGGCGCTGGACGGCGGCGAAAGCGGACTTGACTTTTACCGTGCGATAACGCGCGACTGGAGCCGCAAGCTGAAAAACGGCGGCGCACTTGTGTTTGAGCTTGGCGAGGAGCAGGCGGACGATGTGGCGCGGATGATGACGGCACAGGGCTTTGTGAATATCCGCTGCGAAAACGACATTGGCGGCACGCAAAGGGCTATAATCGGTACAATGCTCCGAAAATAGATTTTCTGTTCGATAATTATTTTCGCGTTTTATTGAAATGCGGTTCCAAATATTGTATAATCAGCCTGCGAAATGATTCGCAGTAACCCTACGGAGGTAGATGAAAATGGCAGTTGACAAGAATAAAGCGCTTGAAACCGCGCTTACACAAATTGAAAAACAGTTCGGAAAGGGCGCGGTTATGCGCCTTGGCGAAAATGCACACATGGCGGTGGAGCATATCTCGACAGGCTCGCTGTCGCTGGACATCGCGCTGGGCATAGGCGGACTTCCGCGCGGAAGAATAGTTGAGATATACGGACCCGAATCCTCGGGCAAAACCACCCTTTCGCTGCATTGCATCGCGCAGGGTCAGAAGAACGGCGGCAACGTGGCGTTTATCGACGTTGAGCACGCGCTTGACCCCACCTATGCGGCAGCCCTGGGCGTTGACGTTGACTCTCTGCTGGTTGCACAGCCCGACACGGGCGAGGACGCCCTTGAAATAGCCGAGGCGCTTATTCGCAGCGGTGCGATAGACGTTATTGTAATAGACTCGGTGGCCGCTCTGGTTCCCAAGGCGGAGATAGAGGGCGAAATGGGCGACAGCCACGTCGGTCTGCACGCAAGGCTTATGTCTCAGGCGCTTAGAAAACTTGCCGGCGCAATCAACAAATCAAACTGCGTGGCTATCTTTATTAACCAGCTGCGCGAAAAGGTAGGCGTTGTGTATGGCAGCCCCGAGGTCACTACGGGCGGCCGCGCGCTCAAGTTTTACAGCTCGGTTAGAATAGACATCCGCCGCGTTGAGACCATCAAGGTTCAGGGCGAAATGGTCGGCTCTCACACACGCTGCAAGGTAGTAAAGAATAAGATAGCTCCTCCCTTCCGCGAGGCGGAGTTTGACATTATGTACGGCGAGGGCATATCGCGCGAGGGCGAGCTGCTTGACCTGGCGGTAAAGGCAGAGATTGTGCAAAAGGCAGGCGCATGGTTCAGCTACAAGGGTCAGCGCCTTGGACAGGGACGCGACAAGGTAAAGGAGCTGCTGAAAACCGACAGCGAGCTCGCAGCTCAGATAGAAGCGGAGCTTTGGGCAAATATCGACAAGCTTTATGATCGCAAAAAGCCCGCCGGAAAAGCAAAAGCAAAGGTGACCGCTGCCGACGAGCCCGTTGCCGACGCCGAGGTTGCCGAGAAGAAAACGAACGCCAAGATCGACGTGATGGTTGACGAATAATGCTTATCACCGCGGTTGAACCGCGCCGCAAGGCGATGTGCGCGCTGTTTATCGACGGCGAGTATGTTATGCAGCTTGACGCAAAAACGCTTATCGAAAACCGCTTTGACGTCGGCAGAGAGATAAACGACGATGAGCTGAAGGAGATAATAAGGCTGAGCAACGAGCGGCGGGCAAAGGACAAGGCGCTGTGGCTGCTGTCTTACCGCGACCACTCCAAAAAAGAGCTTGCGGAAAAAATTAAGCGCACCTGCGACGGAGAAGCCGCCGAAAAGGCGGTTGACCGCATGGAGGAGCTGGGGCTTGTTGACGACGCGGAGTTTGCAAGGCGGTATGCGCGAAAGCTGATTTTTCAAAAGAAAATGAGCAAGCGCGCAGCGTCGTATGAGCTTGCGCGAAAGGGCATTGACAAGGAGCTCGCGGAAGAAGCTCTTGATGAGATAGAAGTTGATTACCGCGAGCAGATAAGCGATATAATAGAAAAAAAATACAAAAACATAGGCGACGAAAAAACAAAACGCCGCGCCGTTGCCGCCCTTCAAAGGCTGGGCTACGGCTGGGACGACATTCGCGCCGTCATGGATTCATACACAGGGGATGACTATTTATGAACAAGACCGTCGGCATAGTGTCGCTGGGCTGCGCAAAAAACCAAGTTGACGCCGAAATGCTGCTTTTCACCCTGCGTGAGCGCGGCTTTACCATAGTTAACGATACCGCTGAAGCGGACGCGGTGATAGTCAACACCTGCGGCTTTATCGACTCTGCCAAGCAGGAGAGCATAGACGAGATCATCGAGCTGGGCGAGCTTAAGCGCGCCGGCAAAATAAAGGCGATAATTGTTACCGGCTGTCTTGCCGAAAGATACCAAAACGAAATAACACAGCAGCTGTACGAGATAGACGCCGCCGTGGGCATAGGCGCCAACAGCAATATAGCCGACATAGTGGAGGAAGCGCTTTGCGGAAAAAGAACGGAAAGCTTTCCCGACAAGCTGCTGCTTCCGCTTGAGGGCGGCAGAGTGCAGTCAACTCCCCCCTACACCGCTTATCTTAAAATTGCCGAGGGCTGCGACCACCGCTGCACCTTCTGCGCCATTCCGATGATTCGCGGAGGCTTTCGCAGCCGCAGGCTTGAAAGCATCATAGAAGAAGCAAAACAGCTTGCCGCGAACGGCGTGCGCGAGCTGAACGTTATTGCTCAGGACACAACGCGCTATGGGCAGGATCTGTACGGCGAGCCGTCGCTTGCCCGACTGCTTGAGGAGCTGTGCAAAATTGACGGACTGCGCTGGATAAGGGTGCTGTACTGCTACCCCGACAGCATTACCGACGAGCTGATAGACGTTATTGCGCGCGAGGAAAAGATAGTAAAATACATAGACCTTCCTTTGCAGCATTGCAACAGCGAAATTTTAAAGCGCATGAACCGCAGAGGCGACAGGCAGAGCCTTACCACCCTGCTTAACAAAATAAAAGACAAAATACCGGGCGTGATACTGCGCTCTACCTTTATAACGGGCTTTCCGGGTGAAACAGAGGAGCAGTTTGAGGAGCTTGCACAGTTTGCAAAGGACATGAATTTTCAGCGGCTGGGCTGCTTTGCCTATTCACGCGAGGAGGGAACCCCCGCCGCAAGGCTGCCCGGGCAGCTTGACGATGACATAAAACAGCGCCGCGCCGACATAATTATGGAGCATCAGCAAAACGTTATGGCGAATTACTGCGAGGCACTTTTGGGCACACGGCTTGAGGTGCTTGTTGAGGGCTATGACAGGCTTGCGGAGTGCTGGTACGGCAGAAGCTACGCCGACGCCCCCGAGGTTGACGGCTGCGTGTTCTTCACCTGCGGCGAAAACAAGCCGAAGGCGGGCGACTTTGTGACCGTTAAGATAACCGATTATCTCGGCTGCGACCCCGTGGGCGAGATGATTTGAATTGCGCAATAAACGGAAGGATAAATATGAACCTGCCTAACAAACTGACCGTGGGAAGAATAGCGCTTGTGCCGTTTTTTACGGCGGCGGTGCTCATCGACTTTCCCATGCACCATTTGGCGGCGCTTGTTTTGTTTGCGCTCGCCTCGATAACCGACCTGCTGGACGGAAAAATAGCCCGCAAGCGCGGACTTGTGACCGACTTCGGCAAGTTTGCCGACCCGCTTGCAGACAAGATACTTGTGCTGGCGGCTCTGCTGTGCTTTGTTCAGCGCGGCTGCTGCGACTGCGTGGCTGTGATAATCGTGCTGCTGCGCGAGTTCAGCGTGACATCAATTCGCCTTATCGCCGCATCAAAGGGAACGGTGATAGCCGCAAACATCTTCGGCAAAATAAAAACCGTTACGCAGATGATTGCGATAATCGCCGTGCTTTTCATGCAGAGCGTACTTGACGCGGGAAATCTGGGCGTTCCTCTCCCCTCTGCGCTTGAAGGCATATTTTATATTACGGGCGAGGCGCTGATTTGGATATCGACCATTTTTGCCCTGCTGTCGGGCGTTGTTTATTTGATTCAAAACCGCGCGTTCATACAGGACAAATAACGGTGCGGCATTTTACATTTTGGATGTGATCATTTGTTTGAAACAATGAAATCGGATTTGCAGGCGGTAATGGACAGAGACCCGGCCGCGCGAAACAAGCTTGAGGTGTTTTTGCTGTACTCGGGCTACAAGGCTGTGAGGTCTCACCGGCGCGCAAGCTGGTTTTTAAAGCATAACATGAAGTTTATAGCGCGGTTCATATCTCAGCGCTCGCGCCACAAAACGGGCATAGAGATACACCCCGGCGCACAGATAGGCAAGGGACTGTTTATTGACCACGGTATGGGCGTGGTCATAGGCGAAACTACGGTTATCGGCGACAACTGCACCATCTATCAAAACGTTACGCTGGGAGGCACGGGCAAGGACGTTGGCAAGCGCCACCCAACCCTTGGCAACAACGTTTTGGTCGGCTCGGGCGCAAAGGTGCTGGGACCGTTCGCCGTGGGCGACAACGCAAGAATAGCCGCCGGCGCGGTAGTACTCAGCTCGGTGCCTGCCAACGCAACCGCCGTAGGCGTGCCTGCAAGAATAGTGCGGCTAAACGGCATCCGCAACGAAAATCTGGATCAGATACATGTTTCCGACCCCGTATTGCAAGATCTGGGCGAGCTTGAACACCGCCTTGCCGAAATGCAGAAGGAAATGGATAAGCTAAAAGCGGAATCGGAGCGGCGCGTAAGCCCTGCCGAAAGCTCGCTTGACAGCGCAAGTCTTTAAGGAGTATAAAATATGCAGCTATATAATTCACTTGGACAGACAAAACAGGAATTTGTTCCGTTTAACAGGGACGTGGTAAACATTTACACCTGCGGTCCCACCGTGTATCACTATGCGCACATAGGCAACCTGCGCACCTACATAATGGAGGATGTGCTGGAAAAATACCTGCGCTTTGCGGGCTACAACGTCAACCGCGTTATGAACATCACCGACGTGGGTCATCTTTCAAGCGACGCCGACACGGGAGAGGACAAAATGCTCTCGGGCGCAAAGCGAGAGCACAAGACCGTGCTTGAGATAGCCAAGTTTTACACCGACGCGTTTTTTGAGGACTGCAAAAAGCTGAATATAAAGCGCCCCGACGTTGTTGAGCCAGCCACTAACTGCATAGACGAATTTATCGACATGATATCTGTTCTGCTTGAAAAGGGCTACGCCTATGTTGCAGGCGGCAACGTGTATTTTGACACCTCAAAGCTCGACACCTATTATGTGTTCGGCAATATGAACGAGGAAGACCTTGCCGTGGGCGTGCGCGACAGCGTTGAGGAGGACGAAAGCAAGCGCAACAAGACCGACTTTGTGCTGTGGTTTACCAAGTCGAAGTTTGAGGATCAGGAGCTTAAATGGGAAAGCCCCTGGGGCTTGGGATATCCGGGCTGGCATATAGAGTGCTCGTGCATAAGCAAAAAGCACAACGGCGAATACCTTGACATTCATTGCGGCGGCATAGACAACGCCTTTCCCCATCACACCAACGAAATAGCCCAAAGCGAGGCGTATCTGGGTCACAAGTGGTGCAACTATTGGTTCCACGTGCTCCACCTTAACGATGCGCGCGGCAAAATGAGCAAGTCGAAGGGCGATTTTCTGACCGTTTCGCTGCTTGAAAGCAAGGGCTATGACCCCGTTGTTTATCGTATGTTCTGCCTGCAGAGCCACTACCGCAAGCCGCTGACCTTCTCTTACGAGAGCCTTGACAACACCGCAAA
Source organism: uncultured Ruminococcus sp. (assembly GCA_902798365.1). GTDB lineage: Bacteria > Bacillota > Clostridia > Oscillospirales > Acutalibacteraceae > Ruminococcoides. Next base: position 95,750 of record CADBWP010000001.1, read on the forward strand.
GGCATATGACAAGCTGATAAAGAGAATAGCTGCCATAAAGCCCGAGGGCGAGACAGACAGCGCCAAGGCGGAGGAGCTTATCGGCGCGTTCAAGTCTGCGCTCGACAACGACCTGAACACCTCTTTGGGTCTGACCTGCGTGTATGACGTGCTTAAGGCGGACACAAACGGAGCGACAAAGCTTTATGTGCTGGGCGAGCTTGACAAAGTGCTATCACTTGACCTTATCCAAGAACAGACAGAGCCAGCAGCGGAAGAAACGCCCGCAAACGCCGAGATAGACGCGCTTATCGCACAGCGCACCGAGGCGCGTGCCAACAAGGACTGGGCGACAGCCGACGCCATACGCGACAGGCTTGCCGCGATGAACGTTGTGGTGGTTGACACCAAGGACGGCATAAAATGGCATTTTGCCGAATAATCCGAAAAAATCATATTATTAATTATCCCTCCATATAAATGAGATATGGAGGGAATTTTTATGAGATTACTTATACTTACAAGGCGAAATCTTGTTACCATAGGCTTTTGCCTTTTGGCAGGAGTAACCGCCGTCGCCATAGCCTTGACCTCTACGGTAAGAGCGGTGCAGACCGCCGCCGCACCGAAGGAGATACCGGTTTATCGAGTTGAAGCAGGCAAAAATCAGGCAGCTATTTCCTTTGACGCCGCCTGGGGCGACGAGGAAACGGGACAGCTGCTCGACATTCTGGATGAGTACGGCGTTAAGGCGACGTTCTTTTTGGTGGGCGACTGGGTCGAAAAATACCCCGAGGACGTTAAGACGATAGCCTCAAAGGGTCACGACATAGGCAACCACAGCGACACCCACCCCCACATGCCCGAGGCAGGACAGGAAAAAGCCAAGGCCGAAATAACCGCCTGCAACGAAAAAATAGAAAAGCTGACGGGCAGCTGTCCCACGCTGTTCCGCGCTCCCTACGGGGATTACGACAACATGCTGGTGAGCACGGTAAAAAGCATGGGCATGTACTGCGTTCAATGGGACGTTGACTCGCTCGACTGGAAGGATCCCTCCCCCGAACAGATGACAAATGCCGTGGTGGATAAGGTCAGGGACGGCTCGATAGTGCTTATGCACAACGGCGCAAAAAATACCCCCGCCGCGCTGCCCGGCATAATCGAGGGCATCAGGGCTAAGGGGCTTGAGATAGTTTTGATCAAGGATTTGATTCCCGAGGGCGAGTATTATACTGATGTTCAGGGGGAAATGCATTTAACGGAGAATTGAAAATCATATTGACTTAGGCGTAAAATTAATGTATAAAGAGAGTGTAAAGAAACGGCATGAGCTGTTTCGCATACATTTTAGTTAATTTTTCTTATTAACCGCCATGTGCTGCAACACAGGGCGGTTACTTCTTTATGGTAACAATTATTAACAAAACAATAATCAGAATTGTTACTATGTGCTCCATAATCTTTTAACACCCTCTCTCATAAAGGGTGCCCGTTGACATAGTTTGCAAAGCACATTTTTGAAACCGCCGTTGCAAAACATAAAGATTATTGCAAACTCTAAAAAAGGCGGCGAAAGCGCCCACCGGCGCCCGCCACCGTTTCTTTACATGGTAAGTATAACACAACATTTCGGTTTTGGCAATATTCTTTTTTGGAAAAACAAACCGGAAGGTACGGGATCATCCTGTCCTTCCGGTATTTTTATATTTATGATACAAATCCGAGCGGGTCGAGGTATTCGCCGTTCAGGCGTATCTCAAAGTGCAGGTGCGGACCCGTTGAGTTGCCCGTTGAGCCGACGTAGGCTATGGTTTCGCCCTGACTTACATAGTCGCCCGTGGAGCAGGCGAGCTCACTGGCGTGACCATACACGGTGGTGTAGCCGTTGCCGTGGTCTATCATAACATAGTTGCCGTAGCCGCCGCCGTCGTTGCCCGACCAAATAACCGTGCCGCCGTCAGCCGCAACTATGGGCATGCCGTAGTCGCCGCCGCCCGCAATGTCGATGCCGTTGTGCATTCTTCCCCAGCGCCACTCCATAAGGCTGGTAACGCTGTGAGTGTGCGGCAGGGGCCATATGAAGCCGCCCGTTGAGACGCCCGAGCCGCCCGTGTGGCTTTCGCTGTAATCGGCATAGTAGCTGTCGCTTACTCCGTCAGAGCAGCCCACGGTGACCTGCTTGTTTATGGGCTCGATTATCGTCTTGCTTTCGGTTATAACCGCGTCGGTCTGAACGCCGTCGGTATAGGTGAGGCGAATGGTCAGCTCGGAAAGACCGTTCTGTCCCTCCTGAGTTACCTCCTCGTAGCCCGTGGGCAGGCTGTCGTCAAAGTTGACCTCGGTTTCGTATTCGGTCTCGCTCTCAAAGATCCAGTCGGTTGAGAGCGCTATTGAAAACTTGCCCTCGGCAGCCGCCATAACAGCCTCGGCAGAGGTCAAGGCGCTTTCGTCGCCCGTGTAGGGTTTTATTTCTACGCCGTTCACAAACTCGGTGGTCGTGGTGTCGTCGTAGCCTGCGCGGCTGTCGAGCAGAAGCTTGTCAAGAGCCGCCTGCAAGCCCTCGCCGTCGGTTGTGGCGCCGATAAGCTTGCCGTCGATATACAACGCCGAAATTCCGGTATCGCTTGCGGTATTGCCCACAATGGCGGGCTTGAACGCGGGAAGCGTGGTTTCCTGAACAGTCGGCTGCTGCGTTGCGGCGGTCTCCTGCTTGTCCGCGGAATTGTCGGAGCCGGCAGCGCCAACCACCGTGGTGAGTGAGAGCATGACTGCCGTTACGCACGCGGCTACCGCAAGCACCGCTCTTTTCTTATATACTCCCCTGCCCGATTTTTGCGAGTGAGGAAACTGCTCCGCCTTGTCGGGACGGGTGGGTCTGAGCTTTGCCGCCGCCTTGTGCGCCACCGCCTTGAGTCTGCGCGTGGCGTCGTGCGCGCCGTCGGTCATTGCAAGGATTATTTCTTTTGCAGAAATATGCTTTGTATTGTTCTGTTTGCTTTTCACGGGCGGATCAGCCTTTTCGGGCTGCGCCTGTTTTGCCTGAGGCGTGATGCTTTCGATCTCGCAAAAGCCATCTACGCCGAGAAACATGTCCTCTGATTGCTGTGACTTCTTTTTCACGATGATTTCTCCTATTCTTTTCACAGTTACAAAAATGTAACAAACCTTCCGATTAATCATTATACCAAAATCAACCGAAAATTCAATAAGAGAAATAAAAAACGGAAGTGTTCATATACCTTGTACAAAACACTTCCGCTGTTTTTGTGCACTATTGCCTATAATTCTAATAATTAATTATACTATAAGTATTTTATGATCCGTTCATCAACATACGGTAAATACTCTTGCTTTCTCTTTCCTATTCATAGTCGGAAATGCCTGTAAAGCAGACGTTGAGATCCACCGCGCCCTCAATGCCGTCAACCTCGCCGTTTTCGGAATACTGCCACATCGTGAACTGATAGTAAAACGCGGGGAGGTTTGAGTATTCGCAGTACCAGATGTCAAAATCCGCCAGGCGGGTAAGGTCATATTTAAAGTAAAGCTCGCGGCTGGGCGAATATATCATGGGCTTGTAGCCGAGCTCCTTTATTCTTGTGCAGAAGGCTCTTGCACATTCGGTCGCCTGTGTTGACGACACGGTGTCGGTGCGCGCGCTGTCGTCCTTTATTATCTCCCAGTCATAGGCAACGGGGTATTCAAGAGTCACGTCGCCGAGTATCTCCTTTACATAATCGGCTTCCTCTATCGCCTCTTCGTTTGTGGTTGCCTGAGAGAAGAAGTAGCAGCCAACCTTAAGCCCTGCGTCGTGAGCGGCGTTTATGTATTCGAGCACGCGTTCGTCGGCATACAGCTCGCCTTCCTCGCCGTAGCCTCTGCCGCCGGCGCGAACCATAACAAAGTCAATGCCGCTCGCCTTGACCTTGTCCCATTCTATGTCGCCGCTGAAGGACGAGATGTCAATGCCCTCCTCCGACGCGGGCTTGCCGTTCTCGCTGTAGTATTTATAATTTTGGTCGGCGGTAAAATTCTCAACAGACAGGCTGTTGCGCTTTACGCCTTCAAGCTCGGTTATCCAGATGTCACCCAGCGCATTGTCGGTGATGTGAAGCTTGTTGCCCGTGGTGGAAACGGTGGTCTCGGTCACAGGTTCGTCGGCAGTTGCCGCGCCGTTCTGCGAGGCGCCGTCCGAGCCGTTATTTTGGGCGCTGCCGCAGCCGCACAATGCCGCTGTGCATATTGCGGCGCCTAAAAATACGCATAAAAATTTTCTCATACTCATTCCTCTTTTCATTTATTGATTATAGCATAGCACAAATTAAAAAATATGTAAACCTGAAAAATTAAAAATACCTATTGAAATAATTGTCAAAATCAGTATAATATAGTATAGGTGATTTTACGCTTTCCGAAATATTACACCGTTTATGTGATAAACATATGATTGGCAGGTGATTGAATGGAACAAACCGGAGCAAGGGGTTACAAAAGAAAGCCCAAATATATTCTGCTTAAGGAGATAGACCGCTGCACCTCTTTGAGCCAGCTGTTTGCTCTTATTCAACACGAGGGCATAGAGATCCAAATGCACGCTCAGTCGGGAGCGTCCAACCTTACGCCGCGAAAGCTGACGGTGACGGAGCTTGCAAAGGAGCAGCTTCCGCTGGAAAGGCTTAAGACAGAAGTAAAAAAAGCGGTGTGGAACAGATATGACGCAGCTCCGCAAACCGCAGAGGACACAGAGCTTGTAAAAAAAATCAGACAAACCAAAACGCTTAACGAGCTGTTTGCGCTGATAAAAAAAGAAAACATAATAATTCAGATGCACGCACAGACGGGAGCCTCAAACCTGACTCCCAGAAAGCTTGAACCCGCGGCAATAACAGATACGAACGACTCGCCGTTTGAGAGGTTAAAGGCTGAGGTCATAAAATCCGTATCAAACCGTCGCGGATAAACCCCAAAACCGACAGACAGGATTATGTATTTTTTGCGGCCGGTATGAGTTATACTCGGCATGACAATATAAAGTGAGGGATAAACCATGAAGAAATCGTCAAAGGGTCTGCTCGCCATACTGCTTGCAGCCATTCTCACACTATCGGCAATAGCCACCATAGTTTCCTTTGCAGCCGAAACCGATCAGCAAGCCGCCGCCGCGGAGGCTCAGGCTCCCGAAGCGGAGGAGGAAGCAGGCGACGTCGGCGCTCAGGCTCCCGAGGAGATTGCAGCCGGAGACATTGAAGGCATCGCGGCTCCGCCCACCATGGCAAAGGTTACGGGCATTACCAAAACAAGCTGCGAGACCGACCGCATTTCGCTGGCATGGAACAAGGTTTCGGGCGTTACGGGCTATACGGTGTATTACTGGAGCGTTGACTACGATACATACTACAAAAAGCTGGGCGACTTTACCGGCACCTCGGCAACCGCCTACAAGCTTATTCAGGGAAGCCCCTACACCTTTAAGGTTGCGCCCTATACCGTTGTGGGCGGCAAAAGATTTGAGGGCGAGCCCACCGTGTTTGCCACCTGCACCCAGCTTACCCATGTAAACAACCTTCGCCGCACGCGCAGCAGCACGGTTATTGAAATATCCTGGGACAGAAACTACAAGGCTCAGGCATACCGCATTTACCGCACCTCGGCTCAGTCGGACTACAAAGAGGTTTTCATCGGCTCGGTAATCGGCAGCCACAACACCTCCTTTACCGACTACAACGTAAAATACGGCTATAACTATACATACAACGTTGTTCCGGCAAGAACCGTTGCCAACCACATGTTTATGGGCGGAAGCAACCGCATACTGTGCCGTCCCGGCTTGGGCGCGCCCGATTTCAGCGGCTACTCAACCTTCTACAGAGGATTTTTGTCGTGGAACAGAAGTCAGTACGCAACAAGGTATGACGTTTATATGTCGCTCAACCCCAACGGAAGCTTCTCAAAGATAGGCTCCTCCACAAACGGAAGCTTTGTTACGGACAAGCTGCCCGGCGGCAGAACTGTGTATTTCCGCGTGTTCCCCGTTTATGCAAGCGGCAACACCACCATTTACGGAACCTATTACACCAAATCGCTGGGAGTTTCGGGTCAGGTAATGGGCAGGAACGTGGGCACCGACACCTATGTTGAGATAAACATAAGCATGCAGCACATGTGGTATTACAAGAACGGCAAGCTTATTGTTTCAACCGACGTTGTAACAGGCAACAAAAACAGCATGGACACGCCCAAGGGCTTCCACAGCGTTGTTTCAATGGCGCGCAACACCGTGCTCAGCGGCGCTAACTACTCGTCGTTCGTAAGCTACTGGATCGGCTTCTTGGGCAGCGGCTACGGAATACACGACGCAAGCTGGCGCGACGACTTTGGCGGCGACATTTACAACGGCAACGGCTCGCACGGCTGCGTAAACACCCCGTACTACAACGTGCAGAAAATATACAACAACATCACCTACGGAACACCCGTAATAATATACTGATAAACAATACCGGGCTGTCGCACAAGCGGCAGCCCCTTGGTTTTTGATAAACGTATGAATCTTTAGCCCTGCTTTAGCGGTGAATGATATAATGGATGTGTAAAATAACTGACCTTGAAAGGATGATCAGCATGAGCACACCTGCTAAATCAAATCAAAATACTGTAATCAAAAAGAAGCCTAAAGCCAAATACGTAAAATGGATCGTCATTGGGGCGATAGTCGCGGCGGTCGCTGTTGCCGCCATCATTATTCTTCCAAAGGTGGTCGGCGTTTTGGAGGAGCAGGGCTCCAGCATGGCAGGCAGCGACGATAAAAAAATCCTTATCCCCTATTCGACTGCCTCTAAAATGACGGGACAGAAAAGCGTCAGCAGCTTTTACATCAAGGCTGCCGGCGAGGAATCCGTTGACACGGCGATAAGCCTTGTTAAATCCTTCCTTTTGCAGCTTACGCGCGACGAGGACGCATACGAGGTCAGAAATCAGTCCGATGTGCTCGACACGATGTCCCATGTAAAAAATACCATGTCGCTGCTTTTGGCAGGAATCGCGGCAATATCCTTGTTAGTAGGCGGTATCGGCATTATGAACATTATGCTTGTATCGGTGAGCGAGAGAACGCGCGAGATAGGCATACGCAATGCGGTAGGCGCCAAGAGAATACACATTATGACGCAGTTTTTGTGTGAGGCGTGTATTCTGTCGGTTGTCGGCGGTGTTATCGGTCTGGCTATTTCCTTTGGTGCGGTCGTGCTTTACAAATTGTTCGCGTCGGCAAGCGTTTCCGTAAACTGGGGCGTCGGCCTTGCCGCCATCGCCTTCTGCGCGGTAATCGGCGTGCTGTTCGGCGGCTATCCCGCTGCAAAAGCATCGCGCCTGCAGCCGATAGACGCTTTACACACAACATAAAACAATTATCACCATTCGGTCAATTGACGAACCTGCCGTTACCGACGCGGTTACGGCGGGCGAAGCAAACAAACAAACGGTGTTTTTCATCGAGATTCCTCTGAAATCAGCATGAGGCTGTCGCAAATTGAAAGATTTTGCGGCAGCCTTTAGTCTTGAATGAATTATTGAATGTTACGCTTGCAACAATGCGCAGTAAACCTGAGGGTGG
>CADBWP010000002.1:0-8920 GCA_902798365.1 uncultured Ruminococcus sp.
CCTCAGGTTTACTGCGCATTGTTGCAAGCGTAACATTCAATAATTCATTCAAGACTAAAGGCTGCCGCAAAATCTTTCAATTTGCGACAGCCTCTTTTGTTTTGATTATAGTATTCACGAAAACACCCCGAAGGTATAAGTCCTCGGGGTGTTAGCTTTGGTATCATTTTGCCTCGTCGGCAATGCAGTCGTCAAGGGCTTTTATGATAGCTTTCTTGTCCATTTTTCTTCCGATGAACACAAGCTTGTTTATCCTGTCGCCATATACGGGGTGCCATTGCTCGGCAATGTCGGGGTTCATGGCAAGTATCTCTTTTTTGTCCTCCTCAGGGAAGGCGGCTATCCACTCGCCGTCGTCGGTGGCGGTCTTTTGGCGCCCGCTCTGCTCAAAGATGTACGCTGTATCGGGATCCTCTGTCACCCAGAACAAGCCCTTTGCGCGGATTATCTCTTTAGGCCACTCGCTGAACACAAAGCTTTCAAACTTTTCCTTGTCAAACGGCTTAACATTCTGATAAACAAAGGTGCCTATGCCGTATTCCTCAGCCTCGCCCTCGTCGTGATGGTGGTGATGATGGTGATGATGACCATGCTCCTCATGCTCATCGTGGTCATGGTCGTGGTGGTGCTCGTGCTCATCGTGTTCATCATGGTCATGGTGGTGATCGTGCTCATCGTGTTCATCGTGGTCGTCGTCCGCGATGCTTTCTGAGTTCTCGCCCTCAAGCTCCATTGCCTTTACCCAGCCTGCGCTTTGGATTATCTTTCTGTAATCAAAGCTGCTTGTGGCTAAAATATCGGCAACATTCACCTTGCCGTAATTTGTTTCGATTATCTTTGCCTCGGGCTGCAGCGCTCTGATAACCTCAAGCACAGCTGCCTTTTCCTCGGGTGTAACGTCGTCTGTCTTGTTGAGAATGATGGTGGTGCAGTACTCGATCTGCTGAATAAGAAGGTTTTCAATATCCTCCTCGTCAAGGTCGTCGTTCATCAGCGACTTGCCCGCGCCAAAGATCATCCGGGTGGCGTTGGGCAGCAGATACACATCGCTCAGGGTGGCGGTGTTGCGCCAGATCAACTTGGCAAGCTCGATTATCTGCTTCATCAGGTCAACCTTAAGTGTGCAGCAAATGCAGCCATTCGACAGCGGAACAAGGTTTTCGTCCTTTTGGGTCACGGCGCCGCCCTTTGCAATAAGAGAGGCGTCTATGTTCACCTCTCCTATGTCGTTTACTATAACGGCTACCTTGTAGCCCTCCTGGTTTGCCAAAACATGGTTCAATACGGTGGTTTTTCCCGCACCCAAGTATCCTGTAAGCAGAGATACGGGGATAAGCGGTCTTTGCTTTTTCTTAAACATATCTTCCTCCTGTGGCTTTGATATGCTATATCATAACGCTATTTTAAAATTTTTTCAAGTCCCGATTTAAAAATCCGCCGTGAAACCTTGCTCACAGCGGATCATTTGCGTTATCTCAGTTTTTTAAAAAAGCCGGTCAGTAGAGCGGAGCAATCCTCCTGCAAAAAGCCGCCCTCGCACTTCGGTTTGTATGTAAACGGCATTTCAAACAGGCTTGCAACCGTTCCGCAGCAGCCGTTTTTATGGTCGTATGCGCCGAAATAAACCTGCGGTATATGTGCGTTGATTATCGCGCCTGCGCACATGGGGCAGGGCTCCAGCGTAACGTACAGCTCGCAGTTCCACAGCCGCCATCCGCCCAGAGCGGCACAGGCGTTGTTTATGGCGTCTATCTCGGCGTGCATAAGCGCATTTTTGGACTTTTCACGCCTGTTTCTGCCCGTCGATACTATCTCGCCGTTTCTTACTATAACCGCTCCCACGGGCACCTCGCCGTCGTCAAATGCCTCGGCAGCCATTTCAAGCGCGGCTTTCATAAAAGCTTCGTTATATTCCGCCATGTCAGTTCACTACAGGATTCCGCCTGGAATTAGGTTTGCAACGGTTTCCGCAAAAAACAGGCAAAGGCAGATTATTATGCCCGGAGAAGCGAAGAAGAAACCAAACTTCTTTTTCAGCGGCAGTACGTCTGTGTCGGAGAACAGGTTTTTGTCGTCGTTTGAAAGCCTGAAAAAGCTGTTGTCCGAGTTTGCGAGATAAATGAACGACAAAATGCCCAGCAGGCAGAACGCCGCCACAACGGCTATGTTTATAACAGAGGACATTGTTTCGGAAAGTCCGAGCTCGGTCTGCACCATGTCCATCACAACAGCATAAAAGTTGTTTAAAAAATGAACCAAAACAGAGGGGAGTATCGAGTTCACCTTACAGTCGATATAGGCGAAGATAAGCCCCAGCAAAAAGGCAAAGATGATCTGCGTTGTGTTTCCGTGCATCGCTCCGAAAATGACAGAGGAGCTGATTATGGCAAAAGCGTCGCCGTATTTGCGCATTATGTTCATAAACACGCCGCGAAAAGCAAGCTCTTCGGCAAGGGCGGGCATAACGGCGGTTGAAACAACATAAAGAATGACCTCTAAGGGAGAATTGATGCTGACGCTGAAATCGACAGTATTGTTGAGCCCGAAAACCGAGATGTTGCTGTCAAACATGCTTGCCGCAGTATTTGCCACCATGGCGGCGCCCATACCCAGAAAAACAAGCGGAACAAGCGTAGTCGGCTTTACATAGCTGTTTTTGAGCATGTCGCTTAAGCGCCTGCCGGAAAGAAGTCTGTAAAAGCCTACGGCAATAAGTGAGGACGCGATTCCCGCAAAAATCTCAATGAAAAAAATATAGGTATAATACCCTTTTATATTGCTGCTCATTTGTTCACGCATGATAATGGCAAGTATTATCGCAAGGATCTGCATGACTAAATAATAGGTCAGCACAAAAAAGCCGAGGCCGTTGGAGGCTTTTTTAAGCCCGCGTTTTTCACTTTTAAAAACCATTTCCCTTTGGTATGCTTCGTCGTATGCAGGATTGGGATAATACCCTCCGTACATAGGATAATTCATAAATTACACTCCCATCGTGGATTATTTAAGAGCCTGCTTTGAGCCTGTCGGTTACGGTGACCGGGTAAAGCGGCGGGATCGTGTGATTATTCGTAAAATATGTTATATTGTAGCATAATAACCTGAACATTTCAAGACAGAATAAGCATTACAAGACTGTAAATTGACAAATGCCGCTTTTGGTGGTATTGTTGAGTAGAGTATAACGATTATCATGGATAGTAACGCCTTTTTGTATTTGCGGTTTTTCCGCACACGGCGATAAGGAGACAGTAAATGGTAACAGCTATGTTGTTTGCGGGCGGAAGCGGAGTTAGAATGGAGTCCTCCGACCTGCCCAAGCAGTTTTTAGAGGTTGGCGGAAAGCCCATAATCATCCACACAATGGAACATTTTTCTAAGCACCCCATGGTCGATGCTATAGTTGTGGCCTGCAAAGCAGACTGGATCGACTATCTGAAGGAGCTTACGGCGCAGTTTGGCGTTACCAAAGTAAGAAAAATCGTTCCCGGCGGCGCAACGGGCTTTGATTCGATTCACAACGGAGTGATTGCTACCGCCGAGTTTTCGCTTGATAACGAGGACATAATCCTTATATGCGACGGCGTGCGCCCGATGCTTTCCGAAAAGCTTATCACCGACTGCATAGAACACACCAAAAAATACAAAACCGCCGTTCCCGTCACGCCGAGTATTGATTCGCTGCTCTACAGCACCGACGGTGAAACCTGCGGAAAAAGCTACGAGCGCAATACAATGTATATCACTCAGGCTCCCCAGGGTTACACCATGGAGCGCATTTTGTGGGCGCATGAGGAGGCATACAAGCGCGGTATTCTGAATCCCGTCTCGTCAAGCGAGCTGTTTATTGAGCTTGGCGTTAAGGTTCATATATTTAAGGGAGAGCGCTTTAATATAAAGGTAACTACGCCCGAGGATCTCATAACTCTTCGCTCGCAGTTTTATTATGAAAATTACAAGAGATTTGCCAAGGAAGAGTTAAAGTATGGAATATAAGGTAAAGGAATGCGTCAGGCAGTCGGTTTATTCGGATCTTCTCGAAATCGCTTCAACGAATATTGACTGGAGCGCCCTTAAAAACTCTGCGGTGCTCATAACCGGAGCTGCGGGCTTTATAGGCTTTTACCTGTGCGCTGCTCTCGCTCTGCGAAACGATCTTCACGGCGACGGCATAAAAGTTACTGCTCTGGTCAGAAACGGCGAAAAGGCAAGGGCTAAGTTCGGAAGGCTTCTCGAACGCGGAGACATAACGCTCTGTATTCAGGACGTTACGCAGCCCGTAAATGCCGAACGCGCCGATTATGTGATACACGCGGCAAGCCAGGCGAGCAATATCCAGTTTGAGACCGATCCCGTCGGCACCATAAACGCCAACCTTGCGGGAACCTCTAACGTGCTTGAGTTTGCAAGGAGCAGCAAAAGCAAGGCAGCTCTTATAGTGTCGAGCCTTAAGGTTTACGGGGTCATTTACGGTAGCAAAAAAAGCATTTCCGAGGACGACGGGGGATACCTCGATTTCACCTCTTACAAAAACTGCTACGCTATGGGCAAGCGTGCCTCCGAGACCCTCGCCGCAAGCTACTGCCGCGAATACGGCATGAACGTCAGGCTTGTAAGACCGGGCTACATTTACGGCGCGAGCTCTCTTTCCGACGACAGGGTGTGGGCGCAGTTTATAGCAAACGTTGTTCGCAGGCAGGATATTCTTCTCAAATCGAACGGTGCGGCAAACCGTTCCTTCTGTTATGTGACCGATACGGTATCGGCAATGCTTTTTGTTTTGCTTAACGGAAAAAACGCTGTGCCTTACAATATTTCAAACGAAAAATCAAACACTACCATAAGAGGCTTTGCCAAGGCAGCCTGCGACGCTTTTCCCGACCGCGGCATAAAGCTTGTGTTTGCCGATCCGAAAGACGAGCCGGAGCCGCAAACCGTCGATTCACCGCTCAGTCAGGTGCCCGAAATACTCGATAACAGCAGAATACTGGCATTGGGATGGCAGCCGAGGGTCGATTTGACTGAAGGAATCAAACGTTCGGTTGCTACATTGGAAGAATCTTTTGGGTAATGTGCCGAAAAAGAGCTGTAACCGGCGTTTGAGTTGACAAATAAAGCCTTAATATGATATTATAATAAATAATTATGTCAGTCAGATTATAGTATTTTAAAGCCGAAAGGAAATGGAGCTTACAGATGAATACTGCTGTTATTCTTGCGGGCGGCGTCGGCAGCCGTATGGGCGTTGACAGACCGAAGCAGTTTTTGATGGTACAGGACAAACCGATTATTTCCTATTGCTTTGATATTTTTCAAAAGCATCCCGAAATAGATAAAATGGTCGTTGTGGTAAACGAGCAATGGCAGGGCTTTACTGAGGAGTACGCCGAGAAGTACGGCGTAAGCAAGATTTGCGGTTATGCTCCCGCCGGAGAAAGCCGTCAGCACTCTATCTACAACGGACTGAAATGCATAGCCCAAAATGCGCCCGACACCGATATTGTTATAATCCACGACGCGGCGCGTCCGCTTGTGTCGGACGAGATTATCTCCGACTGCATCAAGGGAGCTACGGAATACGACGGCGCAATGCCTGTAATTTCGGTCAAGGATACCGTGTATCAAAGCAAGGACGGCTGCGAGATCGACTGCCTGCTTAAGCGCAGCGAGCTTTTTGCGGGACAGGCTCCCGAAAGCTTCAGGTTTCAAAGATACTATCAGATACATAACGAGGTAAGCGACGAGGAGATCGGCTCCACCGCAGGCAGCAGCGAAATAGCCTATCGCCACGGCATGGAGATCCGCATGGTAAAGGGCAGCGAGCGCAACCTTAAAATAACCACCATAGAGGATTTGGAAACGTTTGAGACCATTTTGAAAGGCGGTAACTGATTATGGACACAATGAAGGCAAGAGTGCTCAGAGCCGTTGGAGAGCTTGAGTACTGCGATTATCCCATGCCCGAAATCAAGCCGGACGAGGTTTTGTTCAAGGTTAGAGCCTGCGGTATCTGCGGCTCTGACATTCCGCGCATTTTTGTAAACGGCACCTACCACTTTCCTACCATACCCGGACACGAGTTTTCGGGCGAGGTAGTTGCGGCAGGCGATGAAAAATATAAAGACTTGGTGGGAATGAGGGCTACTGTTTTTCCGCTCATTCCCTGCAAAAGCTGTGAAAACTGCAACAACGGCGACTACGAAATGTGCAAGAGCTATGACTATCTCGGCTCAAGAAGCGACGGAGCCTACGCTCAGTACGTTCGCGTACCCGTGTGGAACCTTGTTCCCATCCCCGACAGTCTTTCCTTTGAGGTCGCCGCTATGACCGAGCCCTGCGCCGTTGCGCTTCACGCGCTCAGACGCGCTCAGATAGAGGTGGGCGACAACGTTGTTATCTTCGGTCCCGGCACTATCGGTATGCTGCTTGCACAATGGGCAAGGGCATGGGGCGCAAGGGTGCTTTTGGTAGGCACCGACATGAACAACTGGGACTTTATCGAGAGCCTCGGCTTTACCGAATATTGTAATTCCTCTCACGAGGACGCTGTTGAGTGGGTAAAGGCTCAGACAAAGGGCGTTGGCGCTGATATCGCCATTGAAGCTGTGGGTATTCCTCTCACCGCGTGCAATTGCCTTGAGGCTGCCGCTTCCGGCGGCAAGGTCATCATGGTAGGTAATCCGCACGGTGACTTTACCTTTCCGCAGAACACCTATTGGCAGATCCTCAGAAAGCAGCTTTCCGTTTTCGGTACATGGAATTCCGCCTACAGCGACACTCACAAGAGCGACTGGAACCTTGTTGTAAACGCTCTTGCAACGGGCGCCATAAACGCCGAAAAGCTTATAACACACAGATTCACCCTTGAAGATATGGACAAGGGACTTGAGATAATGAAAAACAATTCGGAATTTTTCGCCAAGATTATGGTCGTTAACGAGGACTGACGAGGTGCTTTTATGAAAGGAATGTTGTCTCCGTCTTTGATGTGCGCAGACGTGCTCAATTTGCAGTCAGAGCTTGAAACGCTTGACCGCCTTGACGTAGATTATATTCATCTTGACTTTATGGACAACAAGTTTGTTCCAAATATAACGCTCGACACCTCCATCGTCAAAGCATGCAAAACGGTTTTAAAGCACATGAGGCGCGATATACACATCATGGCGTATGAACCGCAGCAGTATTTTGACCGTATGGAAATAGGAGAGGGCGACGTTGTTTCGGTGCATTACGAGGCGTGTGATGACCTTGACGGTGTCATTGCCGACATACGCGCACGCGGAGCTTCTCCGTATATAGCAATTAGCCCCGACACAAAGCCCGAGGTGCTTTGCGATTATTTTGACAAGATCGACGGCTGTGTTGTAATGACCGTTTATCCGGGCTTTGCGGGCAGACCTATGGTCGCAGGCAGCTTTGAAAAGCTAAAAAGAACCCGTCAGCTTATAGACGAAAGCGGAAGAAATGTTATTCTTGAGGTTGACGGCAACGTAAGCTGGGATTACTGCAAAAAAATGCGCGAATGCGGTGCGGACGTTTTTGTTGCCGGATCATCGTCGATTTTTCAAAAGGGACTTAAGCTTGATGAGGCTGTTGCCAGAATGAAAGAGCTTGTAAAATAAAACTCATTATTACTCAAATCAGTTTGGAGTGTAATTGTGGAGTACAGTATTAAGGTCAAAGAGCTGTTGATCGTAAACGAAAAAATGACCCTTACCATTATGGGTACCATTACCGACAAAGTGATCAACTCGCATTTTGTATCTAAACCAAAACTAATATTACATTTTAATAACGGTGAAGAGGACAGACGTATTCCGTTCGTACTTTCAAATGTGGTACATACCGACGGCAAATGTTACTTTTCGGGACGATACACCTACAGGCTTGACTTGTTGTTCTGGAAAACAAGAAAGGACTATTTGCCCTTCGATATGTATCTCAACTTCGGTTTTGTAGATTACTACGAAGAGAAGATAGATATAGACCTTACTCCCGAGACCGAGGAGTTTTTGGAAAACCGCCTTTTCAGGTACGAGTGCAACGGCAACCGTTATTCCTTTTTTCCAGAAAAAAAGGCGATACTTCATTCACCGTTCAGGCGTTTTGTTGTAAAGTTCTTTAAAAAGATACTCAGCGTAATAGAGTTCGCCTTTGCCTTGATTATGATCCCCGTGTTCTTTTTTGAGGCGCTGCTGCGCACCACGGGCGTTATGAAAATGCCGGCAAGGTTTAACGATGAGAGCCGCTCAAAGCGTTTTCTCGCGTATATCCTGTGGCGTTTTTCAAGCGTTTCAAACCACAAGGTGTCCCTCTGGACGTTTAAGCGGATGCTGTTTGTAAAAAGCTTCAAACTATCAAGGATCCGTAAGATAAGAAACAACAGGATCACCTTCATTTCGCTCAGGCGTGACGATATTTCGGGCAACTTTGCCTTTATATATGATAAGATCAAGGACGACAAAAATCTTGATCTCAACTTTATTCTCAGTGATCATACCATATCTTTTATGTCGTTCAAAGAGATTTTCAGGTTTACAAGCCTTTGCGCGACCAGCAAGATGGTCGTTCTCGACGAATTTACTCCGATGATCCACTATATCGATCTAAGAGACGAAACAAAGCTTTTGCAGCTGTGGCACGCCTGCGGAGCCTTCAAGACCTTTGGCTTTACGAGGCTTTCAAAGCCCAAGGGCTCGCCTCAGGTGACCAGAAACCACCGCAGCTATGACTATGTTACGGTAAGCTCCACCTACTGCAAAAAGTGCCATTCCGAGGGCTTCGGTATTCCTACGGACAATGTGGTCGCAACGGGAATCCCGCGTACCGACGTTTTCTTTGACGAGGAATATAAGCGTAATGCGAGAGAGAAGTTTTATAAAGAGCATCCGGGCTTTGTCGGCAAAAAGATCATCCT
>CADBWP010000002.1:9008-22811 GCA_902798365.1 uncultured Ruminococcus sp.
GATGTGCAGCCGATTCCCGACAGTCTGTCCGATCGCGTAATAGACCTTTCCGAGGACAACGAGCTAAACGATCTTCTGTTCGTCACCGACGTTATCATTACCGACTATTCTTCGCTTGTGTTTGAGGCGTCGCTGCTCGACATCCCCATGATTTTCTATGCATTCGATCTGGAAAAATACATCAATGAAAGAGATTTCTACTTCGATTTCAAAATGTATGTTCCGGGTAAGATAGTTTATTCGCAGGACGAGCTTGTCGCCGCAATAAACAACGGCGATTTCTGTACCGACAGGATAAAGCCCTTTGCCGATATGTTCTTTGACAACCGCGACGGCAGGGCTACCGACAGAGTAGTAAAGCTTATTTACGACAATCTCGAGCCTGAAAACAAAAAATAATACTTGACAAGAATTAAAAAGTGTATTATAATTGCAAGGTAAAATAAAGCAAAGCGGAAATGCTTTCACCTGTGGGGTGTCGTCTGCACGGGTCAATACAGAATCACTTGTGTATTGCTATGCGGACGGATGTATTTCTGTCCGCATTTATTTATAGTAGTGCTTTGGAGGTGCTTAACAATAGCCAAGAAGAATAACAACACTCAGATTAATGAGGAAATTCGTGACAAAGAGCTGAGAGTAATCGGCTCCGACGGACAGCAGCTTGGAATCATGTCTGCAAGAGACGCCCTTAATATAGCCGAGCAAAAAAACCTTGATTTGGTAAAGATCGCTCCTCAGGCGACCCCGCCCGTGTGCAAGATCATGGACTACGGCAAATATCGCTTTGAGCAGGCAAAAAGGGAAAAGGAAGCCAGAAAGAACCAGCATACCGTAGATATAAAGGAAGTAAGGCTTTCTTTAAATATCGATACGCATGATTTCAACACAAAGCTGAATAACGCCTTAAAATTCATCAACCACGGCGACAAGGTAAAGGTGTCGATCCGTTTCAGAGGACGTGAGATGGGTCATCCCGAAATAGGTCTTGAAACAATGAGACGTTTTGCCGAGGCTTGCGGAGACGGTGTTGTTATTGAAAAACCTGCAAAGCTTGAGGGACGCAACATGCTTATGTTCCTCGCGCCCAAGACCAACAAGTAATTCATAAAGGGAGGATATTAAAATGCCTAAAATTAAAACTCATAGCGGTGCCAAAAAACGCTTTAAACTTTCCAAGAACGGTAAAGTTATTCGTGCTCACGCTAACAAAAGCCACATCCTGAACAAAAAGACAAGAAAGCGTAAAAGAGGTCTTCGTCAGACAGTTGTTGCAGACAAGACAAATACCGCACAGCTCAAGCGTCTTGTTCCTTACAAATAAGCTAAGCTTGACTGACTAAATTCAACATATCGGAGGTAATATATAATGGCACGAGTAAAAGGTGCGATGATGACTCGCAAAAGAAGAAAAAAAGTATTAAAGCTTGCCAAGGGTTACTGGGGTGCAAAATCCAAGCACTTCAAAATGGCGAAACAGGCCGTAATGAAATCCGGCAACTATGCATATATAGGCCGTAAGCAGAGAAAGAGAGATTTCCGTCGTCTTTGGATCACCCGTATCTCCGCTGCCTGCAAGGCAAACGGCACCAACTATTCAACATTTATGAACGGTCTGAAAAAGGCGGGAATCACCTTGAACAGAAAGATGCTTTCCGAGATCGCTATTTCCGACCCCGCTGCTTTCACAGCGCTTGTTGAAAAATCTAAGAACGCTTAATCTAATTGTTTCATAATTGCGTTTGGGCAAACCCCAAGCGCAATTGCTGTTTATGGAGACCGTCATGCAAGTGCTCAACAGTAAAGATAACATCAACATAAAAAACGCGGTAAAGCTGAAAAAAAGCGCCAAATACCGCCGTGAAACAGGTCTGTTTATAGCCGAGGGCGTCAGGCTTTGTACCGATGCTATGAAAAGCGGAGCGCAAATCACCATGTTTTTTGCAACGGAGGATGCAAGCCTGCGATATGCCGAAGACTTCGCGGCGCTCAGCTCCTATGCAGAAAAAACCTGTCTTGTTTCCAAGGAGCTTTTTGCACATATCGGCGACACTCAATCGCCCCAGGGGTTTCTTTGCGTTATAAAAACACTTGACAAAAACTGTCAGTTTGATACAATAAAAGATAGCGGAAAATTTCTTGCGCTCGATAATGTACAGGATCCCAATAATCTGGGAGCCATTTTGAGGACAGCCGAGGCATTCGGAGTTTCGGGAGTTATCCTTTCGGATGATTGCTGCGACGTTTATAACCCAAAGGTCGTAAGGGGCAGCATGGGAGCTGTATTCAGGCTTTCGTTTATGTCGGTCAATAGACTGTCATGCTTTTTTGAGGATAACCCCAATCTGAACACCTACGCCGCTGTTGTAGGCATGGAGGCCGATTCGGTCACTCAAACCGATTTTTCGGAGCCCTGCGCCGTCGTTATCGGAAACGAGGGCAACGGCATAAGACCGCAGACCCTTTCCGCGTGCAGGCATAAAATAACTATTCCCATGGCGGGAAGAGCGGAATCGCTGAACGCTTCCGTTGCCGCCGCGGTGCTGATTTGGGAAATGGTAAAATGATTTCAAAAAACGCCGTCTATTGGATATGGATCACACAAGCAATAGGTTACAATTCGCCCAAGGCAAAGCGCCTTGCCGAGCTGTACCCGGACGTATCGCAGCTGTACCTGCGCGGAGAGCGCGAGTGGAGGCTAAGCGGTGTTTTCGGCGCGTCCGATATTGCAAATCTTCGTTCCAACCCTATCGAAAATGCGCAAAGGGTGATCGACCGCAGCCTTCAGCTTGGCTATTCTGTCATCTCAATCGACGATATTGAAGAGTATCCGCGTTCGCTTTATCACATCTATGCGCCGCCTGCCGTGCTTTATGTAAGCGGAAAGCTACCCGATCTTGACGACCGGCTTGCCGTGGGAATCGTAGGTACCCGCACCGCATCGCGTTACGGTGTGGAGAATTCTTACAAAATAGCGTATTCACTTTCAAAATACAATGTGCCGATAATAAGTGGCGGAGCGCTCGGCGTTGACTGCGCGTCTCACCGCGGAGCCCTTGCGGCGGACGGTGTTTCGGTCTGTGTCAGGGGCTGCGGCATCAATTGTTCATATCTTAGGGAAAATGCCGACATGCGCCGCGCTATAACAAAACGGGGCGCGGTCATTTCCGAATATCCGCCGGACGAGCAGCCGCGAAGCTACTATTTTCCGGCGCGCAACCGCATTATTGCAGCGTTGTCCGACGGCGTTGTAATAATCGAATCGGGCATAAGGAGCGGCTCGCTTATTACCGCAGATCTTGCTCTTGAAATGGGCAAGGAGCTGTTTGCTCTGCTTGGCAACAACAGCCCCAATAACGAGGGCTCAAACAAGCGGATAAAGGAAGGCACAGCCATACCCATCACCGATTTTATGGATATTATTGCCGCCTTTGAAAGCTATGCGACTGATAATTACGACTTTGATATAGACAGCATCTCTCTTGCGGATATAGATTCTATCCCTGTCAAAGCCGGGCGGAAAACCGCAAAGACCAAGCCCGCAGAGAGCGGTAAGAATTTGCCTTCGGCAGCCCGAAAAAGCATAATGCCGTCAATAAAAATCTATAAGCAGGACAAACCCAAAGAAAAGCCTGTTCACAAAAAAGCAGATTTGCAGGGCGACGCCGCCAGGATCTATAATTACCTTACGGCTGAGCCTGTTCATATAGACAAAATAGCCGCGGATTTGAACATTCCCGTCTATAAAGCCTTGAGCTCGCTTACATTTCTTGAAATGCAGGATCTGATAACGGCGCTTCAGGGCAGAAACTTTGTTTTAAAATAGGAGGATATAATGTCAGATTTGGTCATTGTGGAGTCACCCGCCAAAGCAAAGACAATAAAAAAATACCTCGGCTCCAACTATGAGGTTGTAGCTTCAATGGGTCATGTGCGCGACTTGCCCAAGGCAAGACTGAGCGTCGATATAAAAAACGATTTTGCTCCCAAGTATGACATCATAAAGGGCAAGGAAAAGCTTGTTAAAGAGCTCAAATCACTTGCCGAAGGCAGCGACAGCGTTTATCTTGCAACCGACCCCGACCGCGAGGGCGAGGCTATTTCTTGGCATCTTGCATATATTCTCGGCTTGCCCGGAGATTACTGCAAGCGTGTTGAGTTTAACGAGATAACAAAAACAGGCGTTCAAAACGGAATGGCTCACCCCAGAGCCATCAACACCGATCTTGTAAACGCCCAGCAGGCAAGACGCGTGCTCGACCGCCTTGTGGGCTACAAGCTCAGCCCGTTTATTTCTCAAAAGATACGCAGAGGACTTTCCGCAGGCAGAGTCCAGTCTGTTGCGCTCAGGATAATAGTTGACCGTGAAAACGAGATAAGAAAGTTCAAGCCCGAGGAATACTGGACGATCGAAGCCAAGCTTGTTCCCAAGGGCAGCCGAAAGTCCTTTACGGCAACGCTGTATTCGGACGCAAACGGAAAAATAAAGATAAAAAACAGCGATGAAGCAGACAAAATAGAGGCAGACCTCAAGGATGCGCAGTACATTGTGACCAAGGTCAAAAACGGAACGCGCAAAAAATCTCCGGCTCCGCCCTTTATCACCTCTACGCTCCAACAGGAGGCGTCGCGCAAGCTCGGGTTCCAGTCAAAGCGCACAATGCGCGTGGCTCAGGAGCTGTACGAGGGCGTTGACATTCAGGGCATGGGTGCAACGGGTTTGATTACCTACATGCGTACCGATTCGCTCAGGATCTCAAATGTGGCTATTCAAGAGGTGACGGAATATATAAACAAAGAGTACGGTGAAAAGTACCTTCCCAAAAAGCCGCGCTTTTTCAAGTCGCGCAGCAACGCGCAGGACGGTCACGAGGCAATAAGACCCTCCATGCCGTCTGTTACTCCCGACAGCATAAAGAGCAGCCTTACCTTAGATCAGTACAAGCTCTACAAGCTCATTTGGAGCCGCTTTACAGCCTCACAAATGGCAGACTGTATTCAAAAGACCACACAGGCAGACATCGAGGCGAACGGCTACACCTTCAAGGCTTCGGACTATTGCGTTGATTTTCCCGGCTTTACCGCGCTTTATGTTGAGGGTAAGGACGAAGCAGAGGAAAAGTCATCTCAGCTTCCGCCGCTCGAAAAAGACATGCCGGCACGTTGCCGCGAGCTTAAAAAGAACCAGCACTTTACCCAGCCGCCTGCAAGATACACAGAGGCGTCGCTGATAAAAACACTTGAGGAATACGGCATAGGCCGTCCTTCAACCTACGCCGCCACCATCACCACGCTTACAAGCCGCGAGTATGTTAAGCGCGAGGCAAAAAGCCTTGTTCCCACCGAGCTTGGCGAGGTCATCACCAAGCTTATGAAGGAGCGTTTTCCCGATATTGTAAACGTAAAGTTTACCGCGAAAATGGAGGACGATCTTGATCACGTTGAAAACGGCGAGGTGCAATGGGTTTCTCTCTTAAAGGATTTTTACGGCGATTTTGAAAAAACTCTCAAGGAAGCCAAGTCCGATATGGAGGGTGTTAAGCTCACACTTAAAGAGGACGAGACCGACATTGTCTGCGAAAACTGCGGCAAAAAAATGGTAGTGAAAATGGGCAGATACGGCAAGTTTATCGCCTGCCCGGGTTATCCCGAATGTAAAAACATAAAAAAATACGTTGAAAAAACGGGAACCTCCTGTCCTAAATGCGGCGGAGACGTTATTGTTAAGCATACAAAATCAAAGCGTGTTTTTTACGGCTGCTCCAATTACCCAAACTGCGACTTTGTAAGCTGGAACGAGCCGACCGACGAAAGATGTCCGCAATGCGGTCAGGTGTTGTATAAAAAGAAGGGCAAAAAGCCCTCGCTTTACTGCGCCGACGCAGACTGCGGCTACAAAAAACAAATATCTTCGGAAGAAAAATAATGTATATAAATGTAATAGGCGCGGGTCTTGCGGGCTGCGAGGCGGCAATGCAGATTGCCAAACGCGGAATACAGGTTCGCCTGTACGAGATGAAACCGTGCAAAAAATCCCCCGCGCATAAATCAGACCTTTTTGCAGAGCTTGTATGCTCAAACTCGCTTAAGGCAATGCGTGTTGAAAGCGCCGCAGGTCTGCTGAAGGAAGAAATGCGACGGCTCGATTCCTTCCTGATGAAGTGTGCCGACAGGTGTCGGGTGCCCGCAGGAGGAGCCTTAGCTGTTGACCGGGACAGCTTTGCTTCCCTTGCTACCGAGGGAATAAGGTCAAATCCGAATATCACCGTTATTGAAGATGAGATAACCCAAATTCCCGACGACGCCGTAACGGTCATTGCTACAGGACCCCTTACAGCCGACGCGCTTGCTTCGGACATAGAGAACAGATTCGGCGACTCACTTTCGTTCTTTGACGCGGCGGCGCCTATCGTAACCGCGGAAAGCATAGATATGGAAAACGCCTTTACCGCCTCACGTTATGACAGAGGCGGCGATGACGATTACATCAACTGCCCGATGAACAAGGAGGAGTACGAGCAATTTTACGACGCGCTTCTTCATGCCGAACGTGCGCCTCTGCACGATTTTGACGTGAACAACCCCAAGGTTTATGAGGGTTGTATGCCCGTAGAGGTGCTTGCCCAAAGGGGAGAGGGCACGCTCAGATTCGGCCCCATGAAGCCTGTAGGGCTTACCAATCCAAAGACAGGTCACCGCGCGTGGGCTCTCTTGCAGCTCAGAAAAGAAAACTCGGCAGGTACTCTGTATAACCTCGTGGGTTTTCAGACAAATCTGAAATTCCCCGAACAGAAGCGTGTGTTTTCGCTTATTCCCGCGCTGAAAAACGCAGAGTTTGTGCGCTACGGTGTAATGCACCGAAACACCTTTTTGTGTTCCCCGAAAATCCTGACCGGTTATTATTCTGTTAAAGAAAAAAGCACGCTTTTCTTTGCAGGTCAGATCACGGGAGTTGAGGGTTATATGGAAAGCGCCGCATCGGGTATCATGGCAGGCATAAATGCCGCAAGGCAGCTTGAGGGCAAGGAAATGCTCATCCTGCCCGGTAATACCATGATAGGTGCGTTGTCAAGATATATTTCCGACCCAAGCGTAAAGAAGTTTCAGCCAATGGGAGCCAACCTCGGCATTTTGCCCGAGCTTGAAAAGCGCCCCAAGGATAAACGTGAGCGTGCTGCGGCTTATGCGTATCGTGCGCTCGATTCATTAGAGAAGTTTTTGAAAGAAACGGGTGAATGACAAATGAAGATCATTGTAGATGCGTTCGGCGGAGATAACGCGCCGCTCGAAATAATCAAGGGCTGCGCCGATGCCGTGCAGGAGTTCGGCGTAGATATCCTGCTCACAGGCAAAGAGGACGTTATCCGTAAAACAGCTGCAGAAAACGGTATTTCCCTTGATAAGATGGAAATTGAAAACTGCGACGAAGTAATCACCATGCACGATTCTGCCGAAAGTGTTTTAAAGGCCAAAAAAGACAGCTCTATGGGCGCGGGCTTCAGGCTTTTGAACGAGGGCAGAGGAGACGCGTTTATCAGCGCCGGCAACAGCGGAGCCCTCTGCGTGGGTGCGACGCTTGCGGTAAAAAGGATCAAGCGTATCAAACGTCCCGCCTTTGCGCCCGTTATACCGTCCGAGACCGGCTGCTTAATGCTGCTTGACGGCGGTGCAAACGTTGATTGCCGTCCCGAGATGCTCTTTCAATTTGCGGTAATGGCATCTGTTTATATGGAAAGGGTTATGAAGATCCCCAATCCGAGGATAGGTCTTGCCAACGTGGGCTCCGAGGATCACAAGGGCACCGAGCTTTACCGCGAAACATACGCTCTGCTCAAGGACAGCGA
This sequence comes from uncultured Ruminococcus sp., assembly GCA_902798365.1. Lineage (GTDB taxonomy): Bacteria > Bacillota > Clostridia > Oscillospirales > Acutalibacteraceae > Ruminococcoides. The sequence goes on from CADBWP010000002.1 coordinate 16,853, forward strand.
GCTCAATTTTGTAGGAAACGTCGAAGGCCGTGACATTCCCGCCGGTGTCTGCGATGTTGTGGTTTGCGACGGCTTCACGGGCAATATGATCCTAAAAACATACGAGGGCGTTGCCGCCGTGCTTATGAAGCAGATCAAGAGCATTTTTTCCGGCAGCGTCAAGGGCAAGCTCGCAGCCGCAATGGTTTTGAAGGATTTAAAAGACATGAAAAACCGCTTCGATTACAATACCTACGGCGGTGCGCCCATTTTGGGATCGTCAAAGCCCGTGTTCAAGGCTCACGGCAGCTCAAAGGCGCGCACCATAAAGAATGCCATAAGATTGTGTATAGATTATGTTAACGCAGACGCGATAAATGAAATATCCTCCGCGTTGTAATATGGAGTTACATATGGATCTGGAAGAAAAAATCGGTTATCGGTTTAAAAACAAAGAATTGCTGAAAGAGGCGCTTACGCACTCTTCCTATGCCAATGAGCGCAAGGCTCAGCACATCAAGTACAACGAGCGTCTCGAATTTCTGGGAGACGCCGTGCTTTCTATCGTTGTGTCCGATTACATTTTCAAGCATTGTCCCGAGCTGCCCGAGGGCGAGCTTACAAAGCTCAGGGCTTCTCTTGTTTGCGAAAAATCGCTTTTTGAGTTTGCAAAAAAGATGAATCTCGGCAGTTATCTTATTCTCAGCAAGGGCGAAAGGAACAACGGCGGCGCCGAGCGTCCGTCGATACTTTCCGACGCCTTTGAAGCGCTTATCGCCGCTATTTATCTTGACGGCGGCGCCGACCCTGTTTCAAAGCACATACTCAGCTTTGTAGTCCCCGCCATCAAAAGCTCAAAGAAAAAGCACGTAAAGGACTATAAAACCACATTGCAGGAGATAGTCCAAAAGAACCCGGGCGAAAAGCTCGAATACGTACTTGTTGCCGAAAGCGGTCCGGATCACAACAAGCACTTTGCGGTTGAGGTCCACCTTAACAGCAACGTTATAGGCAAGGGCGGCGGCAGAAGCAAAAAGGAAGCCGAGCAGCAGGCAGCTCGTGAGGCTTTGGAGCTGATGGGATATTAAAAAGGGAAATGTTTCGATTTTTATTCCGCACAACGGCTGTCCTCACAAGTGCAGCTTTTGTAATCAAAAGAATATAACGGGTCAGCAGACCCAGCCGGACGCCGACGATGTACGGTCAACCTTGGAAAAAGCGCTGTCCGATTTGGGCGAAAATGCAAAGGATACCGAAATAGCCTTTTTCGGCGGAAGCTTTACCGCAATAGACAGAGCATATATGCTTTCGCTTTTGCGTGCGGCTGAGCCGTATGCTGAGCATTTTTACGGAATACGGATTTCCACACGACCGGATTATATCGACGCAGAGGTGCTCGATTTGCTAAAGGCATATCACGTAACCTCTATAGAACTCGGCGCGCAGTCGATGGATAATTCTGTATTAGAACTAAACGACCGCGGACACACGGCACAGTCCGTAGAAAACGCCTCGGTGCTGATAAAGCAATACGGGTTTTCGCTCGGCTTGCAGATGATGACGGGGCTGTACGGCTCGGACGAAGAAAAAGACCTATACACCGCGCGCGAGTTTATAAGGCTTAAGCCCGATACCGTAAGGATATATCCTACCGTGATATTAAGGGACACCTGCCTCGCCGATTATTATCTGAACGGCACTTATGTGCCGTACACGCTAAAGCAATCCGTAGATCTTTGCGCAAGGCTTATTCTTATGTTTACAAAGGCCGACATAGACATCATCAGGCTCGGCCTGCACTATTCCGACAGCCTGATACAAAGCAGTCTCGGCGGTAATTATCATCCTGCGTTCAAGGAGCTGTGTGAAAACAAGATTTTTTATGACAGCTTTTTGGAGAAGGCAGGCGACAGAAAAAAATGCGTTGCTGTTATCAATCCCAAATCCATGTCAAAGTTTTTGGGACAAAAAAAGAGCAATTATAATAAGCTTTGCGGGCTTGGGTATGAAGTGGAGATAAAAACCGACAGCTCGCTCGGCAAATACGACTTAGTTATTAATTAGGGGTCATTCAATGCGATTAAAATCATTGGAAGTTCAGGGCTTTAAAACCTTTCCCGATAAAACAAAACTCTCATTTGAAAGCGGCATCACCTCTGTTGTGGGACCCAACGGCTCGGGCAAGAGCAACATAAGCGACGCCATCCGCTGGGTTCTCGGCGAACAGTCGCCCAAAAGCCTCAGATGCTCACGCATGGAGGATGTGGTTTTCAACGGAACGGATACTCGCAAAAAAACCGGATATGCCGAGGTAACGCTCAACATTGATAATTCCGACCGCTTTCTTGACTTTAACGGCGACGAAATTGCCGTTACCCGACGTTATTACCGCAGCGGTGAGAGCGAATACCTCATAAACAAGGCTGCGGTAAGGCTTAAGGATATTAACGAGCTGTTCATGGACACAGGTCTGGGCAGAGACGGCTACTCCATGATAGGTCAGGGAAAAATAGACAGCATAGTTTCCTCAAAAAGCGAGGACAGACGCGAAATATTTGAGGAAGCCGCCGGTATTTCCAAGTACCGCTACCGCAAGATAGAGGCGGAGCGCAAGCTTAAAAACACCGAGGACAACCTTCTTCGTCTCCGCGACATCGTGACCGAGCTTGAAGAGAGAGTTGGTCCGCTCAAAAAGCAGAGCGAAAAGGCTCAGCAGTTTTTGGAATACTCCGAGGAGAAGCGCGGGCTCGAAATAGCGCTTTGGCTGCTCACGCTCGATAAGCATCAGGACAACCTCAAAACTCAGGATGAAAAAATCTCGATTGCAAAGTCGCAGTATGAGGCGGCGGAGCAGGCGCTTGAGGACATTCAGTCAGAAACCGAGAGCCTGTATTTTAAAAACGGCGAGCTTTCGTCGGATATCGAAAGGATCCGTGCCGAAATCTCGGAGCTCGATTCCGCTGTCGCTCAAAAACAGTCGCTCATTTCGGTTGCCGAAAACGATATTCTTCATAACAACGAGAACATAGAGCGTATTCAAAACGAGATCGCTCAAACCGAGAAGAACGCGGATGAGCTTGAAAAAGGCATTGCCGAAAAGCAGGCGAGGATAGATTTTCTCGACAACGAGATTATAACAAAGCAAAAAAAATACGCGGAGATGTCCGAAAAGCTCAACGCAGTCAACATAGACTCGGGAAAAAGCGGCGACGCTTTGCAGGAGCTTACCGCAGAGCTTTCCGTGCTCACGGCTCAGTCTGCCGACGCGAGGGTCATCGACATGACCTCCGACAGTAGCATAAACGAGCTGACTGCAAGAATAGAAGCGCTTTCGGAATCAAACAGCGAAAAAAACCTACAGCTTGAAACGCTGACAGAGATACTGGATAAATACGACATAGACATAAGCCGCTCACAGGATGAGATAGCGTCGCTTTCAAATATGATAGAGGGGCTCTCAATAAAGCTCTCATCCAAAGAAAAAAAGCGCGGAGAGCTTAAGTCCGAATGTGACAGGCTCTCTCTCGACATAAAAGAGCATCAAAGAAAAATAACCTTCCTCGAGAACATGGAGAGAAACCTTGAGGGCTTTTCCAAAAGCGTAAAGACCGTTGTTAACGCTTCCAAAAACGGCAAGCTGCACGGTATTTGCGGTCCGGTTTCACGGGTTATTTCCGTTCCCAAGCAGTATGCCGTGGCTATAGAAATAGCCCTTGGCGCCGCAATGCAGAACATCGTGGTGGAAAGTGATGAGGATGCAAAACAGGCTATAAGGTTTCTTAAATCGACCGACGGAGGCAGGGCGACCTTTCTTCCGTTGAATACCATCAAAAGCCGCGAGCTTAGGGAAAATGACCTTGACGAATGCTACGGCTTTGTGGGAATTGCTGCAGAGCTTTGCTCTGCCGACGGCAAGTACAAAAACATTCTCGGTAATCTGCTCGGCAAGATAGTAATTGCAGAGGACTTGAACAGCGCTGCTTCCATAGCAAAAAGATATTCCTACCGCTTCAAGGTAGTAACGCTTGACGGTCAGGTGGTCAACGCCGGAGGCTCGCTTACGGGCGGTTCCTTGGCACGCAGCACGGGTGTTTTGAGCAGAAATGCCGAAATTACGCAGTTAAAGGCTCAGACAGACAAGCTGCTTGAAAAAAGCGGCGAGGCAAACCGTCTTTTGGAGCAGGCAGGCAGAGAATATGCATCAATAGAGGCAGAGCTTCTCGGCGCAAGAGCCGATCTGTCAAACAGGCAGCAGGATCTTGTGAGGATGGAGGCAGAGCAGCGAGCCTGCCGTTCCGAAAAGGAAAACGCGTTGGAGCTTATCAATACCTCTGCCGACGAAATAACCGACTGCAAAAGCCGTATAGAAAGGCTTAAAGCCGACCGCGAAAAGGCACGGCTCCGCTTAAGCGAATTAAGCATGAAAATCGCCGACGCGGAACAGCGAGTAAATTCCGTTACGGGCGACAGAGCGCAGCTTACGGCAAAGCGTGAGGAGCTTACGTCCGTGCTGCAAAACATCCGTCTTGAGATAGTTACCTCGCAAAAGGACATTGACGCGCTCAATTCAGAAATAGTCTTTGCCAAGAACACCGGCAGCGACAACGAAGAGCGCAAAGCAGCCTTAAACGAACAAATCAAAGATCTTCGCACAGCGATAGATACAATTCACGAACGGATTGAAGAGTATAATCGTGAGATAGAATCTATTGCCAAAACTCAGGCCGCACACAGCGAACGAATAGGCTCGCTGAACGCTCAGCGCGAGCTGCTTGAAAAGCGCGGCGTAGAGATACGCCAAACCGAGCGCGACAAAAACTCGGAGCGCGAGACCTCGGGCAGAGAGCTTGCAAGGCTTGAGGAGCGTAAAATAAATATTCAAAAGGATTATGACACGATCATCTCAAAGCTTTGGGAGGAATATGAGCTTACAAAGCGCGAGGCGGAGAAGATCGCTGTTCCTATCGACGATCAGCCTATGGCGCAAAAGCGCCTGAACGCCTTAAAGCAAAGTATAAAGGCGCTGGGCAATGTAAATGTAGCCGCAATTGAAGAATATAAGGAAGTGAGCGAACGCTACGAGTTTATGAGCGTTCAGGTAAAGGATGTGGAGAAGTCCAAGGACGAGATCGAAAAGCTTATCACCTCGCTTACAAAGCAGATGAAAGAGGTGTTTGTTGAAAGCTTTGATCAAATCAACAAAAACTTTACCTTTACCTTTAAGGAACTCTTCGGCGGCGGAACGGCGTCGCTGTCGCTTGCAGATCCCGAAAACATCCTCACCAGCGGCATAGACATCGTGGTTCACCCGCCGGGCAAAATCGTTGTTCACCTTGACGCGCTTTCGGGCGGCGAAAAGGCTCTTGTGGCTATAGCGCTCTACTTTGCCATAATGAAGGTTCGTCCCGCTCCGTTTTGCGTAATGGACGAGATCGAGGCGGCACTCGACGACGTAAACGTATATCGCTTTGCGGGATATCTGCGCCGTATGACGGAAAAAACGCAATTTATTTTGATCACCCACCGCCGGGGCACAATGGAGGAGGCGGACACGCTTTACGGCGTAACGATGCAGGATGAGGGCATATCAAAGCTTTTGGAACTTCGTTCCTCCGAAATTGCCGACAAGCTCGGAATGAAAACTAATTAAAGGAATGATTATATGGGATTATTCAGTAAAATAAAAGAAGGTCTGAAAAAAACCAGAAAGGCTGTCATGGGTCAGATCGACTCCATGCTCAAGTCCTTTACCAAAATCGACGAAGAGCTTTTTGAAGAGCTTGAAGAGCTTTTGGTAATGGGCGATGTCGGCGTTCCCACCGCGCAGAAAATCTGTGACGAGCTGAGAACCCGCGTAAAGAAAAACGGTGTGACCGACCCCGCCGAGATAAACGGGCTGTTGGAGGAGATCATTACCGAGATGCTCTCGGGCGGAGAGGAGCTCGACATCTCAACCTCGCCATCCATAATTCTTGTTATA
>CADBWP010000002.1:22822-38420 GCA_902798365.1 uncultured Ruminococcus sp.
AACCACGACCATCGGCAAGCTCGCAAACAGCATTTCAAATCAGGGCAAGCGCGTGTTGCTTGCCGCAGCCGACACCTTCCGCGCAGCTGCGATAGACCAGCTCGACATCTGGGCGCAGAGGAGCGGTTGTGAGATCATTAAGCAGGCAGAGGGCAGCGACCCCGCCGCTGTCATTTTTGACGCTATCGCCGCCGCAAAGGCGCGTGGAGCAGACGTTATAATCTGCGACACGGCAGGCAGGCTTCACAACAAAAAACACCTTATGGACGAGCTTGCAAAAATCAACCGCGTTATCGACCGTGAGCTTCCCGATGCGGCAAAGGAGAAGCTGCTTGTGCTTGACGCCACAACTGGGCAGAACGCTGTCAATCAGGCTGAGCAACTCCGTCAGGCAACGGGCATTACGGGTATAGTTCTTACAAAGCTTGACGGCACCGCAAAGGGCGGAGTTGTGCTGGCTATAAAGGAAGGACTGGGTATCCCCGTTAAGTATATAGGAGTGGGCGAGCAGATCGACGATCTGCAGCCGTTCAACGCAGAAGAATTTGCAAGAGCGCTTTTTGCAAAGACGGAGTGATACAATGAAGTTTATTATTGCCACCAACAACGCCAAAAAGCTTGTTGAGCTTGAAAGAATATTAAACCCTCTCGGCATTGAAGCGGTTTCCGCCAAGGACGCGGGGGTAGAGCTCGGGGAGGTTGACGAGACGGGCACTACCTTTGCCGAAAACGCGTATTTAAAGGCGGAAGCGGCATTTAAAAAGACGGGAATGCCTGCGGTCGCAGACGATTCCGGAATCTGTGTTGACGCTCTGGACGGCCGCCCGGGAATCTTTTCGGCTCGATATTGTCCCGAGCTGTGCAAAACCGACGAGGACAGAACTCAGCGTATCCTCGACGAGCTGGAGGGTGTGCCCGACGATAAACGCGGCGCTCACTACACCTGCGCCATTTGCTGCATTTTGCCCGACGGAAGCAAAATAGAGATAGAAGAGATATGCGAGGGCAAAATCGGTTATGAGTTTATAGGCGACGGCGGCTTTGGCTACGACCCTATATTCATGCAGGGCGACAAAACCTTTGCCCAACTCACGGCAGAGCAAAAGGACAGGGTAAGCCACCGCGGCAAAGCGCTGAGAGCGCTTAAGGCGGAGCTTGAAAAATACTTTTTGAAAGGATAATATATGCTGACAAGTAAACAAAGAGCTTATTTGCGCGGACTTGCAAACGGCATTGAAACCATACTTATAGTAGGCAAGGGCGAGATCACCGACAATATTATCATGCAGGCGGACACGGCACTCACCGCAAGAGAGCTGATAAAGTGCAAAAGACTTGAAAGCAGCAGCTATACATCAAGAGAGTGCGCCGACATCATTTCGGAAAAGTGCCGAGCAGAGGTTGTTCAGGTGATAGGCTCCAAATTTGTGTTGTATCGCCCAAACCCCGACGAGCCCGTAATCGTTTTGCCGAAGGCAAAGAAAAAACCGCAATAATATGTTCGGAAGTGATAATGTGAACAGATCCGGTTATAAAGAAATAATCAGAGAGATGATGGGCGACTTCCGTTACACTCACAGCCTTAACGTTGCCGACGAAGCCGTGCGCCTCGCAGAGCTTTACGGCTGCGATCCCGATAAGGCATATGTTGCGGGAATCTTGCACGACATCACCAAGGAAGTTTCAAAGGATGAACAGTTGCAAATTATCCGCGAGGGTGGTATAATTTTAGACGACGTTCAGAAAAAAGCGCCGAAGCTTTGGCACGCGATAAGCGGAAGCGTGTATGTAAGAACACGCCTGGGCGTAAACGACCCCGATATTATCAATGCCATACGCTATCACACCACGGGCAGGGCGGGAATGAGCCTGCTTGAAAAAATAATATATATCGCCGACTACACCTCGGCGGAAAGGGATTATCCCGACGCCGATATCATGCGCGAAAGGTCAAACATAAGCCTTGAAAGCGCAATGATATTCAGCTATCAGTTTACGTTTAAAAAGTTGTCCTCACTCGAGGCTGCTATTCATCCCGACGAGCTTTACGGGTATAACGATCTTGTTTTGGAAAGGACTGAAAGTATTTCGCATGACATCATATGAAACAGCCGTGACCGCGGCAAAGGCTATCGACAGCAAAAAGGGCGAAGATATTCAGGTAATAGAAATCAGCGACATCTCCGTGCTTGCCGACTACATGGTTATCGCCACGGGCTCAAGCTCGACCCATGTAAAGGCGCTTGCCGACGAGGTTGAATATCAGCTTGACAATGCCGGTGTGTCTGTAAGCCACATCGAGGGCTATCGCTCAAACTCTTGGATCCTGCTTGATTATGTTGATGTTATCGTCAATGTTTTTGATGATGAGGCAAGACATTTTTATGATTTGGACAGGCTTTGGCAGGACGGCGCCAAGGTTGACCTGACAGGTATAATAGATTAATGGAGGGATTATTTTGAAATATAATCACAAGGCAGTTGAACCCAAATGGCAAAGAATTTGGGAGGACAAGGGAGTATTCCACGCCGAAAATGATACCGAAAAAGAAAAGTTTTACGCACTTATCGAGTTCCCTTATCCCTCGGGTCAGGGTCTGCACGTAGGACATCCGCGCCCCTATACGGCGCTTGACACCGTGGCGAGAAAAAGAAGGCTTCAGGGCTATAATGTGCTCTATCCCATCGGCTGGGACGCTTTTGGTTTGCCTACCGAAAACTACGCTATAAAGAACCACATACATCCCGAGATCGTTACAAAAAATAATATTGCGCGCTTTAAAAAGCAAATACAGTCTTTGGGCATTTCCTTTGACTGGAGCCGCGAGATAAACACCACCGATCCCGATTATTACAAGTGGACACAATGGATCTTTGTTCAGCTCTTTAAGCATGGCCTCGCATACAAAAAAGAGATGAACGTAAACTGGTGCACATCCTGCAAATGCGTGCTTGCAAACGAAGAGGTAGTAAACGGAGTTTGCGAGCGCTGCGGCAGCGATGTCGTTCATAAGGTAAAGTCGCAATGGATGCTTAAAATCACGAAGTATGCCGACAGACTTATAAACGACCTCGATCTTGTAAATTATCCTGACAGAGTAAAGGCTCAGCAGAAGAACTGGATAGGCAGAAGCACGGGCGCCGAGGTTGACTTTACAACCACAACAGGCGACACCCTTACAGTATATACCACTCGCGCCGACACACTTTACGGCGCAACATACATGGTTATTTCCCCCGAGCATCCCTACATTGAAAAGTGGGCGGATATCCTCGGCAACATGGACGAGATCCGCGCGTATCAGGCTGCCGCTGCGAGAAAATCTGATTTCGAGCGCACCGAGGTTGCCAAAGACAAGACAGGCGTTTTGCTTGATGGCGTCAGAGCGATCAACCCCGTGAACAACAAGGAGATACCCATATTTATCTCTGACTATGTGCTTGTTTCTTACGGAACGGGCGCTATCATGGCGGTTCCCGCACACGATACCCGTGACTGGGAGTTCGCAAAGAAATTTGATCTTCCCATCATCGAGGTTGTAAAAGGCGGCGACGTTGAGAAGGAGGCCTTCACCGACTGTGCGACCGGTGTAATGGTCAATTCGGGTATGCTCGACGGTCTCAGCGTTGACGACGCTAAGGTCAAAATCATAGAGTGGCTGACCGAGCAGGGCAAGGGTCATTCAAAGGTCAATTACAAGCTCCGCGACTGGGTATTCTCGCGTCAGCGCTATTGGGGCGAGCCTATCCCGATCGTACATTGCGACAAGTGCGGATATGTTGCGCTTGATGAAAGTGAGCTTCCGCTCAAGCTTCCAATGGTAGAATCCTACGAGCCCACCGACAACGGCGAATCACCGCTTGCAAACATGACAGACTGGATAAACACCACCTGTCCCAAGTGCGGCGGACACGCTCTCAGAGAAACCGACACCATGCCTCAGTGGGCAGGCTCGTCGTGGTATTATCTCAGATATATGGATCCCCACAACAATGAAGCGCTTGCCTCGCGCGAGGCTCTCGATTACTGGTCGCCCGTTGACTGGTACAACGGCGGCATGGAGCACACCACGCTTCACCTGCTTTACAGCCGTTTCTGGCACAAGTTCTTGTATGACATAGGCGTAGTGCCCACTCCCGAGCCTTATGCAAAGCGTACCTCTCACGGTATGATCCTCGGCGAGAACGGCGAAAAGATGAGCAAGTCCCGCGGTAATGTCGTAAATCCCGATGAGATAGTTGACGAATACGGCGCCGACACAATGCGCCTTTACGAAATGTTTATCGGCGATTTTGAAAAGGCTGCTCCCTGGAGCCCGTCGAGCATCAGAGGCTGCCGCCGCTTTATTGAGCGTTACTGGAATTTGCAGACCATGCTTGTTGACGGCGACGCTGTTCGTCCCGAGCTTGAAGGCGCCTTCCACAAGACGATAAAAAAGGTTGGCGATGATATTGAGAACATTAAGTTCAACACCGCCATTGCCGCTTTGATGGCTTTGATCAACGACATTACAAACGTCAAGTCGATAAACAAGGAAGAGCTCAGAATTTTCTCGATCCTGCTCAATCCCTTTGCGCCTCACGTGACGGAAGAGGTTTATGAGACCTGCAACCTCGGCGAAGGCATAATCGCAGAAGCAAACTGGCCCGAATACGACGAGGCGAAGTGCATCGACGAAACCGTTGAGCTTGCTGTGCAGGTCAACGGCAGGATCAAAGCAAAAATAAATGTTGCTGTAGATGCCGACAAGGATACCGTTCTCGCTCTTGCCAAGGCTGAGCAAAAAGTGGCTGAGGCTATCGGCGGAATGAACATTATAAAGGAAATTGTGGTGCCCAAAAAGCTCATAAACATAGTGGTTAAGCCATAATCTTTCACAGAAAATAAAATTCTTCTAATTTTCTACATTTCTATTGACATTATTCCCTACATATTGTATAATAGCTTTGCAAATTATGCATATTACCCATGCTGTATGGCAGATGGGAGGGAAGATAGATGGCAGAGATTAGACTAAAAGAGAATGAATCTCTTGAAAGTGCTTTAAGAAGATTCAAAAAGCAGTGTGCCAGAGCTGGCGTTATTGCTGAGGTTCGCAAAAGAGAAGCTTATGAAAAGCCTTCTGTAAAGCGCAAAAAGAAATCCGAAGCAGCTCGCAAACGCAAATACAGGTAAACACAGGCGGACAGAGCATTCTGTCCGCTTTTTGTATTGGAGAGAACAGCATGAAAAGGATACTGGTCTTGCTCGGTCCCAACCTCAACATGGTGGGGATCCGGGAAAAAGGAGTATATGGCGCCGAAACGGCGGCAGACATAGAAAAGCAAATAAAGGAATATGCAGCCCGCAGCGGCTTTGATGCCGAGGTGTATCAGTCAAATCACGAGGGTGATCTTATCGACAGGATACACGCATCCCTCGGCAGCTTTGACGGAGCGGTGATAAACGCGGGAGCGCTCACACACTACAGCTACGCGCTGAGAGATGCTATCGCCTGCGTAAGTATTCCGTATGTTGAGGTGCATATGTCAAACATTCACGCGCGCGAGGAGTTCAGACACACCTCCGTGATCGCGCCCGTGTGTGCAGGACAGATCGCAGGCTTCGGTAAAAACAGCTACTTTCTGGCCATTGAGGCGTTAAAGGATCTGATGAAATGAGCGCGCCCTATGAAAAGAGAAAAGAAAACCTGCAAAAGCTTATAAATAATCCACACGAAGCGTTCCTGCTCACAGACGAGGTGAATATAGGCTATTTTTGCGGCTTCTTTCACAGCGAGGGTTATCTGCTTATAACACAGGAAGCCGCTGTTTTATTGGTCGATTTTCGTTATATTGAAGCCGCTCGGCAAAAGGCAGTCGGCTGCGAGGTTATTTGTTACAAAAAGCTTTCCGAGGATTTGTCGTCGCAATTAAAAAAGCACGGAGTGTCCGCGCTTCATGTTGAGGCATCGCACATGACTGTGCAAGCCTTAAACACGCTAAGCGATAAGCTCAAGGAGAACGGCACGGAGCTTATCTCGGACGGAAAACTCGACAGCCGCATAACCTCGCTCCGAATAATAAAAGACGATACCGAGCTTGAAAAGATTTCAAAGGCTCAGCAGATTGCCGAAAAAGCATATCTTGAAATGCTCAATTACCTAAAGCCCGGGGTGAGGGAGAGAGAGCTTTCCGCAAGGCTTGAATACCTTATGAAAATGAACGGTGCGGAGGATATTTCCTTCGACCTTATAACCGTCACGGGCAAAAAAACCTCGCTTCCTCACGGCGTTCCCGCGGACGACGTGGTTTGCGCGGGCGATTTTTTCACCTGCGACTTCGGAGCTGTTTATGAGGGCTATCACAGCGATACCACACGAACCGTTGCCGTTAAATCCGCAACGGATGAAATGAAGCAGGTTTATGATGTTGTTTTAAGAGCACAGCTTGCGGCGCTTAAAACAATAAAGGCGGGCGTTGAAGCGCACGAGGTGGATAAAACCGCGCGTGATATAATTGCAAACGCAGGCTACGGAGATTACTTCGGTCACTCCACGGGTCACGGCGTAGGGCTCAATATCCATGAGGCTCCGTATGCTTCACCGCGCGGAAAGGAAGTTCTTCGCTCGGGCATGGTGCTTACCGACGAGCCCGGAATATATCTTCCGAACAAATTCGGCGTACGCATCGAGGACATGGTCTGTGTGACGGAAAACGGGTGCCGCAATTTTGTAAATCTGCCGAAAGGATTGATAATTGTATAAAGTACTTGCTTTTTTCGGCATTGTTATGTATAATAATAAATAATCAAGCTGCGGTCTTTTGACCGTATGACTTAATAACAGGAGGTAATTCAAATGATTTCAGCAGGTGATTTCAGAAACGGCGTTACATTTGAGATGGACGGACAGGTTGTTTCCATCATCGAGTTCCAGCATGTAAAGCCCGGCAAAGGTGCTGCATTTGTAAGAACAAAAATCAGAAATGTTATTACAGGCGCTGTAGTTGAAAAAACATTCAACCCCAACGACAAATATCCCACAGCTTTTATCGAGAGAAAGGACATGGAGTACAGCTATGCCGACGGCGACCTTTACTACTTCATGGACACCGAAACATGGGAGCAGATCCCCATCAACAAATCCGTGCTTTCCGACAACTTCAAGTTTGTTAAAGAGAACATGGTTTGTAAGATCCTTTCCTATAAGGGCAATGTATTCGGCGTGGAGCCGCCCAACTTTGTAGAGCTTCAGGTCACCAAGACCGATCCCGGCTTCAAGGGCGACACGGCAACCAATGCGACCAAGCCCGCAACACTTGAAACAGGCGCCGAGATCAAGGTTCCTCTCTTTATCGACGAGGGCGAGGTCATCCAAATCGACACAAGAACAGGCGAGTATATAGGCAGAGCCTGATAATAGGAGAAAATAATGAATTTAACCGAAAAAATTGCTTACATCAAGGGCTTGGCAGAGGGTCTTTCACTTGACAGCAGCAAGCCCGAGGTAAAGGTTATAAACGCTATCATCGACTTGCTCGACGATATGGCTTACGACGTTAAAGACATGGAGGATCTCTATGACGAGCTGAGCGCTCAGGTAGATGAGATGGATCAGGATCTTGCAGACGTTGAGGACGAGCTGTTCGACGATGATTACGATGATGATTATGACGACCTTGACGACGATTACGACGACGTCTTTGACGAGGACGAGGATAACCCCTATTATGAGGTGACCTGCGGAGCCTGCGGCGAAAAGATAAACGTGTCCGAGGACGTCCTTCTTGAGGGAGAAATTGAGTGTCCCAACTGCGGCGAGGTGCTTGAGTTCGACTTTTCCGATCTTTTTGACGAGGATGAGGATTTGGTTGAATGTGACGGCGACTGCTCCGCATGCGAGGACGTTTGCGACGAACCCAAAGAATAACCGCACTTTAAAGCACTCCTTGTATAGTATGTACAAGGGGTGTTTTTTTGCTTTCCAAAAAGCTGAGAAGAAAAAGAACCGTAAAGTGGCGCGTATTGCGTTTAACTGCGGTATTCCTTGTTATCGCAGTATTTATGACGATATACATTGAGCATAAGCTGTCCGATTTTTGCCTGCCCTATATTCAAAGCGAGGCTCAAAAGATAACTACAAATGCGGTATGTGACGCTGTTGAGCAGCAGCTTGCGTCGCTGGGCTTCGGTTATGACGATCTTGTAAAAGTCAAATACAATAATGGCGCCGTGTCGTCGATAGAAACAAACTCCGTTAATGTCGATCTGTTAAAATCGCGTATCGTAAAGGCAGCGGAAGCGGAATGTGAAAAAATCCATCACAGCTGCGCACAAATACCTCTCGGCGCCTTTACAAATCTTACGCTGCTTTCAAACTCAGGTCCGGAGCTCAAGGTCACGTTCAGTCTGACAGGCAGCTTCTCGGCAGAGCTTCAATCAGGCTTTGAGACTGCCGGTATAAACCAGACCGTTCATCACATAAAGCTTGTTGTAACCTCTAAAATAGTCACCGCATCGGTCGATTATAAGGATACCATGACATTTAAAACGGATTTTGAGATCGCACAAACAGTCATTGTAGGTGCAATTCCCACAACATATGGTGGGTGTTACGGCGTAATTCGCTGAATCAATCGAAATATTGTGTAAAAACCTTCGTAAAAATATTGAAATGCCTCTTTGTTTGTGATATAATTATTCAGTTAGTATATATTGGGCAGGGAGGCGTTTGCTTGACTGATAATTTCTTAAAAGCCGAACAGCTGTCTCAAAAGCAATTTGAATACATGAAGCTGACGGCAGAAATAATGGATATTCGCAAGCGCGGAGAAAAGCCCCTTGCGTTCATAAGAACCTACGGCTGCCAGCAAAACGTCGCCGACAGCGAGAGGATAAAGGGCATGCTTGCCTTGTCGGGCTTTGGTTTTACCGATACGCCCGATGACGCCGATTTTATTCTGTTCAACACCTGTGCCGTGCGTGAGCATGCCGAGGACAGAGTTTTCGGCAACGTGGGCGCGCTCAAAAACCTGAAGCGCCGCCATCCGCAAATCCTTATAGCCCTGTGCGGCTGCATGATGGAGCAGGAGCATGTGGCGAACCGCATATACAACAGCTTTCCGTTTGTGGGGCTTGTGTTCGGTACCCATGCGCTTCACAAATTCCCCGAGCTTATGTACCGTTCGCTTGTTGACGGCGGCAGAGTATTTGAACGCGGTACCGACGACAAAAAGATATACGAGGGCTTTCCCGTAAGGCGCGACGGTTCCTTTAAGGGCTGGCTGCCCATTATGTACGGCTGCAACAACTTCTGCACATACTGCATCGTTCCGTATGTAAGGGGCAGAGAACGCAGCAGGGAAAAGGGCGTTATACTCTCCGAAGCAAAACAGATGATAAACGCGGGCTTTAAGGACATTACGCTTCTCGGGCAAAACGTCAATTCATACGGCAAAACGCTTGAAAACCCCGTAACCTTTGCCGAGCTTATAAAAGAGATCGACGGCATTGACGGCGACTATTGGCTGCGGTTTATGACCTCCCACCCAAAAGACTGCTCGCACGAGCTTATCGACGCTATCGCAGGCGGCACGCATATAAGCAAGCACCTTCACCTGCCGTTCCAAAGCGGCTCCGACAGAATACTAAAGGCGATGAACCGCCATTACGATCGCAAAAAGTATCTTGAAACCATTGCTTATGCAAAAGAGAAGATCGACGGGCTGTCACTTACAAGCGACATTATTGTAGGATTTCCGGGCGAAACCTACGAGGACTTCAAGCAGACGCTTTCGCTTATAAAAGAGGTTGAGTTCACCTCGCTGTTCACCTTTATTTTTTCACCGCGCAAGGGTACGCCCGCCGAAAAAATGGACGACCCTGTTTCGGCAGAGGAAAAGTCAAAGTGGTTCCGTGAGCTGCTCGATGTTCAGGAGGAGATTGCCGCAAAGCGCTGTGCCGAAATGGTTGGCACCACCGAAAGGGTGCTTATTGAAGGAGTAAAAGAAAAAACAGGCGAATTAAACGCGCGCACAAGCGGCAATATAATAGTGGAGCTCGACGGAAGCAGCGAGCTTACGGGAACATTTCAAAATGTAAAGATAACAAAAGCACGCAACTGGATATTAAAGGGCGAGCTTTGTAAATAACGGAGGTATATAAGATGGATGTAATAGCACTTGCAAGAGAACTTGGACACGCAATTCAGCAGGACGAGGCGTATATCAAGCATCAGCTTGCTCAGGAAAACGCGGACGCAGACGCCGAGCTTCAAAGGCTTATCGGCGAGTTCAACATCAAAAGACTTACCATCAACGAGGAAGCCGCCAAGAAAGAAAAGGATCAGGACAAGCTGACCAAGGCGAACAAAGAAATGCGCGAGGTTTATTCTCAGATAATGTCCAACCAAAACATGATTGCCTATAACGAGGCAAAACAGGCGCTTGACGGCGTGCTCAACCGCGTCAACGCGATAATCCAGCAAAGCGCACAGGGTGCAGACCCCGACACCGCCGACTATACCGAATCCTGCGGCGGCAACTGCAGCGCCTGCGGCGGCTGCTGATTAATACAGAATAACACAGCGAAAGGGCGTGAGATTATGGCTGAGCTTTCACCGATGATGAAGCAATACTTTGAGATAAAAGAAGCAAACAAGGACTGTATTTTGTTTTACCGTCTGGGCGATTTTTATGAGATGTTCTATGAGGACGCAAAAATCGCGTCGCGCGAGCTTGAGCTTACTCTCACGGGACGTGACTGCGGACAGGCGGAACGTGCGCCGATGTGCGGCGTACCCTTTCATAGCTGCGAAGGCTATATCGCACGCCTTGTTGCCAAGGGCTACAAGGTAGCTATCTGCGAGCAGACGGAGGATCCCAAGGCGGCAAAGGGACTTGTTAAGCGCGACATCATTCGCGTAATAACTCCAGGCACCGTAATGGAGCAGAGTATGCTTGACGAGGGCAAAAACAACTACATTTGCTGCATGTACTCCGTAAGCAAAATAATCGGTCTTTGCTTTTGCGATATTTCTACAGGAGAATTATATGCCACGGAGATACAGGGCAAGGATGCGCTTAATCTTCTTGTTAACCAGCTTTCGGGCTACAGCCCGCGCGAAATACTTATCGGCGGCGACATAATTAAAATCAACAGCCTGCCTGCGTTTATAAAAAACAAGCTTTCGGCGGGCGTAGAGCTTTTGGAGGACGATAGGTTTTCGCTTGATATTTGTGCCCAAACCGTGCTTGACAGGTTCGGCGCCGAATACAACAGCGTTAAGGACAAGCCCGTGCTGATGTCCGCCGTGGGTGCGCTTATCAATTATCTTAAAGAGACCCAGATGAGCGGACTTGAAAGGATCAGCCACATAGAGCTCTATTCCGAAAGCCAGTATATGCGGCTTAACTTTAACACACAGCGCAACCTTGAACTTACTCAGACCATGCTCACAAAGGAAAAGCGCGGCTCGCTGCTTTGGGTCATAGACAAAACCAAAACAGCTATGGGCAAAAGACTTATGCGGTCATGGCTCGAGCATCCGCTGATGAACATTTCCACCATCAACAACCGCCAGTCGGCAGTTGAGGAGCTTGCAGGCGACACGGTATTGCGCCTTGAAATAACCGAGATGCTAACGGGCATTTTTGACATCGAACGCCTTATGACGCGCATAGTATATGGCTCTGCCAACGCCAGAGATTTACGCGCTCTGTGCGGCGCTGTCGAAAATCTGCCAAAGCTTTCGCAGCTGATTTCAAACTGCACATCCTCACACCTGAAAAGGATATACAAAAGCCTGGATAAGCTTGAAGATATTCATTCCCTTATCAATAACGCCATTGTTGACGAGCCGCCGTTTACGGTAAGAGAAGGCGGCATGATACGCAGGGGATACGACGAACAGCTTGACGTTGTTACCTCAGATATGAACAGCTCAAAGGATATTCTCGCCCGTATAGAAGCCGAGCAGCGCGAAAAAACGGGTATTCCCAAGCTGAGAGTCGGCTACAACAAGGTATTCGGCTACTACATAGAGGTGACCAATTCTTACAAGTCACAGGTTCCTGATAACTACATCAGAAAACAAACGCTTACAAACTGCGAAAGATATATAACTCCTGATTTAAAGGACGTGGAGTCGCGTATTCTCGGCGCAAAGGACAGAAGCGTGGCAATGGAATATGCCATCTTTGATTCCGTAAGAAAGACGGTCGCCGATAATCTTGAGCGTATTCAAAAAACCGCAAAGGCTATCGCCACGCTCGACGTGCTCACATCACTTGCAAACGTAGCCTGCGACAACCGTTATGTGCGCCCCGACGTCAATCAATCCACTGTCATTCGCATAAAGGATTCACGCCATCCGGTTGTAGAGGCATTGCTTAAAGACGCGCCGTTTGTTCCAAACGACGTTTATCTTGACAGCAAGGGCGACAGAGTAGCGATAATAACCGGACCAAACATGGCAGGCAAATCCACCTACATGCGTCAGATAGCTCTTATTGTTTTGCTCGCGCAGATGGGCAGCTTTGTTCCCGCTTCGTCGGCGCAGATCGGCGTTGTCGATAGCATTTTTACCCGCGTGGGAGCAAGCGACGACCTTGCGTCGGGTCAGTCAACCTTTATGGTAGAGATGAATGAGGTGGCCGGTATAGTTAAAACCGCAACCTCGCGCAGCCTGCTTATCCTTGACGAAATAGGCAGAGGCACATCTACCTTTGACGGTATGAGCATAGCGCGCGCGGTGCTTGAGCATTGCGCCGATAAAAAGAAGCTGGGAGCAAAAACACTTTTTGCCACCCACTATCACGAGCTTACCGTAATGGAAGAGCTGCTTGACGGAGTTAAAAACTACAACATAGCCGTAAAAAAGCGCGGCGACGACATCACCTTCCTGCGCAGAATTGTTCCGGGCGGAGCCGACGACAGCTACGGCATAGAGGTTGCAAAGCTTGCCGGAGTTCCTCAGTCGATCATCAGCAGGGCAAAGGAGATCCTCGCCGACCTTGAGGGCGGCAGGGCAGAGCAACATACCGACATTCCCGAAGCATCTGCCGACAACGCACAGCTTTCACTTATGTCCGCTTCGGAAAGTCCTGTTATAGAAAAAATGCGTGAGATCGATCTCAACACCCTTACGCCCATCGAAGCCATGAATCTACTATATGAATTAAAGAAAATGCTTTAATAATATATAAACAATAATCCAACGAAAGGCGGTGAGGCACATGGGAGTAATCAATGTTTTGGATAAGCACGTTTCCGAGCTTATCGCGGCAGGCGAGGTAGTGGAGCGTCCTGCGTCCGTTATCAAGGAGCTTGTGGAAAACTCCATTGACGCGGGAGCAAAAAACATTACCGTAGAGATAAAAAACGGCGGCACCACCTTCATGCGCGTCACCGACGACGGCTGCGGAATCCAAAAGGACGACATAAAAGTTGCTTTTCTGCGGCACGCTACCAGCAAGGTAAAAATGGAGGAGGATCTTGACCGCATTTCCACCCTCGGTTTTCGCGGCGAAGCGCTCGCCTCGATTTGCGCGGTGTCGCGCCTGCAACTCATCACCCGAAATATAAACGAAGACACGGGTACCTCTTACATAATCGAGGGCGGCGAGGAGCAAAGCTTTGACGACGCCGGCTGCCCCGTGGGCACCACCTTTGTTATAAGAGATCTGTTCTACAACATTCCCGCAAGAGCAAAGTTTTTAAAAAAAGACGTTTCCGAGGGCAACGCTGTTTCGGCTGTGGTAGATAAAACAGCGCTTTCTCACCCCGAGATCGCCTTTACATTCATAAGAGACGGCAAACAGGCGCTCAAAACCTCGGGCGACGGCAAGCTTTTATCGGCTGTCTATTCGGTTTTGGGCAGAGAGTTTGCCGGCGGTCTTATCCCCGTCGATTACACGCTTGACGCCATCCACGTCAGCGGATACATTACCAAGCCCGTTCACTCGCGCCCCAACCGCAACATGCAAAACTTTTTTATAAACGGAAGATATGTAAAGTCACGCACGGCGATGTTTGCGCTGGAGGAGGCTTTTAAGCACTCTGTAATGGTCGGCAAGTTCCCGTCTTGTGTGCTGAATATCGACCTTCCGTTTGAGATCATCGACGTAAACGTTCATCCCTCAAAAATCGAGGTTCGTTTTATAAACGAAAGGCCCGTATATGACGCGGTCTTTCACGCGGTCAAGTCCGCCCTTATGAAGTTTGACACCCAAAAGCAGGCGGTTTTTAAAACCGATACCGCATTTAACGATATAAAAAAATTCAACCCCTTTAAAAATGCGGACGCGGTTATGGGAAAGACCTCCGAGGTCGCAAAGCCTCCGTCGCCGCAGCCGCAAAGACCGGCTACCGTATTTGACGAGCTTGACAGTATAGAGCCCGATTTCCCTCAGTCAACAGTACAAAAACCGCATTTCACAGAGTCATCAAACCCGTTTGATATCTACTCAAAGGAAGCGGTCAAGGCCGCAAAGCGTGAGGACAGCTTCAAGCATACTCCTTCCATCGACGAACTCATATTAAACGACGGTAAAACCGAACAAGCAGCGACAGACAGTTTTACAAACAGTTTTTCCGAACCTGAGCCCGATATTGAGGTAACGGTGAAGGACAATTCTCAGCCTTCGCTTATAAAGCAGCAGGATGATCTGAAATACATAGGCGAGGCGTTCGGCACATACATAATTGTTGAAAAAAACCAAAAAGAGCTTATGCTCATAGATAAACACGCCGCACACGAGCGAATAATATACGAAAAGCTCAGATCCGAAAAGACGGGAGCGTTCAAGCAGCTTTTGTTGCAGCCAATCACCGTTACTCTCGGCAAAGAGGAATACGACGCGGCGGTATCTCACCTTGAAATGTTTGAGGACTGTTCCTTTGAGGTCGAGGACTTCGGCAATTCAACGGTCATTGTACGCGCCGCTCCGCAATACATAGACGCGGCTGAGATTGCCGACTGCATTGCAGAAATGGCGGATTATATATCAAAGGGCAAAACCGATATTTTTACCGAAAAAATGGACTGGTTTTATCACAATGTGGCTTGTCGCAGCGCGATAAAGGCAGGCAACAAAAGCTCTGCACAAGAGCTTATCGAAATAGTTAAAACTCTCGAGGACAACCCCGACATCCGCTATTGTCCTCACGGTCGCCCGATAACCATAGTGATGAAAAAAAGCGAGATAGAAAGACAGTTTGGCAGGGCGTGATTGTTTGAACCGTAAAACCAAAATAGTTTCAATAGTCGGACCCACGGCCTCGGGCAAGACCCGACTGGCGGTGGAGCTTGCCAAGCGCTTTAACGGTGAAATAATCTCCGCTGATTCCATGCAGATATATCAGGGTATGCAAATTGCCACGGCAAAGCCAACCGAGCAGGAAAAAGGCGGGATCGTGCACCACCTGATGGATTTTCTTCCTCCGCAAAGCACCTATTCCGTCGCTTCATTCACGGAGGACGCGAAGAGATGCATAGATGAGATAGTCAGCCGCGGTAGGCTTCCGTTTATCGTCGGCGGAACGGGACTGTATGTGGATTCTCTTTTGAACAACATCCGTTTCAGCGAAGAAGCGAGAGACTTCTACGATCTGGAAAGA
>CADBWP010000002.1:38433-102304 GCA_902798365.1 uncultured Ruminococcus sp.
AAGAAAACGGTGTTGATCATCTTCTTGACATTCTGCGCGGCTTTGATTCTTCCTCTGCCGAAAGACTGGAAAAAGAAAAAAACCCAAAAAGAATAATAAGGGCTATAGAGTTTTATAAAACCTCGGGAAAAACGATCACCGAGCAAAATGAACTTTCAAGGCTTGAGGAAAGCCCATACAGCGCCGTTAAAATCGGACTGAACTATTCCGACCGCGAAAAGCTTTATGAAAGAATAAACCTTCGCGTCGATCTTATGCTTGAGCAGGGCCTGCTTAAAGAAGCCGCTCAGGTGCTTGACGGTCCTCTCAGCTTTACGTCCGTTAAGGCGATAGGCTACAAGGAGCTTGCGCCTTATTTCAGCGGTGAATCAACGCTTGAGGAATGTGTGGAAAAGCTGAAAAGAGAAACCAGGCGTTATGCAAAACGACAGCTTACCTGGTTTAAGCGCGACAAGGAAATCAATTGGCTGTATGTAGATAAATATTCTTCTTTTGAAGAATTATTCGATTCAGCCGTTCAAATCATAGACAAAGGATTAATATATGGATAAACTTCTGTTTAAGCGAATACTGGTCGCGGCGCTGACTATTCTTGCGCTGGTATATGTGACCTATCTGCTGATCAGCGCAAATTTTGACATGTATCCCACAGAGAACGCAGTTCAAACGACCGTTACCGATACCATATCCACAAACGGCTTTATAATACGTGACGAAACCGTTATTTCAAATAACACAAACGGCGTGCTGTCATACTCCTGCGGAAACTGCGAAAATGTCAATGCAAATTCAAACATTGCAAAGGTGTATTCAAGCGAGCAGGACGCAGTTGCGCAGACTCAGGCGGACAAGCTGCAGGCGAGGATCAATACACTCAAGGAAAACCAGACAAACAGCCTGACGGGCGCCGTAAGCATAGACCAGCTGAACAACAACATTCAAAACAGTCTGATAAGCTACATTTATGACGCCAATCAGTTTGACGTTGAATCCGTCAAGACCGACGCCGACTCACTTTTGGCAGGAATAAACCAAAGGCAGCTTTTTACCGGCAAGGTAGATAACTACTCTGCGCAGCTCGCCGATTTGCAGGCTCAGGTCGATGCCCTCAGAGCCTCCGCAGGAAACAGCATCGGCACCATAACAACTCCCGTGGCAGGCTACTTTACGGAATTCTGCGACGGCTATGAAAACGCGGTCAAGGTATCCGATATAGACAGTCTTACCGCCGATTCTTTAAAAAGCATAGAGCCCCTGCCCGTTGCTGAAAATACCGCAGGCAAGGTAATCAGCAACGTGAACTGGTATGTTGCGTGTTCCGTTTCCTCGGACGACGCTGCTACGCTGTCTATATGGGACGGCAGCGTGACCGTTAAGTTTTCAGAGGCGAGCACAGAGGCAATTCCGGCGTCGGTATATCGCATTCAGCGTTCGGCAGATGAAGACGGAGATGCTCTTGTCATCCTTCAATGTGATTACATGAACCGCGGCTTGCTTGAAGCCCGCCGTGAGCCTATAGAAATCGGCATGGGCACCTTCTCGGGCTACAGGGTGAGCAAGCGCGCGATACATGACGACTATGTTACAAAAGTAACCTACGACGAAAACGACAAGCCGCACAAGGAAAAGAAAAAGGTTCAGGGCGTTTATGTGCTCTACGGCAGCGAAATTCAGTTCAAGCAAATCTCGATACTGTATGCCGACAGAGATTACGTTATCTGCGATCCGCATCCTGCCGATACCGTTCTTTTCAACGGAGAAACAATTTCCTTGTATGATAAAATAATTGTGAAGGGAGACGACCTGTATGACGGAAAGGTCATTAAGTGACGTTGAATATAACTATAAGCTGATAAACGAAAGAATTGCCGACGCTGCGGAAAAGTCGGGCAGAAAAAGGGAGGATATAACCCTTCTTGCCGCAACCAAAACGGTTGACGCGCCCACGATAAATCACGCTATCTCGCTCGGGCTCGATCATATCGGAGAAAACCGCGTGCAGGAGCTTCTTTCAAAGTATGAGCTTTATAACCTTGTCAACTGTTCGTTGCAATTCATAGGTCATTTGCAGACCAACAAGGTCAGACAGATCGTCGATAAGGTCGATTTGATCCAGTCTGTCGATTCGTTGAGGCTTGCGCAGGAAATATCGCGTCAGTCTTTAAAGCACGGAAAAACCACCGACATACTTGTTGAGGTAAATATCGGCCGTGAAGAGAACAAATCGGGTGTTTTTGAGGAAAACCTTGAGGAATTGATATGCCAAATAGCCGAGCTTGAAGGCATTTCGGTAAAAGGATTAATGACTATACCCCCGATTTGTGATAATAAACAGAAAATAATGAAATATTTTAATAATATGCACAAGTTATTTATTGACATTTCGCAAAAAAAATTAGATAATGTAAGTATGACTATACTTTCTATGGGTATGTCCGATGATTACTGCGAGGCGATACTCGCGGGTGCAAACATGGTTAGAGTAGGCTCGGCGCTGTTCGGCGCGAGAAATTATTCATAATAGGAGGAAAATGAAATGGCAGGAATAGTTGACAAGTTCAAACGTATGTGGGACGCTCCTGACGATGAATACGAGTACGACGAGTACGGTTATTCCGACGAGGGCGACGACGAGTATGAGGCGATGGCTCCCAGAGAGCGCGAGAGGGACAGAGAGCCCGAGCGCGACAGACAGCCTGTTTCATCAACAAGAAACAAGGTGGTAAACATCAACGCTACCGCAAAGCTGCAGGTTGGAATCTTTAAGCCCGAGCGTTTTGGTGAGGAGACCCGTTCCATTGCGGACGAGCTTATGAAAACCCACACCGTAGTGCTCAACCTTGAGGATACAAACAAGGATATGGCGAGAAGGATCCTTGATTTTCTCAGCGGCGTGGCTTATGCCAACAACGGTAAAATCAAGCGTGTTGCTACAAATACATATATAATAATTCCTTCTAACGTTGACCTTACCGGCGACGACCTTCTGGACGAGTTGGAAAACAGCGGTGTCTATTTCTAACGACGACGCGCTGTTTCTGTCAAAGCTCGACGACGCTGTGTATCTGAGCCAAAAACGGGGAAAGGCATACTTTCTCTCTTTTTTAAGCGAGCGCAGGCAAGCGCTTGCGCAGGCTCATTTTAAAAGCGAGGGCTTTGAGGACTATGCATTTTTCGGAGGCTACGAAGGAGCCGAGCGAAAGGTGCTCGGAATCTTTCCTTACGAACCGGAAGAGTTTCCGGTTGATGCGCTTGAGTTTAAGTTCAGAAAAGTCGATAAGCTTACGCACCGAGACTTTCTCGGCGCACTTATGTCCCTTGGTATCGAGCGCGAGACCGTAGGGGATATTCTTGTTGAGGACGGCAGATGCGTTGTTTTCGTCAAAAGCGAAATCAGCGGCTATATAACCTCGCAGGTTTTTAAAATCGGCAATGCCGGAGTAACGGTCGGCACCGCAGACCCGCAAACCATTCCCAAAGGACGCGGCTTTGATGAGAAGGATTATACCGTTTCATCGCTTCGGCTCGATGCGGTAATCGCTGCGGTTACCGGTCTGTCGCGTGAAAAAACAAAAAGTCTGATACTATCGGGCAGCGTAAGCCGAAATTATGAATGCTGTCAGAATATCAGCAAAACATTGTCTGTACAAGATACATTTACCGTAAGGGGTAAAGGTAAATATATTTTAAGCGGTGTGATCGGGGAAACTAAAAAGCACCGCCTGAGAATTTCTATTATCCACTTTAGATAAGGAGTGTTCAACCATGCTTACAATTGATGAAATCAAAAACATCAGCTTCAGAAAAGCGACGCTCAGCGGCGGATACAGAGCCGAGGATGTTGACGCTTTCATCGACGAGGTGATCTCGTCCTTTGAACAGCTGAAAAAAGAAAAGACCAATCTTGTTCACAAAATCGACAGACTTGCAACCCGTCTTGAGGAGTACCGCGAGGATGAGGAGACCGTAAGAAACGCGCTTCTCACATCTCAGAAGATGTCCGACGCGTGCGTTAAAGAGGCGAGAGAAAAGGCTGCAAGAATAATAAGAGATGCAGAGGAAAAGGCTCAGGAGCTTGTTTCCGAGGCGAACAAGATGACCGTATATGAAAAGGAGCATTATCTTCAGCTGCAAACCGATGCCGTTAACCTCAGAAATGAGCTTATCGAGCTTTACAGCAAGCATATTAAATCGATCGACGATCTTCCCACCGCGGAGGACGTCAGCAACAGCCGTAAGCAGCTTGACGAACAGTATCCCACAGAGCCTGTCGCCGAGGAGCAGCAGGTTCAGCAGCAGCCCGCACGTGCGCCGCAGCCCCGTCAAAACTATGATGATGTGCAGCAGCAGGCTCCCGTAGCGCCAAAGGCTACAGAAGCTACCACCAGGGTTCCCATAAAGCGCCCCGGCAAGTTCAGCCATCTTAAGTTTGGCGACAATTATGATGTTTCCGACGAATAACGTCATTTGTTAATATAGTAATTAATTGGAGAGAGCAGATAGATATGTGCAAAGATTGTAAGGATTACAACTCAACCCTTAATCTTCCCAAAACTGAATTTCCCATGCGTGCGGGTCTTCCCAAAAGCGAGCCCCTCACCCTGAAAAATTGGGAGGATGAAAAAGTATATGAAAAGCTTATGGAGCTCAACGAGGGCAAGCCCCTTTTCGTGCTTCACGACGGACCTCCCTATGCAAACGGCGATATCCACCTCGGACACGCGCTCAACAAGATATTGAAGGACATTATTGTTCGCCAAAAAAACATGGCGGGCTTCAAGTCTCCGTATGTTCCCGGCTGGGATACTCACGGTCTTCCCACCGAGCTTAAGGCAAGACAAAAGGCGGGCATTGGCAGTTCTGCGGATATTTCTACGGTAGAGCTTCGCAAGCTTTGCGAGGAGTTCGTTACGGGTTATATCAACGACCAGCGCGAGCAGTTTAAGCGCCTCGGATGCATAGGTGAATGGGACAATCCTTACATTACCTTAAAGCACGAGTTTGAGGCAGAGCAGATCAAGGTGTTTGCCGAAATGGCAGACAAGGGCTATATTTACCGCGGCTTAAAGCCCGTTTATTGGTGCCCCGAGTGCAAAACAGCGCTTGCAGAGGCGGAAATAGAGTACGCCGAGGATCCCTGCCACTCCATTTATGTTAAGTTCAACGTGACCGACGATCTCGGTAAGTTTGCGGCAATGGGCATAGACCCCTCAAAGGTGTATTTTGTCATTTGGACAACCACCACATGGACACTCCCCGCAAACGTTGCAATTTGCGTCGGCCCCCGTTACGAATATTCAATAGTAAAAAGCGGCGACGAGTTTTACGTTATGGCAACAGATCTGTACAAGAATTGTATGGAGGAGGCGGGCATCACCGACTATGAGGTAGTTGCTACTATCAAGGGCAGCGAGCTTGAATATATGAAGACTCAGCATCCGTTCCTTGACCGCGAATCACTTCTCATCGTAGGTGACCACGTAACCCTTGAAAGCGGTACAGGCTGCGTCCACACCGCTCCCGGTCACGGTGTTGACGACTACAACGTATGCCGCAATTACCCAGAGATCCCCGTGATTTGCCCCGTTAACGGCGACGGTGTGCTCACCGAAGAAGCAGGTGAGTTTGCCGGACTTACTACCGACGAGGCAAACAAAAAAATAGCAATAAAGCTTGACGCTACGGGCGCTTTGTTCGCACTTAAGAAAATCATCCACCAGTATCCCCATTGCTGGAGATGCAAGTCCCCGATCCTGTTCAGGGCTACCGATCAGTGGTTCTGCTCGGTTGACGACTTCAAGGACGAAGCTGTTGATGCTATCAACACCGTTCAATGGATTCCCGCATGGGGTAAGGATCGCATAACATCCATGGTGCGCGACAGAAAAGACTGGTGTATTTCCCGTCAGCGCAAATGGGGCGTTCCCATCCCGATCTTTTATTGCAGGGACTGCGGCGAGCCTTACATCAACAAGGAAGCGATGCTTGCCGTTGCCGAGCTGTTCGGCAAGGAGGGCTCCAACGCTTGGTTTGACCGCGACGCATGCGAGATTCTGCCCGAGGGAACAAAGTGTCCCAAGTGCGGCGGTCAGAGCTTTGACAAGGAACAGGATATCATGGACGTTTGGTTTGACAGCGGTTCCTCTCACACCGCAGTCTGCAAGCGCCGCGGATACCTCGGTTATCCAGTAGATCTTTATCTTGAGGGCAACGATCAGTACAGAGGATGGTTCCAGTCCTCGCTGCTTACAGCTGTTGCCACAACAGGCGTAGCTCCGTACAGAACCGTGCTTACCCACGGAATGATCCTCGATATGGAAAAGCGCAAAATGAGCAAGTCGCTCGGAAACGGCATCAGCCCGCAAGAGGTTATGAAGCAGTTTGGCGCCGACGTGCTCAGGCTTTGGGTCGCATCCTGTGATTATCAGTCCGACGTCAACATATCCTTTGATATCCTTAAGCAGCTTTCCGAGGCTTACAGAAAAATCAGAAATACCGCCAGATACATTCTCGGCAACCTTTCCGATTTTGACCCCAACACCGATATGGTTGAGCTTTCAAAGCTTATGCCTATTGATAAATGGGCTGTTCAAACCCTTAATAACCTTATTGAAAAGGTTAAGGAATCTTACGATAAGTACGAATTCCACATTGTCTATCACAGCATCCACAACTTCTGCGTTGTAGATATGTCCAACTTCTATCTGGACGTGCTTAAGGACAGACTTTATACCGAGAAGGCTGACAGCGAATCGAGAAGAGCCGCTCAGACAGCTATCTATCTTATTCTTAACGCCATGACAAGAATGGTAGCGCCTATCCTTGCATATACCTCCGACGAGATCTGGAGATTCATGCCCCATTCCGCAGACGAGCAGGCAGACCATGTTATCTTCAACTCCATGCCTGATACTCTCGATATTGAGATAGAAGACGGCTTTATGAGTTACTGGGAAGAGATCCACGCTCTGCGCGATGAGGTCAAGAAGAGCATAGAGCCGCTTGTAAAGGAAAAGACAGTTAAGAGCTCGCTCGAAACAAAGGTCATCCTTTCGGCTGGCGGCGAAAAGCTCGAGTTCCTTAAAAAGGCAGAGTCCGAGCTTGCGGCGGCATTCATTGTCAGCGAGGTTGAAATCATCGACAACGGCGGCGAGCTTGAAATAACAGTTGAAAAAGCAGAGGGCGAAAAATGCCTGCGCTGCTGGACCATCAGCAAAACAGTCGGTCAAAACAGCGAGCATCCTTCGCTGTGCGCACGCTGCTGTAAGATATTAGAATAAAATAATGATGATAAATCGGTGTGAGTAAATTACACCGATTTATTGGTATGGAGGAAACTATGCCGTTTATTGCGATTGCAATCGGTGTTGCGATTGCAGCTGTAGATCAGATAATCAAGCTTCTTGTAATAAATAACCTGAAGCCTGTCGGCTCCGTAAATGTTGTCGGCGATGTGTTTAAGCTGACCTACGTTGAAAACAGGGGAGTGGCGTTCGGATTGTTCAAGGACATGCCGTGGGTATTCATTGTGTTGACGTCCGTTTTGATTGCTGCGATAGTCTTTTTTATGTTTAAGAAACGTCCGAAAAGCAAGTTTTTTTATGTCACAGTTGCGCTGATAATCGGCGGAGGACTGGGCAATCTCATCGACAGAGTTCTGTACGGCTTTGTTGTGGATTACCTCAGTCTGTCGTTTTTTCCGCCTGTGTGTAATTTTGCCGACTACTGCATAACGGTCGGAGTGATTATGCTTGCCGCCTACATTGTGTTTATGACCGATACCTTTGACAGCAAAAAGGAAAAACGCCATGACTGAGCACCGCATCGTCTGCGACTGTGCAGATATTCGCCTCGACAAGTTTATATCGTCAGCGGAGATCGGTCTTTCACGCAGCATGGCTGCAAGCCTTATAGAAAACGGCTCGGTAACGGTAAACGGAAGCGCCTGCGATAAAAAGCAAAAGCTAAAAACAGGTGATGAAATCATTGTTAATGTGCCCGACCCCGTGCCGTATGAGGCTCAGGCAGAGAACATACCCATTGATATTGTGTATGAGGACGACGATTTGCTCATTGTAAATAAGCCCAAGGGCATGGTTGTTCATCCCGCTGCAGGCAATTATTCGGGCACCCTGGTCAACGCTCTTTTGTATCATTGCGGAGACAGCCTGTCCGGCATAAACGGCGTCATGCGGCCGGGAATAGTTCACCGCATAGACAAAGACACAAGCGGACTGCTTATTGTGGCAAAGAACGACAAAGCACATGCACATCTTGCCGCACAAATAAAGGAACATTCATTTACGCGCGAGTATCAGGCGATAGTTTTCGGTTCTATTAAGGACGAGGAGGGCGTGGTTGACGCGCCCATAGGCAGGCACCCGGTTGACCGCAAAAAAATGTGTGTTACACAAAAAAACAGTAAAAACGCAGTCACTCACTACAAGGTTCTCGGGCGTTACAGGGGCTACACTCATATCAGGTGTATCCTTGAAACGGGACGCACGCACCAGATAAGAGTTCATATGGCATATCTGGGACATCCCGTGGCAGGCGATCCCGTATATGGTGTAAAAAATGAAAAGGTGAGCTTTACGGGTCAATGTCTTCACGCGGGTAAAATCGGCTTTATTCACCCCTCAACAGGAGAATATTTGGAGTTTTGCTCACCGCTTCCCGCGTATTTCGAGAATTTTTTAACCAAATTGAAAAATATCGGTAAATAATTAAAAAAAGACTTGAATTATATTTCTTTTTATGATATTATATTCAAGTGTTTGAGACCGTCGTAACTCTCGACGCGATTCAAATAACGGCAATGCCGTCATTATGAAAGCTGACAGTCCGCTGCCAAAGGGTATGAATGTCGGGAAAAAACAGGAGGATAAATATGGACGCATTAAAAACTATCGCTGCGGACTCGGTAAAAGAATCCACCCCCGAGTTTGGCATCGGTGATACCGTAAAGGTATCGGTAAAAATCCGCGAGGGTGAGAGAGAAAGAATCCAGATGTTCGAGGGCACCGTAATTGCCAAGAGAGGCAGCGGCGTCGCCGAGACCTTCACCGTTAGACGTGTTGCATACGGCGTAGGAGTAGAGAGAGTGTTCCCGCTTCACTCACCCAACGTTCAGGACGTTAAAGTTGTTCGTTACGGTAAGGTTCGCAGAAGCAAGCTCTACTATCTGCGTGACAGAGTAGGTAAGGCTGCTAAGGTTAAGGAACAGATTCGTAAGTAATTCTCGAATAGTAAAAAAGGGAACTGCTTAAGTTCCCTTTTTTACACTATACGAAATAACAATGTTTCGTATTATGGCAATGCTTCTTATACACAGACATATGGCAGCTGACAGAAAACTTATGACCCGCCGTTGCATAAACCTGTTGCTTATCAGCCGGGTTTCCAAAGGCGGAGAGAGCGACCACCGTCGCTTTTTATCTAAGCGGCTCGCGTTAAGCAGGTGAAGATGTTGAGTAAAGAGAAACCCAATAATATAAATGAAGATATCGAAAACGACTTTTCCGACGTTGATCTTGCGCTGGATCTGAGCCCCGAGCTTTATCTTGAAAAGCAAAAGACAGGGGTCAGCAAGTTCAAGGAGAATTTTCAGGAAGAGTTTAAGGCTGTTTTTGAGGATAACGAAGACGACACCGACAAGAAAAAGTTTCAGACCGTAAAGAGCGACGGCATGACTGCGGGCATTTACGACTGGATAAGGTGTGTGCTTTTCGCGGTTTCAATCGTCGTGCTTTGCCTTACCTTTGTTTTCAGACTTGTAGAGGTTGACGGCGCTTCCATGAATGATACCCTTGCCAGCAAAGACAAGGTCATTGTTACAAACCTTTTCTATACGCCTCATAACAACGACATAGTTGTCATTGCGCACGGTTCAAACTATCAGAAGCCTATCATCAAGCGCGTTATCGCGGTTGAAGGACAGTCTATAAAGCTCGACTATGACAACGACAAGATTTATGTTGATGGCATTGAGCTCAACGAGCCCTATATAGACGGCTCTACCTTTGAAGACAACAGGGGAAACAATCAGATCCCCGACATCGTGCCCGAGGGTAAAATTTTTGTAATGGGCGACAACAGGCGTGTTTCTCTTGACAGCCGCAGCACCGAGATCGGTCTGATAGATGTCAACGACGTTATCGGCAAGGCGCAGCTTGTGGTTTTCCCGTTTGACCATTTTGGCTATTTATACGAATAAGATGATTAAAAAGCTTATTTCTGTTGATACTTTTCGGTATAGATGGGAATGAGCTTTGTTTTTTAAAGCTGAGGAATAAACATGAGTGAATCGCAGAACATACAATGGTTTCCCGGTCATATGACCAAAACAAAAAGACAAATACAGGCAAGCCTGAAGCTTGTTGACGCTGTTGCGGAGATCATTGACGCACGCATCCCCGTCAGCAGCCGCAACCCCGACCTTAACAGGCTGATACAAAACAAGCCGCGTGTGATCCTGCTCAACAAATGCGATATGGCGAATGCTACCGCTACCAAAATGTGGATAGATCACTTTGCCAAGCAGGGAATAACGGCGATCGCTGTTGACTGTAAAAGCGGAAGAGGGCTCAATAAGTTTCCCTCTGCCGTTAATCAGGTGCTTAGTGAGAGAATAGAGCGC
The DNA here is from genome assembly GCA_902798365.1 of uncultured Ruminococcus sp. Taxonomy (GTDB): domain Bacteria; phylum Bacillota; class Clostridia; order Oscillospirales; family Acutalibacteraceae; genus Ruminococcoides. The sequence goes on from CADBWP010000002.1 coordinate 49,073, forward strand.
CTGAAAAGCAAGGGTATGGTCAACCCTGTTATGAGAATAATGATCGTGGGCATACCAAACGTCGGCAAGTCCTCTTTTATCAACCGCATTTCAAAGCAAAACAGGGCAAAGGTTGAGGACAGACCCGGTGTGACCCGCGGCAATCAATGGTTTACAATAAGCAAAAACCTTGAAATGCTCGACACTCCCGGCGTGCTTTGGCCTAAGTTTGACGATAAGCTCGTTGGCGAACATCTCGCCTTTACCGGCGCCGTCAAGGATCAGGTCGTCGATATCGAGCTGCTGGCGGTGCGCCTGCTCGATTTTTTAAAAAAGTCGATCTGGATAATGCCGATTCTTATGAGCTGCTCGGAATAATCGCAAAAAAACGCGGTATGCTCGTTTCGGGCGGCGAGGTTAACACCGAGCGCGCCGCGATCATGCTGCTTGATGAATTCAGGGCTGCAAAGTCTGGTAGGATCACCGTGGAGATGCCGAACGGAGAGATGAAATGAACTGGTTGGAGTACGAGACCGCCGCGGCGGAAAAAGGTTATAAAAACATATGCGGAATAGACGAAGCCGGCAGAGGTCCTTTGGCGGGTCCCGTGTGTGCAGCGGCGGTGATTTTGCCGCCCGGTAAAATAATTGAAGGAGTCAACGACTCAAAAAAGCTGAGTGAAAGAAAGCGCGAGGCGTTGTTTGAGGTAATAAAAGCCGAAGCGGTTTCATATTCTGTAGCGTATGCTGACGTTGAAGAAATTGAAAGCCTTAACATTCTCAACGCCACAATGCTTGCTATGAAACGCGCAGCAGAGGGACTTTCGGTAAGGGCTGATTACGCCATGATAGACGGCAACAGGCTACCCGAGCTTTCCATCGACTGCGAATGTATAGTAAAGGGCGACGCAAAATCCATGTCGATCGCCTGCGCCTCAATACTGGCAAAGGTATCGAGGGACAGGCTTTTGTACAGATATGCCGAAGAATACCCGATGTATGGTTTTGACAAGCATAAGGGATATGGTACAAAGGCTCATGTTGAAGCCTTGAAAGAATTCGGCCCGTGCCCCTACCACCGCATGAGCTTTTTGGGAAAGATACTGAAATGACCGCAAATCCAAAAAGACTGACGGGAGATAAAGGCGAGAGCTTTACCGTAAGGTATTTAAAAAGGCGCGGCTGGAAAATACTTGAGCGAAACTACCGCAAGGTGTTCGGAGAAATAGACATAATTGCCCAAAAAGGCGATCTTATCGCTTTTGTAGAGGTAAAGACGCGCCGTGAAAACCCTCTTACTCAGCCTTACGAGGCTGTTGATTACCGCAAACGCCAAAGAATAATCAAAACTGCCGCCGCATATCTTGCGGAGAATGAAACCGACTGCTTTTGCCGCTTTGACGTGAGCGAGGTTTTTATCAACAGTTCGACCCTTAAGCCCATAAAGCTTAATTACATTGAAAACGCCTTTGAAACGGAGAGTGGCAATGCGTATTATTGACCTGCACTGCGATACCCTTTATAACGCGCTGACCCGCAACATTACCCTTGATGACAGACGTAACGAGGTTCTTTTTGAGCCGTCTCGTGCAGACTCAAAGCTCCAATGCTATGCTGTATGGATCCCGGACGGCGTTGACGGCAAAGCTGCCGAAAACATGGTGGTATCCGCGCACAAGCTTCTTTGCAGCGAGTGCGACAGGCTCGGTATAAAGCTTATAAAGCACGGCGAAAGAATAAGAACAGCTTTTACGAAAAACAAAAACTCGGCTTTGTTCACAATAGAAAACGGTTCCGCGCTGAACGGCAGGCTTGATAATGTGGAACGCTTTGCAGGGCTCGGCGTTAAAATGATGACGCTTACATGGAATGCCCGAAACCAAATCGGCGGCGGGGCAGAGGCTCAGGGCTGCGGCATCACACCGTTCGGAGAAGCGGTATTGAGCAAAATGGAGGAGCACGGCATTATAGTCGATGTTTCACATGCCTGCGAGCGGCTCTTTTATGATGTTGCAGAACGCACAAAGCTACCTTTTGCGGCGTCACACTCAAATGCTTTTTCCGTTACCCGTCACAAAAGAAACCTGACCGATGATCAGATAAAAACCATTATTGAAAGAAAAGGTCTTATTGGACTTAACTTTCACAATGCCTTTTTAAACAACGATCCCGATAATGCGTGCACCGCCGATATATTAAGACATACCGAGCATTTCTTGTCGCTCGGCGCCGACGATTGCCTTTGCTTCGGAAGCGATTTTGACGGCGGCTGTCTGCCATTTGATATTGCCGACAGCCGGGTATATGAAAATATATGTGAAATGTATTTAAAACACGGCTATTCCGAGGCTTTGATTAAAAGGATTTTTTACGAAAACGCGCTTAATTTCCTTGAATACTTTGACAATCGACAAATTATGTAGTAAAATAAATTGTTGTTTAATCGCACAGCGAAAGGAAGATAAAAATGTTATATAACAGCACACAAAACGCATCCGAGGTCGTTTCGGCTGCTCAGGCTATAGCACAGGGCATTTCAAAGGACGGCGGCCTTTTTGTTCCGCAGGAATTTCCGAAATACGATGAAGAAACACTTCGTTCCTTGCTTAAGAAGGATTACAAGGGCAGAGCCAAAAAAGTGTTCTCGGACTTCCTCTCGGATTTTACCGCAGAAGAGATCGACGAGTGCGTAGAAAAGGCATATACCCCGGCAAAATTCGGCGGCGACAACCCTGCTCCGCTCGCTTACACAAGCCTTGAAGGTACCGCTTTGAATATTCTTGAGCTTTGGCACGGTCCCACCTGTGCCTTCAAGGATATGGCATTGCAGATTCTGCCGCATTTGCTGACAAAATCACTCAAAAAGACATATGACGGCAAGGACGCTGTTATTCTTGTCGCTACCTCGGGCGACACGGGCAAGGCTGCTCTTGAGGGCTTTAAGGATGTTGACCACACGAGGATAATTGTGTTTTATCCCGTAAACGGTGTAAGCCCCATGCAAAAGCACCAGATGAACACTCAGGAGGGCGCAAACGTAAGGGTGTGCGCCATAAAGGGCAATTTTGACGACGCTCAGACAGGTGTTAAGAAGATATTTACAACACCCGAGATCGCCGAAAAGCTTGCAGAAAACAATATGCTGTTTTCTTCCGCCAACTCCATCAACTGGGGCAGGCTGCTTCCTCAGATAGTCTATTACATTTCGGCATACTGCGACATGGTCAACGACGGCAAAATAGCCTTTGGCGACAAAATAAACGTCGTTGTTCCCACGGGCAACTTCGGTAACATTCTTGCTTCCTACTATGCGTGCCTGATGGGTCTGCCCGTTAATAAATTCATTTGCGCTTCAAACTCAAACAACGTGCTTACCGACTTTATCAACACGGGAGTATATGACAAAAACAGACATTTCTATACCACGATGTCGCCTTCAATGGACATTCTTGTTTCGAGCAACCTTGAAAGACTTCTTTACAGGATTTCGGGTGACGATGCCGAGGTAACTCACGAGTGGATGACAGCGCTTAAGACAACGGGCAAGTATGAGGTTTCGGACAGCGTTAAAGCATTGATGAAGGAAAAATTCTTCGGCGGCTTCTGCGACGATAAAAAGACTCAGGATACCATAAGCAGGTTGTTTGCCGAAAACGGCTATCTGTGTGATACCCACACCGCCGTTGCCGTAAATGTTTATGAGCAGTACGTCGCTCAGACCGGAGATGACACACCGTCGGTAATTGCATCCACGGCAAGCCCCTATAAATTCTCAAAATCCGTTTTGGAAGCGGTTGCTCCTAACGATCAGCTTCCCGATACTGAATTTGATATGGTTGACAGGCTCAACGAAGTCACCGGTATGGCAGTTCCTGCTCCACTTGCGGGTCTTAAGGACAAGACCGCGCGTTTTTCGGATGTTACCGAGGTTGACGATATGCCGAAATACGTGCTGTCGGCGCTCGAAATCGGCTGATGTCCCTTTATGTTCTGGGCGACCTTCACCTTTCCTTGGGTGAGGATAAGCCCATGGATGTTTTTGCAGGCTGGAACGACCACCTTGAGCGTCTTGAAAGCAACTGGAGAAGGCTGATAACCGATGACGATACCGTAGTGATTGCCGGAGATATTTCCTGGGCAATGAAGCTTGAGGATACCCTGACAGATTTCAGGTTTATCGACGGTCTCCCCGGAAAAAAGCTGTTTTTAAAGGGAAACCACGACTATTGGTGGAGCACCAAGCGAAAGATGGATATGTTCCTCGAGGAAAACGAACTCGGTACTATATCTATACTTTTTAACAACGCGTACCGGGTTGACGGCTTTGCCGTTTGCGGAACACGCGGCTGGTTCTTGGAAAACGATACTCCCGAGGATGTAAAGGTGCTCAACCGCGAGGTGGGCAGGCTAACGACCTCTATAGAGGAGGCGTTGAAGCTCGGCGGCGAGCCTGTAGTGTTTTTGCACTATCCGCCGTACTACCGCGGTGTCGAATGTCCCGAGATCATGGATGTTCTGATTCGGTACAACATCAAAAAATGCTACTATGGACACATCCACGGCAAGAAGAATTTCAGGCTTGCCTTTGACGGAGAGTATAAAGGTGTCAATTTCAAATTGATATCTTGCGATAAGGCAGAGTTTATGCCTGTTTTGGTAAGATAAACTTGATTTAGTAAAAGATTTATGTTACAATAAAGCGATATAATAAAATGGAGGAATCAAAAATGGCACTGAAAGAATGCACAAAGAAAGAAGAAGCAAATTCATACGAGCTCGTTGTCGAGGTTGACGGCGAAACATTTGAAAAAGCAATTAACGCAGTATATAAAAAACAGGTAAAGAATATCAACATCCAGGGCTTCAGAAAGGGCAAGGCTCCCAGAAGGATTATAGAAAAGCTTTACGGAGCAGAGGTATTTTACGACGACGCTATTCAGGACTGCTATCCCGACGCTCTTTATGACGCCGCCAAGGAGGCAGACATAAAGATAGTTGCCGTTGAATCGCTTGAAGCGGTCGAAGCGGGCAAGGACGGCTTCACCTTCAAGGCAGCCGTTATTGTTGAGCCCACAATGGAGATCGACAACTACAAGGGCATTGAGGCGGAGAGAAAATCCACCGAGGTGACCGACGAGCTTATTGATAAGGAAATCGATCAGGTAAGAGAGCGCAACTCGCGTCTTGTTACCGTTGAGGACAGAGCCGTAGAAAACGGCGATACCGTTGTTATTGACTTTGAGGGTTTTGTTGACGGTGTCGCTTTCGAGGGCGGAAAGGCAGAGGGCTACAACCTCGCCATCGGTTCCGGCAACTTTATTCCCGGCTTTGAGGAGCAGATCGTAGGTCACTCCACCGGTGAAGAGTTCAGCATAAACGTAAAATTCCCCGAAAATTATCAGGCGGAGGAGCTTAAGGACAAGGATGCCGAGTTTAAGATTAAGCTTCACGAGATTAAAACCAAGGAGTTGCCCGAGGTTGACGACGAATTTGTAAAGGATGTTTCCGATAAGGACACTCTTGATGAGTACAAGGAAGAGCTTAAGGAAACTATAGCAAAGCGCCTTGTTGAGGAGTCCGACAAAGACTTTGATAATCAGATCTCAGAGAAGCTTATCGAGCTGGTCGAGGGCGAGATCCCCGAGGCGATGTATGAGAACCAGACCAACGATATGGTAAGAGATTTTGAGATGCGCCTGCGTTCTCAGGGTCTTGACGTAGATACCTACATGCAGTACATGGGTATGGATAAAGATGCTCTTAAGGGTATGTACAGAGAAGAAGCCGAAAAGAGAGTAAAGCTTCGTCTTGCCCTTGAAACCATCGCAAGAAAAGAAAGCATTGAAGTATCCGAGGCTGAGCTTGAAGAGGAATACGGCAAGCTTGCCGAGAGCTACAGCATGGAAATCGACAGGGTGAAGGCAGCGATTCCCGCGGAATCACTTTCGGAGGACGTTAAAGTTCAGAAGGCTCTTGACCTTGTTAAGGACAGCGCGGTAATCAAATAATCTGAATAATATTTGATTATCTGCCAACTATTAATTAAGAAAGGTCTTGATTATTATGGCATTGATACCTTATGTAGTAGAGCAAACCAACCGCGGTGAGCGCTCCTATGATATTTATTCCCGGCTTTTAAACGACAGAATCGTCATGCTTAACGAGGAAGTAAACAGCGCAAGCGCAAGCGTTATCGTTGCTCAGCTGCTTTACCTTGAAAGCCAGGATCCCACAAAGGACATCAGTCTTTACATCAACAGCCCCGGCGGCAGCGTTACCGACGGCTTTGCCATCTATGACACAATGAAGTACATCAAGTGCGACGTATCCACAATTTGCATGGGTATGGCTGCAAGCATGGGCGCGTTTCTTCTGTCGGCGGGCACAAAGGGCAAAAGAATCGCCCTGCCTAACAGCACTATTATGATCCACCAGCCCCTGGGCGGCTATAAGGGTCAGGCGACCGATATGGAGATCCACACAAGATACATGCTTGACATAAAGGCGCGTTTGAATCAGATTTTGTCGGAGAATACCGGCAAGCCCCTTGATGTTATTAAAAACGACACCGAGCGCGACAACTTTATGACCGCACAGCAGGCGCTTGAATACGGACTGATAGATAAGGTTATTGATAAGAGATAAGGTGAGTAACGCTTATGGCTAACAAGACGAACGACAAAGAGATTTACTGCTCTTTTTGCGGAAAACCGCAGGATATGGTTTTGCGCATGATTCAGGGAAACGGAGCGTACATCTGTGACCGCTGCGTAGATCTGTGCATGAATATCCTTGAGCAGTCGGGTGAAATTGAGCGCGACAGAGGCTTTGAAGATAAGCGCCTTGCGCCCAAGGCTCCCGAGCCCTCGATTGCCGAGCTGTTAAAGCCAAAGGAAATAAAGGCTATCCTGGATGAATATGTTATCGGACAGGATATGGCTAAAATCACCCTGAGCGTGGCTGTGTATAACCACTATAAGCGCGCTTTTGCAAATGACGACTCGGTTGATTTTGCCAAGAGCAACGTGCTTTTGCTCGGTCCCACGGGCGTGGGCAAAACCCTGCTTGCACAAACGCTTGCAAAGGCTCTTGACGTTCCCTTTGCCATTGCGGATGCGACCACTCTTACCGAGGCGGGCTATGTGGGCGAGGATGTTGAAAACATTCTTCTCAAGCTTGTTCAGGCGGCAGATTATGATATTGAACGCGCCGAACGCGGAATAATATATATCGACGAGATCGACAAGATCGCGCGCAAGTCAGAGAATCCCTCCATCACACGCGACGTAAGCGGAGAGGGTGTTCAGCAGGCTCTGCTCAAAATCGTTGAGGGTACCGTGGCAAACGTTCCTCCGCAGGGCGGCAGAAAGCATCCTCAGCAGGAGTTTTTGCAGGTTGATACCAAAAACATACTGTTTATTTGCGGAGGCGCCTTTGACGGTCTTGAAAAGATTGTTGAAAAACGCCGCGGCAACTCGGTCATCGGCTTTGAATCGCTTGTTCAGTCCAGAACAGAGCTTGACTCCACCGACTGGATGAAAGAGGTAACAGCCCACGATTTGGTAAAATACGGCATTATTCCCGAGCTTATCGGTCGTTTGCCCGTAATTACCGCTTTAAGCGGACTTGATACCGAGGCGTTGATCAGCATACTCACTGTTCCCAAAAACTCAATTGTTCAGCAGTACAAAAGGCTGTTCGAGCTTGACGACGTTGAGCTTTACTTTGAGGACGAAGCGCTTAAGGCGATAGCCGAAAAGGCGCAGGAGCAGAGGACGGGAGCCAGAGGCTTAAGAGGAATAATGGAAGGTATCCTTACAAGCCTTATGTTTGAAACCCCGTCCGACAACACCATCGAAAAAATCATCATCACAAAGGATGTGGTGACCGACGGCGCACAGCCTCAGATCACCAGAAGAAAAGAAAAGAAGTCCTTTCCGATGAATCTTGCAAAGAAGGAGCTTGGCAAGCGTTCAAAGCGAAGCTCGGCATCCTGACGAAATTTTAAGCGGTAGTTTTGTACTGCTTTCCGGGCAATACCGCATACGGCTCAAGCCGCGGCGCGGTGTTGCCTTGTTTTATTCGGGTGCGTCATCCCAATATAACTGACGTGAAAGGAAAAATAATGGAAATCAAAGAAAACGATACTATGCAGCTTCCCGTGCTTCCTTTACGAGGCATGGTTGTATTTCCAAAATCCGTAATACATTTTGACATCGGCAGAAAAAACAGCGTATCTGCCATTAATCAGGCGATGAAGGCAGACAGACTCATTTTTCTGTCGGCACAGATCGACCCGATGCTCAACGAGCCCAAGCTGTCTGATCTGTACAAAACCGGCGTTGTGGCAAAGGTCGTTCAGGTGCTCAGGCAACCCGATGACACCACGCGCGTTATTTTGGAGGGCAAGTTCAGAGCACATATGGTTGCGCCCGTTATTGACGAAAACCTTCTTTCGGCATACGTGGTTCCTCTGCCGGAGCAGACCTCAAGAATAACCTCTCACGACGAGGCTCTTATTCGTTCGGTCAAAAAGCAGTTTGAAAAGTACATAGAGGTAACTCCCAAAATGCCGTCCGACATCATTTTCAAGGTGGCGCTTTGCGATTATCCCGGTGAGCTTGCCGATTACATAATAAATACGATATTGCTCGACTATCAGACCAAGCAGAGCGTGCTTGAAATAATGAATCCCACCGTCCGTCTTGAAAACGTGCTCGATATTCTGGTCGATGAAACCTATATCACAAAGCTCGAACGCGACATAGAGATTCGTGCAAAAAACAGGATAGACGAAAACCAGCACATCTATTTTTTGCGCGAGCAAAAGCGCGTTATAGAGGAGCAGCTTGGTGAGGAGGACGACCCTTCGGCAGAGGGCGAAGAATATATAGACAAGATAACCGAGCTTCATCTTGATGAAAAAATCGAGGAAACGCTGCTTAAAGAGTGTCACAAGTTTATGAAAATGCCCTTTGGCAGTCAGGAGGCAGCTGTAAGCCGCGCCTATCTCGACACCGTGCTCGACCTGCCGTGGAATCAATCCACAGAGGATAAGATCGTCCTCTCCAAAATCCGCAGGGAGCTTGACAAAAGCCACTACGGTCTTGAAAAGATAAAGGACAGGATAATTGAACAGCTTGCGGTAAGAAAGCTCAGCGATAAGCAAAAGGGACAGATAATCTGCTTTGCGGGCCCTCCCGGCGTTGGAAAGACCTCTATCGCACAGTCCATAGCAAAGGCAATAGGCAGAAACAGCCGAAGAATAGCCTTGGGCGGCGTAAAGGACGAGGCGGAGATACGCGGTCACCGCAGAACATATATCGGTTCGATGCCCGGCAGGATAATCAAGGCGCTGATCGAGGCAAAGTCAAATAATCCGCTGCTTATTCTTGATGAGGTTGACAAGCTTTCAAATGACTACAAGGGCGACCCCACATCAGCCTTGCTCGAGGTGCTGGACAGCGAACAAAACAACAAGTTTGTCGATCACTATATCGACCTGCCGTTTGATTTGTCCAACGTTATGTTCATCACCACCGCAAATGAGCTTGAGTCGGTTCCTGCGCCTCTGCGCGACCGTATGGAGATTATAGAGATTACAAGCTATACAAGGGAAGAGAAGCTGAATATCGCCAAAAAGCACCTTATTCCCAAGCAGCTTGATTTGTGTGGGTTTTCTTCAAAAGAAATAAAATTCACCACCAAAGGCATTTACACGCTTATTGACAACTACACGCGTGAGGCGGGCGTCAGAACACTTGAACGCACCATCGCCTCGCTGCTGAGAAAGTGCGCCGTAAAGAAGCTTGACGGTGAAGCAGATACCTTTAAAATTGATGAAAAAGAGATTGAAAACCTGTTGGGCAACAAAAAATATCTGCCCGAACAGGTTGCAAAAAAGGACGAGATCGGTTTGGTCAACGGTCTTGCATGGACTTCCGTAGGCGGAGAACTGCTTCCCATAGAGGTGGCAGTAATGGACGGCACAGGCAAGCTTGAGCTTACGGGCTCTCTGGGCGACGTTATGCAGGAGAGCGCAAAGGCGGCGATAACCTGTATTCGCAGTCACGCAGGACAGCTTGGCATTGACCCGGATTTTTACAAGACCAAGGATATTCACATCCACGCCCCCGAGGGAGCTGTTCCGAAGGACGGTCCTTCCGCCGGCATAACCATGGCGACCGCAATTTACTCAGCGCTTTCAAATCATCCGGTAAGGCACGACATAGCCATGACCGGCGAGATAACGCTCAGGGGAAAGGTGCTGCCCATAGGCGGTTTAAAGGAAAAAAGCATGGCTGCGTACAAGCACGGCATTGATACCGTGTTTATACCAAAGCTTAACGAGCGCGACATCGACGATTTTGACAGCGCGGTAAAGGAAAAGGTGCATTTTGTCAGCGTGGAGGATTTTTCGGAGGTCATCTCACGCGCTACCGTTCAACAATGAGGTTACTATGAATTTTAATGATGTTAATTTTGAGTTTGCCGCAGGAACCGTAAGCCAGCTTCCGCAGTCCGATATGCCCGAGGTAGTTTTTTCGGGACATTCCAACGTCGGCAAGTCGTCGCTTATCAATAAGCTTGTGCAGCGCAAGGCGCTTGCCAGAGTGAGCGCTCAGCCGGGAAAAACCGCTACCATAAACTTTTACCGATTGCAGGAGTTCAGGATGGTTGACCTTCCGGGCTACGGCTATGCCAAGGTGTCCAAGGCTGAAAAACAGCGCTGGGCTGGTCTTGTAGAGGGCTATCTGTCATCCGAACGCGACATAAGGCTGATAGTACAGATCATCGACATCCGTCACAAGCCAACCAAGGACGATTACGACATGCTGCGCTTTCTATACAACAGCAACGCGCCGTTTGTGATTGTGCTTACAAAAAAGGACAAGCTCAAAAAGACCGAATACGAAAAGCGGATCGAGGAAGTGCTTGATGAGCTTGAAGAATTTGAGGGTATTCAGCTTATTCCGTTCTCTGCCATAGACGGCAGCGGTCTTGACGATATTAAAGAGGCTATTGAGGAATATATAAATGAGGAGGAGTAAAAAATGGAAAAGAAGCCGTTTATAACTCTTGAACAGGCAAAAAGCATCATCAGGGAGGTTCCTACTCCGTTTCACATTTATGATGAAAAGGGGATAAGGGAAAATGCGCGTGCGCTGTATAAAGCGTTCGCATGGAACAAGGGCTACAAGGAGTATTTTGCCGTAAAAGCCACGCCCAACCCGTTTTTGATGAAGATTTTGCAGGAAGAGGGCTGCGGTATGGACTGTTCCTCTTACACCGAGCTCATGCTTTGCGAATCCTGTGGAATTTCGGGCGACGATATAATGTTCAGCTCAAATGTTACGCCTGTTGAGGATATGCAAAAGGCATATGACCTTGGAGCTAACATAAACCTTGACGATTACACGCATGTTGAGTTTATCAAAAAGGTTTGCGGCGTGCCCAAAACTATTTGCTGCCGTTACAATCCCGGCGGAGTATTTCAGCTTTCAACCACAGAGGACGGCGTTCAGGTAATGGACACACCGGGCGACTCAAAATACGGCATGACCGAGGAACAGATGGAAAAAGCTTTCATAGAGCTGAAGGAGGCAGGGGCAGAGGAGTTTGGAATCCACGCCTTTTTGGCTTCAAATACCGTTTCCAACGATTATTATCCCGAGCTTGCGTCCATACTTTTCAAGCTTGCCGTAAGGCTTCACAAAAAAACAGGCGTACACATCAAGTTTATCAATCTTTCGGGCGGCGTCGGCGTTGATTACAAGCCCGAGGACCCCAAAAACGACATTGCTGTTATAGGCGAGGGCGTTCACAAAAAGTTTGATGAAATACTTGTTCCCGAGGGCATGGGCGACGTAGAAATTTATACCGAGCTGGGCAGATATATGCTCGCACCGTTCGGCGCGCTTGTTGCTACGGCTATTCACGAAAAACATATTTACAAGGAATACATAGGTCTTGACGCGTGTGCGGCAAACCTTATGCGCCCAGCAATGTACGGTTCATATCACCACATCACCGTGCTCGGCAAAGAAACCGCACCGTGCGACCATAAATATGATGTAACGGGCGGCTTGTGCGAGAACAACGATAAATTTGCGATTGACAGAATGTTGCCTAAGATCGATATAGGCGATATTATCTATATCCACGACGCGGGTGCTCACGGTTTTTCAATGGGCTACAACTACAACGGAAAGCTCAGAAGCGCAGAGGTGCTTTGGTGCGAGGACGGTTCCTTCAAGCTTATAAGACGCGCCGAAACTCCGCAGGACTACTTTGCGACCTTTGATTTTTCCGGTTTTAAATTCAACTGATAAACGCAAAACGACAGGTGTGCGCCTGTCGTTTGCTTTATGCAAAAATATTCATAACATGCGATACCGCCGCGCAGGATATTATTCCGAATACTGTGGGCAGTACAAACGATAATGCCGTCCATTTCAGGCTTCCCGTTTCTTTTTTTACGGTCAGGCAAGTTGTAGCGCAGGGATAGTGCATCACAGTCATAAGCAGCATACAAACAGCCGTTGTCATCGTCCATCCGTTTTGTGTCAGAAGACACAATAACTGAGCGCTGTCAGAAACCTCCTGCAAGGTACCGCACGACATATACGACATCAGCATTATCGGTATTACCGTTTCATTTGCGGGAAAACCGAGTATAAACGCCATTACTATTACTCCGTCGAGCCCCAAAAACCTGCCGAACGGGTCAAGAAAACTCGTGCAATGCAGCAAAACCGATGCTCCGCCTACGTTAATATTTGCGCATAGCCAAATAACCGCTCCTGCCGGAGCTGCCGCTGCCACCGCTCTGCCCAAAACAAACACGGCTCTGTCAAGAAAAGAGCGTACTATAGTCTTAATTACCCTCGGCTTTCGGTATGGAGGAAGCTCAAGCGCAAAACCCGACGAGGAACCATTTAGCAGAGTTTTTGACAGCAAAAGCGACGCAAATAGTGTAACTGCCACACAAAAAGCAAGTACTGCGACCAATACGAGAGCCGCCTTTATTGATGAAAATGCTCCGCTGCCGGCAAAGAACATTGTAATAATCACAATCAGGATCGGAAATTTACCGTTGCATGGCATAAACGTATTTGTCACCGTTGCAATAAGCCGCTCTTTTTTGTTTTCTATTATCCTGCATCCCGTAACTCCGCAGGCATTACAGCCGAGCCCCATCATCATGCACAGGCTTTGCTTTCCGTGTGCGCCGCATTTGTGCATTAATTTGTCAAGATTAAAGGCGATTCGCGGCATGTATCCCGAATCCTCTATCAGCGAAAACAACGGAAAAAATATCGCCATGGGCGGAAGCATCACCGCAACGACCCAGCCGAGGGTTGTATATATGCCGTCTATCAACAGCCCCGATACGAAGGGCGGTATATTAAGCAAAACAGCCGATTCCTTAAGCTCTGTTTTTACCGCATTAAACAGCGCACTCAGCCATTCGCTCGGATAGTTTGCGCCCACAGCCGTGATCCAGAAAAGCACTCCGCAAAGCAAAAGCATGATGGGTATTCCCGTCGCCCTTGATGTAAACAGACGGTCAAGTTTGCGGGTTCTTTGAGTTATTCTGTCGGTATCTGACTGTACAACACATTCCTCATAGATACGTTTAGCCGTTTCGCCGAGAGTACAGCCGCTGTTAAGCGTATCCATAGAATCTATTCCGTGGTAAAACCTGTTATGATTTGCGTTATACGGCTTTTCGCATACGGACTTTACGGCAGCTTTTATTTCGTTTAGCCCGCGTTTTTTTACCGCACAGCTTTCCGTTACGGGAACGCCGAGTTCTTTTTTCAGCTGCTCTGTATTTATAGTCAGACCGTTTTTCTTTGCTTCGTCAAAAAGATTCAGACATACCACAGCCCTGCGGCATACTGTCAACGCCTGAAGCGCAAAATAAAGATTGCGTCTCAGCGCGTTTGCATTCAGCACAATAACCGCGCAGTCAAAGCCGCCGACAATCGCTTCTCTTGTAACTGCCTCATCGCTTGAAAAAGAGGACAGGGAGTAGGCGCCCGGCAAATCCGTGACCGAAAAAACATGGTTTTTATAACAAAATCGCCCCACAGCGCCCTCAACGGTTTTTCCTGTCCAGTTGCCTGTATGCTGCTTTAAGCCTGTAAGAGCGTTGAATAAAGTGCTTTTACCAACGTTCGGGTTACCGATCAAAGCTATTCTGTATTCGCTCATAAAGCCTCCGCAACATGTATGCTTTCACAGTCTGTCTTTCTCAGGGCAATTACTGTTTCATTAACGTAGTACGCCGTCGGATCTCCGAACGGACTTCTGAACAAGGCCGTCACCGTTGCTCCCTCCTCAAGCCCCAAGGCGGTGATCCTGCGGCTCAGGCTGTTGTTTGTGTCAAAACGTTGCACTATTGCCCGTGTATCAAGCGGCAAATCGCATAATCTCATAGCATCACCAAAAATCATATTTATTACAGGCTATGCAATAGGGGATTATGTGTGAATAACACTTGCGTTTAGCGCGGTAACATGATAAAATATCGGTAAATGGGGTGAGATCGTGACAAAAACCAATAACCTGCGCAGCAGCATATACCTTTCGCTTACGGCGTTGATTTGGGGCGTAGCCTTTGTATTTCAGTCTATGGGTAACGACAGCATGGAGCCGTTCACCTTTACCGCGTCACGTTATCTTTTGGGCGGTTTGGTGCTGCTTCCCGTAATTCTTATAAAATATAAGCATCCGCGTTTTCTTGCCGACAGCGATGAGATCCCCGTAAAAAAGGTTCCCGTAAAGGTTACCGCTATCGGAGGACTGCTCTGCGGATTGTTCCTCGGTACAGCTACCTTGCTGCAGCAGTTCGGAATGAAGCATACAACCGTCGGCAAGGCGGGCTTTATCACTACGCTTTACATTATCCTTACGCCGATTTTCGGACTTGTTCTCAAAAAAACCTGCCACTTTACCGTGTGGATAGGTGCGGCGGCAGCGGTTATCGGAATGTATCTGCTGTGCATAACAGAGGACTTTTCGCTTTCACCCGGCGATATTTTGGTTTTTCTTTGCGCTATTGTTTTTACCCTTCACATAATGACGATAGATCATTTTGCACCAAAAACAAACGGCGTGCTGCTTTCGTGTATTCAGTTTTTTGTCAGCACAGTCCTTTGCGGTATTTTGGCATTTATTTTTGAACAGCCATCCTTTGATCAAATACAAAACGGTCTTATTCCCATACTATACACGGGAATAATGTCGAGCGGAGTGGCATACACGCTTCAAATCCTCGGTCAGCGAGGTTTTAATCCCACAATTGCCGCAATGATAATGAGCTTTGAGTCCGTTGTGTCTGCCGTGGCAGGATACTTTGCCTATGAATGGGGATTTCTTACTCAAAACCAGAGCATGACTGCCTTGCAGATAATCGGCTGTGTAATAATGTTTTGTGCTGTCGTTTTTGTTCAGCTTCCGTTCGATAAATTATCGTCGCGCAAACATTGACTGATACCGAAAAATATGATATAATCTGATAAAACAGAATAACAGCCTGCGTGTTTTACCTCTTGGGTAAGTAATAGAGAATACGGTGGAAACCCGTAACAACTGTCATTACCGTGTTTTGCGCTTTTGCAATCAGTCGGATCGCTTCCGCACAGGCTTGGATTTGTATTCTTGGACAAGAAGAAGCACAGCCAAAATCACCGCACTCTGCTGCGGTTTGTTGTGTTGTGCTTTTCTATAAAGAAAGGCGCTTTTTTATTTGCCGAAAACGGAGGAGATTTATATGAAAAAACTAACAAAAGCTGTTGTATCGGCGGCGCTCGCCGCATCGCTCGCGGTGTCAGCTGCGGTGTTCACCGTTAATGCCGAGAATACCGCATCAAAGGTAAGAGTAGTACTTAAAAATGAAAACTTTCCTGCAAGTCAGGGAGCAGCCTGGGACGGCGTGCTTGTTGATGAGTGGGTGACGATTTCAGACTCCGATTCTGCGGAATCCGTGCTTGAAAACACCTTTACTGCCAAGGGCTACAGCATCGAGATATCAAATTACGGATACATCAGCGAGGTTAACGGCTTGGGCGAGTACGACAACAACGGCAACGGCGGCTGGATGATAAGCCTTAACGACTGGTTTACCACAGACAGCGCAAGCGCTTACACCGTTGCTTCCGGCACGCTTCAGGACGGTGACGAGCTTGTTATGCAATACACAAACAGCTGGGGCGCCGACTGCGGAAGCCTGTACGGCGTACTCGATACATCCTTAAAAGGATTGTCCTTTGAAAACGCCGCTCTTTCGGCTCCGTTCTCACAGCACAACACCAACTATGTTCTGTCTATCGACGACGAAACCGAAATAATCAAAGCTTTGCCCGAGGCATACAACAAGAATTATCAGGTTAGAACCTATCTTAACGGTTATGATCCCGATGTTGCAGGTGCAGAGATAAAAAGAACAAGCAGCTTTACTGTTGCTGACGGCGACGTTATCAGCATCGGCGTAGGCAATCCCACGTGGCCTTCCATGAATTCATGGGTCGGTACTGCGGATGAAACCGTATATACGGTAACGGTTGTTTGTGCGGCAAAGCATAACTTTGAGCAGGGCGACGTAGATCTTAACAGCCTGTTGAGCATTGACGACGCCACTATTGTTCAAAGATATCTTGCAGAATACGAAGACCTTGACCCAAACCGCTATTCCATTGCAGATTTTGACGGCGACGGAATAGTGACTATCTTTGACGTTACCGCGATCCAGGTCAAGCTCGCGGAAGCATAATGAATATAAAAACCGAAAACGCGCTCCTACTCTTACAGAAAAAACATCAAGAGCTGGGGCGCGTTCCTCAAAAATCAGATTTTACGGGTGAAGAGGTTTGCTTTATTAAGCAAAAGCTCGGGCCTTGGCCGCGCGCACTTGAAAAAGCAGGGTTAAAGTCAGTACATCCGACAAAGAACAACAGATGAACAGTACCATGAAAACAATCATAACTAAAACAACAGCCATACTGTTGTTTGCAGTCTTGCTGTCGCTTTCCTGTATTATGCCGAGTGCAGTCTCCGAAGACGACCTTATGCGTCACTATAATGCAACGGCAGAAAAGCTTTTGTCAGACCCCGTTCCACAGGTCGGCTCCATGGGCGGAGAATGGGAGATAATAGGTCTTGCACGGTCGGGCAGGTTATCTGCGGAAGCGGCGGAGGCTTACTATCAAAACGTTGCAGGCTTTGTTGCCGATAAAAACAGCGCCGTGCTTAACAAGCGCAAGTCAACCGACAATTCGCGTGTTATTTTAGCGTTGTCGGCAATCAACAGGGACGCAAGAGATGTATCCGGCTTTGACTTGCTTTCTCCGCTGTCGGATTTTGACTATGTAAAACGGCAGGGTATAAACGGCGTTATTTGGGCGCTTATTGCGCTCGATTCAAAAAACTATCCGGTGGCTTCGGGCTCCGATCCTTCAATAAGAGAACGGCTTGTTGAACACATTCTTTCCGCTCAGCTGCCCGACGGAGGCTGGACGGGAAGCGGCGATATATCCGACCCGGACATAACCGCCATGGCGTTGCAGGCGCTCGCGCCGTATTGTCGTTATGATAACAGCGTACAAGCTGCTGTTGACAAGGCTGTTGAACTGCTGTCGTCATTGGTGTTGTCTGACAACGCGCATTTGTTCACCCCCGAAACCGACGCGCAAATAATAACCGCGCTTGCATCCCTCGGCATCGACCCGACCCGTGACGAAAGGTTTTGCAAGAATGGGTCAGACCTTACCGATTATATTATGCAGTACGCCGTTGACGGTGGCTTTGAGCATGAAAAAAACGGCGGCTTCAACCAAATGAGCACCGAGCAGGCTTTTTACTCACTAACAGCTTACTATCGACTTTTAAACGGGAACACCACTCTCTATGACATGACCGACACGGGGATGATTTCCGGTTTTATGTATGATTTTAACCGCGACGGCATTGAGGATATCAACGATGTCACAACGCTTCAAGCCGTACTTGCCGAGTATGAGGAGCTGCCTGCGTTTGAAAAAAGGATAGCCGACAAAAACAAAAACGGCGTTATCGATATTACCGACGCCGCTGCTTTGCAATACCGTTTGGCATTTGAAAAGGATTAAGCTATGACAGCTTTTTTAAAAAAATATAAATTCTATATAATAGCTGCCGCTGTGGCTGTTGTTGTTCTGATAATCGCGTTTGTTAGCGGCGGAAGCGTTTCGCCGCAGCAAATCCCGGCTCCTGCAAAAGCGACCGCAGACAGCGCGGAAACAACAGTCGTGCCGCAAAGCTCAGATGCTGCCGTAGCTGTGACAGAGGCTGCAACAGAGAACACTTCCACCGAGCCTTCGACCGCAAAGCTTGTCGAGACATCCGCGTCTGCCGCTGTTGCTTCAACAGGTGCAGAACCTACACAGGCTCAAACGGAAAACGATACTAAAGAAGAACCTCATACTCAGCCTGCCGAGACGCGCACCGAAGCAGCGGAAACACACAAAACCGACCCCGTTCCCGCTCAAAAACCTGCGCCTGTTGAGCCGCAGGAACAAACCACCGAGGACAAAAAATCGGTTTGCACCTTTTCGATTTCCTGCACAGCGATACTAAATCATAAGGATGAAATAGATGATGCCGTTCTTGAGCTTGTGCCGGACGACGGCTGGCTGCTAAAGCCCGTTACGGTGGAAATAGCAGAGGGCGAAAGCGTTTTTGAAGTGACAAAGCGCATATGCCGCGACAACGGTATTCATTTTGAATTCAGCTTTAATCCCGCATTTAATTCGGCATATATTGAAGGAATAGGAAACATCTATGAGTTTGACTGCGGTGACAGCTCGGGCTGGTTGTATCAGGTCAACGACTGG
Organism: uncultured Ruminococcus sp.; assembly: GCA_902798365.1. Lineage (GTDB taxonomy): Bacteria > Bacillota > Clostridia > Oscillospirales > Acutalibacteraceae > Ruminococcoides. Next base: position 67,929 of record CADBWP010000002.1, read on the forward strand.
TTTCCCAACTACGGCTGTTCACGCTATGTTCTGCATGACGGAGATACCGTAAGCTGGCATTATTCCTGCGTTAACGGCGATTTTGCAGCGATTGATTAAGATTGACCATGAAAGATTCATTTTCGGGTATGCACCCTATAACAAACCTCGTGTTTTTTGCGGCGGCATTGGGCTTTTCAATGTTTGTAATGCAGCCTGTTTGCGCTGCGCTTTCACTTACATGCGCTCTTGCAAACGCGCTGTATCTCGGAGGAAAAAAGACCGCTCTGTTCAGCCTGCGGTTTTTGCTGCCTGCCGTCATACTTATTACAATAATCAATCCGCTAATAAATCACAGGGGAGCAACAATAATAGAATATCTGCCGTGGGGAAATCCGCTCACCTTAGAGTCGGTCGTGTTCGGCATAATAAGCGCTGTGGTGCTGTGTTCGGCAGCACTGTGGTTTTCGTGCGTCAACAGAGTTATGACCTCGGACAAGCTTGTGTATCTTTTCGGCAAAACGGCTCCGTCGCTCGGGCTTTTGCTCTCTGTTTCGCTAAGATTTGTGCCGCACTTTGCGGCGGAGCTTAAGCAGACGGCAAAGGCACAAAAGCAGCTGTACAACACAGACGGCGCATCATTTGTAAAACGTCTGAAATTTAGCCTGCGGGTGCTGTCGGTTATGATAACCAAATCGCTTGAGGAAGCGGTTGATACGTCGGACTCAATGAAAAGCAGAGGCTACGGATTAAAAGGCCGCACAGCGTACTCGATTTATTCGTTCACAACATCCGATAAGGCTTTGACTGCTGTGATGATAGCAGAAATACTGATATTGTTAACAATTATAATCTTCGGCGGACTTGGATTCAGATACTTTCCGTCAATTAAAGGAAATCCTGCAAGCGCAGGCTCAATTGCTTTTTATACTGTTTATACGGCGTTTCTGCTCACACCGCTGATCATTAATGTGGGGGAGGGATTTAGATGGAAGCGCTCAAGGTCGAAAATCTGAGCTTTTGTTACCCTAATACAAAGAAGCATGCCATAAAAGACATCAGCTTTTCGGTAGCTCACGGCGAATTTGTAACCCTTTGCGGTAAGTCTGCAAGCGGAAAAACAACTCTGCTGCGCCTTCTAAAGCCTACCGTTGCTCCGCACGGAAACAAAGAGGGAACAGTTGCTCTCGGCGGAAAGGAGCTTTATTCTCTGCCCATGCGCGAGCAGGCAGAAAAAATCGGCTTTGTCTGGCAATCGCCCGACAGTCGGCTTGTCACAGACAAGGTGTGGCATGAGCTTGCATTCGGGCTTGAAAACCTTGGCGAGTCAAACGATGTTATCAGACGCAGAGTTGCCGAAACCGCGTCTTTTTTTGGTATTCAGGAGTTTTTTGATAAAAGCGTTAACGAGCTTTCGGGCGGTCAAAAGCAGCTGTTGAGCCTTGCGTCCGTAATGGTTATGCAGCCCGAGATTTTGATACTTGATGAACCGACAGCCCAGCTTGACCCGATTGCGGCAGCGGATTTTTTAGCGTGCCTTTCAAGAATAAACCGTGAGCTCGGAACAACCGTTATCATTTCCGAGCACAGACTCGATGATGTCCTGCCCTTAAGCGACAGGGTATTGGCACTTGAGGGCGGAGAGCTTATCTGTAACTGTCCTCCCCGTGAAGCAGGAGTTGAGCTAAAGGAGCGTAACAACGCCTATTTTTCCTCTTTGCCGTCGCCCATGAGGATATGGAGCGCTGTTGAAACGGGTGGCGCCCCCTGTCCCGTTACGGTGACACAGGGCAGGGAATGGCTAAGCGGTTTTGCGGCGGAAAACAAGTTTTACGAATTGTATGAAGAAGATATTCCCGCCCCGGGAGATGTGGCGGTCTCACTTAAGAATATTTGGTTCCGTTACGAAAAAAACTCGCCCGATGTTATAAAAAACCTTTCGGCAGAGTTTCGACGCGGAGAGATCGTTTCCGTGTTGGGCGGCAACGGCGCAGGAAAATCAACCCTGCTCTCTATAATAAACGGCTCCAATAAACCGTACAGGAGAAAGGTTATTTCTAATAACGAATTATGCTTGACGTTACCGCAAAATCCCCAATTGCTGCTCGACGGGAAAACGGTTAAGGAAAGCCTTGAAAACGTTCTTAAAGACAGGGCTTTATCGGAAAACGAAATAACTAAAAGACTTTCCTATGTTACTTCGCTGTGTGGTTTGCAGGAATTGTCGGATCGCCATCCGTTTGATTTATCGGGCGGCGAAACACAGCGCGCAGCCCTCGCAAAGCTTTTGCTGCTAAAGCCCGGAATATTGCTGCTCGACGAGCCTACAAAGGGACTTGACGCGCAGTTTAAGGCGGTGTTGGCAAATATACTGAAAACTCTTGCAGAACAGGGCGTTGCGGTTATTATGGTAAGCCACGACGTGGAATTTTGTGCTTCATGCAGCCACAGGTGCGCAATGCTATTCAACGGCGAGTTAACGGCGCAGGGCACGCCGCGAGAGTTTTTCGGCAGCAATATGTTTTATGTCACCTCTGCACGCCGCATGTCAAAGGGAATCATACCGGACGCTGTAACTGCTGACGAAGTGATATATTGCTGCACGGGAAAAAGAACAGTTTCGGATGTCAATACCGACATTGGGCTGTATGACGATGATACAAGCGATGATCAAAACTCATCCGATACAAAGCCTACGATGTCGCTTTGGCAAAGGATCATCTGCCTGTCGGGCGCTATACTTCTGCTTTTCGGAATAGCAGTAAATCTCGATTATCTTCCGTTTATTGCTTCATCAGCTCTTCCTCTGTGGCTTAACGCATTGTTTATTGCCGTTCCGTCGGTTATGCTGCTTATAACCTTAAATACGGGAGAGGGGGAGAACAAACAGACTATACGGAAACAAAAGCTGCCTAAACGCACAAAAGCGGCTGCGGCAATGGTACTGTTTGCCGTGCCCGTTACGATTTTTGCAGGCTCCTTTTATTTGTCCGATCAAAAATACCTGTTCATTTCATTATTGGTGCTTTTTGAGTGTATGCTTCCGTTTTTCCTGATTTTTGAGGGCAGAAAGCCGCAGGCGCGCGAGCTTGTAATTATCGCCGTGCTATGCGCGATCACCGTTGCAGGGCGAACCGCGTTTTTGGCGCTGCCGCAGGTAAAGCCGGTCATAGCCCTGGTAATCATTTCGGGCATAGCGCTGGGCGGAGAGTCCGGGTTTATGGTGGGTGCAGTCGGTATGCTTCTTTCAAACATATACTTCGGGCAGGGCGCATGGACGCCGTGGCAGATGTTTGCGGCAGGCATAATCGGATTCATATCGGGAGTGCTGATAAAGAAGAACCTGCTGGGCAAAAGCAGGCTGTTTTTAAGTATCTACGGCTTTATCGTAACGGTGGCTGTATATGGTCTTATAATGAACTTTTCTTCATTGGTGCTTTCTCATGCACCCCTTACCCGTGAATCACTTATTGCGTATTATGCGCAGGGGCTGCCGTTCGACATTGTTCACGGAATATCTACGGCTTTGGTGCTGTTCTTTTTTTCAAAACCTATGCTCGAAAAGCTTGATCGGATAAAAACAAAATACGGATTATACCGATCTTGAATTATTTATAAAAACAGCGTCAAAAAGGCATCCTGTGTCTTTTTGACGCTGTTGTAGTTATCGATGTCGGTCAGTAGCTGATTATCTCGTATCCGTCATCCGTGACAAGCACCTGAATCTCCCATTGAGCGGAGGGGAGACCGTCGCGGGTGTAAATTGTCCAGCCGTTTTCTTCGTCAGTAAAAACCTCGGGTCTTCCCATGTTTATCATGGGCTCTATAGTGAAGCAGAAGCCCGGCACCATAAGCATTTCGGTGCCATTCTCGGCAACATAGCTTACCCAAGGCTCCTCGTGAAACTCAAGTCCTATGCCGTGTCCGCCAATTTCCCTAACAACCGAATACCCGTTGCTTTTTACATAATCATTTATCGCCTGTGCCATATCGCCGAGAAAGCCCCACGGCTTTACTGCCTTTAAACCCTCTTCAAGAGCTTGTTTTGCAACTTCTACAAGGCGTTTTTTATCTTCGCTTACTTCGCCTATGCAAAACATTCTTGAAGAATCCGAATAATAGCCGTTCAGATTTGTTGAAACGTCAACATTTACAATATCGCCGTCCTTCAGAATAATATCGTCGGAGGGAATACCGTGGCAAACCTCGTCGTTGACAGAGGTGCAAACGCTTTTGGGAAAGCCGTTGTAGTTTAGCGGCGCGGGAATACCGCCCATTTTTTGGGTCTGCTCGCTGACCCATCGGTCGATTTCGGCGGTAGAAACACCTGCCTTGATGTGCTCTGCAACATAATCGAGCACCGCAATGTTTATTTTTGCGCTTTCTTTTATTTTTTCTATCTGCGCAGGTGTTTTTATTATGTCGTGGTCGGGAACGATATGACCTTCGCCCTCAATCTCCTCAATGCGCTCGTCAAAGTCGATGTGGCATTTTTTATACTTTTTGCCGCTGCCGCACCAGCAAGCGTCATTTCTTCCGGGTTTCTTCATGTAATGCGCCTCCAAAATATCCTTATCGGCACTAATTATACCACTTTGCCGCATCAACTACAAGATATATTTCATTTTTGTTGCCATAATAAACGAAATGATGTATAATTGTTTCGTGCCTTTGCATAAGACTATTGCAGAGGTGCTTCCATGAAACCGAAAAAGATCATATGGCTGTCTGTGATAACACTCAGCCTTGCGATGTTTATATATCTTATGCTGTGTTCGGCAAAAAAGGTGAGCGTTAGCGTCGATGCACAGCCTAAAAGACCGCTGCCCTGTATCGTGATAGACCCGGGTCACGGCGGAGAGGACGGCGGCGCCGTGTGCGGAGATGTGCTTGAAAAGGATATAAACCTGTTAATATCGCGCGATACGGCAGACCTTTTTACACTTTTCGGTTTTCCCGTGACAATGACTCGCACCTCGGACGATGCGCTGACCGAGGAAGGGGAGAGCGTAAAGGAACGAAAGTATAACGATATGCGGCTTCGGCTGGATATTTACAATTCCTCGCCCGATAATGTTATTATAAGTATTCATCAAAACAAGTTTTCAAACGCTCAGTCGCACGGAGCCCAGATTTTTTATTCACCTAACGATCCCGGAAGCGCGCTGCTTGCGGAAAGCATAAGGTTTTCCGTATGCTCGTCCCTGCAACCGGAAAACGACCGTGAATGTAAGGCAGCCGGCAAGGAAATATATCTTTTGAAAAACACCGAAAACACAGCTGTTTTGGTTGAGTGCGGATTCCTTTCAAACAAAAACGAGCGGCAAAAGCTCTTGACCGACGATTATCAAAAGGATATGTCGCTTGCCATAACAACAGGTTTTTTGGACTATTACAATTCAAACTGACGGAAGTGATAAGCAATGGCAAAAATAAAAAGTGTGTATATCTGCTCGGAATGTGGTTATGAATCTCCGAAATGGTACGGAAAATGCCCGTCCTGCGGAGAATGGAACACTATGAACGAGGAAATTAAGGACACGGCAAAAACAGCTCCGGCTGCCAAGAGCAGGTCGTTTTCAGCGTATTCAAGACCGTTTTCAATAGATGAGATCACCACCGACGACGAGCACCGTTACGACACGGGCAGCAAGGAGCTTAACCGCGTTTTGGGCGGCGGAATAGTTAAGGGCAGCCTTATTCTTTTGGGCGGCGATCCCGGAATAGGCAAGTCAACCGTGCTTATGCAGATCTGTCAGTATCTCGGCGATACGCTTAAGATACTTTACGTTTCGGGAGAGGAATCAAAGCGTCAGCTAAAGCTGCGTGCAATTCGTCTCGGTGTAAGCTCACCGAACCTGTTTGTAATGACCGAAACCGACGTTGAGGCGGTGTGCGAGCAAATAAAAAGCCTCAAGCCGGATTTAGTGATGATAGATTCAATTCAGACCATGAACCTTACAGAGCTCAACTCGTCGCCCGGAAGCGTAACTCAGGTCAGGGAGTGCACCAACTGTCTTATGCGCACGGCAAAGGGGCTTGACATTCCCATGTTCGTTGTCGGTCACGTCAACAAGGAAGGCTCTATCGCGGGACCAAAGGTGCTTGAGCATATTGTAGATACTGTTTTGCATTTTGAGGGCGACAAGCAGATGAGCTGCCGCATTTTGCGCGCTGTAAAAAACCGCTACGGCTCCACCAACGAAATAGGTGTGTTTGAAATGACCGACAAGGGCTTGCAGGAGGTTGAAAATCCCTCTGTTATGCTGCTTTCGGGCAGACCTACAAATGTTTCGGGAACCTGCGTGACCTGTACTGTTGAAGGCTCGCGTCCGATACTTGCCGAAACCCAGGGACTCGCCACTCAGTCGGGCTACGGAAATGCTCGCCGCATGGCAACGGGCTATGACTATAACCGCCTGTCCATGCTGCTTGCGGTGCTTGAAAAGCGCGCAGGCTATTACTTTTCCAACAACGACGCATATATAAATATCGTGGGCGGTCTTCGTGTTGATGAACCTGCGGTTGACCTTTCCATAGCAATGGCTCTTATCAGCAGCCTAAAGGATACTCCCATTGATGAAAATGCAGTTGTTTTCGGAGAAATCGGACTTGCAGGCGAAATACGCTCTGTTTCTCAGGCGCAAATGCGCGTCAATGAGGCTGTCAGATTGGGGTTTGAAAAGATTGTTATGCCGTATCACAATCTGAAAGGCGTAACCTGTGACAACGCGCTGCTTATCGGTGTAAAAAACATCCGAGAGGCATTTGAGGCGATAAGCTGATGAAAAGGTTGTTTATAAGCGACGAATACCCTTGCTTTTGCGATGAGCTTAAAAATCGGGGTTATGAAATAATTCCTACAAAGAAAATAGATGTCTTTCATAAGCCCGAACAGCGCCATGCGGATATGCAGCTGTTAAAAATTGAGGACAGTTTTTTTACTCTTGATGATTGTATTGCTACACCGGGAAAAAGCTACCCCGAAAACATACTTTTAAACTGCCTTTATTTCGGCGGCAAACTATATTGCAAGTTAATCGCCGTAGATGTCTCTGTAACGGATTTTTGCCGCGAAAGAGGGATAGATGTCATCAACGTCAATCAGGGCTATACGCGTTGTTCTGCGCTGATTGTGAGTGACAGCGCTGTTGTTACAGCCGACAAATCAATTTATAAGGCGCTGAAAACCAGCGGGGCAGAGGCGTTGTTGATAAATCCCGGAAATATCCGTTTAGAGGGCTTTGAATACGGGTTTATAGGCGGTGCCGGATTTTATGACGACAGTACCGTGTATATTTTCGGAAATATAAAAGAACACCCTGATTACGATAGCATCAGGATGTTTTGCAGTAATTATAATTCTAAATTAGAAATAATATGTCCGTCCGAACCGCTTACAGACATTGGCGGTGCGGTGGTTTTGGATTAGTTCTTTTTTATGTTTGACAACGGGTTTGCTTCCGCTGCGTTTTTCATTTGCTCGGAGCTTAAATGGGTATAAATTTCCGTGGTACCTAAGTTTTCGTGCCCGAGCACGTCCTTTAGCACCCTGATATCAACTCCGCCGTGCTGATACATAAGAGTGGCGGCGGTGTGTCTGAGCTTGTGACACGAATACCCTTGTGCGCTCAAACCGATTTTTTCCAGATACTTATACACCATCGCCTGAATAGTCTTTACTGACATTCTGCGGTGATTTCGGCTGATAAACAACGCATTTTTGTCCTTGACCTCATCAACGGGGCGAACTCGCATATAATCGTTGACGGCATTGATACATGCTGAGTTTAGATAAATAATCCGCTCCTTATTGCCCTTGCCCAAAACGCGAATGGTGTTATCGCTGCGAATATCGGTGTAATTCAGTCCTGCCATCTCGGACACACGCAGTCCGCAGTTTAAAAACAGAGTGATTATCGCGTAATCGCGCTCACGGTTATCGCCCTCGACAGCGTTCAAAAGTTCGATGCTTTGTTCTAAGGTTAAATACTTAGGCAAGGCTTTTTTTAATTTGGGCATTTCAAGCTCTTCAACAGGGTCAAGGTCAAGATAATGCTTTTTGTTTGTTATATATTTAAAAAATCCCTTTAAGCTTGAACATTTGCGCGCTCGGGAAGAGGCGCTGTTGCCGCGTTCGCGCTGCAAATAATTCATATACTCATAAGCGTCATTCAGATCAATTGATTTTAACAGCTCTAAATCAATATCCTTGATATCAATAGACTCAAGCTCGGTATCAGCCGGAACCAAACGTCTGTTAAGCTTTATAAACCGAAAAAAAGTGCGCAGATCCAAAAAGTATTCATCAACGGTCTTGGGAGATTTTTGCTTGATAGTCTGCTGATAGTAAAGGAATTCCTTTAATATGGGAAAAGACTCATCCTGAAAACGTACAGCCATAATACAACCTCATTAATTGATTATAGACATATTATAACACATAAAAGAGAGGGTATAATTCCGTATCGGAATAATTATACAAAATGGATATTTTGTATAATTGAGGGGAGGGCAAACACGGAAACACCGCTTTTAGACGCTTTTAACCGGTATTTCCGTTGCTTTTTTTTTATAGTAATCTTCTTTAAGTATTGCGTATATAGCTATATCGCAAATGCCCTGCAGGTTTTTGCCGCCTTGTCGTAATGTTCCTTCGTAGCTCAGTCCGCATTTTTTCATAACGTCGCCCGAGTGCGGATTGTTCGGATCGTGCTTCGCCATGATCCTGTTAACTCCGACTTTTTCAAACATGTATTCAATTACTGCCGTAAACGCTTCGGTCATAATTCCCATGTGCCACCATTTGTAACCCAAGCAATATCCGATTTCAACTTCCTCAATATCCTCGCGCAGCCTTACAACTCCTATTGAGCCAATCGGCTCATTTGTATCCTTAAGCGCTATCTTCCAGTCGTAAAAATCGCTGTTATTCTGTGACTCCATAAGATACTTGTGATATGTGTTTCTCAGCTGCCATGCGTTCTCATAAGGCTGTCATGTTAAGTATTCTGTCACTCTCCCATCGTTCGCCCAGTTTTCGAACATAGGTTCAACGTCGCTGTCTATTGTTTTTCTTAAGAATAAACGTTCGGTTATTATTGCTTTTGTGCCTAAATGCTTCATTATGATTCCCTCTATATATCAAAGGGAACAGCGTCTGCCGTTCCCTTTGATTATCAGTATTGTTCAATGATTTGCATTGTACTGTATTCCTCTGCTATCTCTCTTGATTTTTTGTTTTTCATCAGATAATCGCAGTAGTTATACATTTTGTGATAATACTCAACCGCCAGATCCCATTCTTCGCTGTGCCTACTGTCGAGCTCTTCGCCCTTAACGCCGTATTTGTCGGCTATAATACCGCCCAGATACTCGGTATATTTCTCTGCTCCATACACATTCATATGGTCATAGTTGTAATAGTATTCGGGACCGTATGCTGCGGTAACGGGATCGCGCTCAAAGTTTATAAAATCCATGCCATAGCTTGTAATAATATCGCCGATCGTGTTGACGCGCCATGCACGGGCATGTGTATCTCCGATTATCGTATGCGGATTTCGGATGAACAAAACCTTGCAGGGACATTCGTTCTTGCAGAATTCAAGCAATTCGCGCAGCTTCTTTTCGAGCTCCTCGTGCATCGGAGTACGCTTTTCCTCATGGAGCACATCATTGTTATAAACTGTTATTGAAGGATTGAAGGGATCGGTTCTTGACTTAAAGCCTTTTAACAGACTGTAGCCCCTCAGCCTCTGGCGAATAAACTCAAACATGAACTTATATCCGCCCGGGTATTCGCTCCAGGTATTATGATACTTTGCAAACGGTATATAATACTCAAGCTGATCCGAGGTCACGTTCTTTTGAATATAATCTATTTTGTTTCCGTTGAGAGGAACATTATCGATGTAGTTCTTTATGCTCGACTCTTTTTCCTCATTAAACAGGTTGCTCTGGGTAAAGCAGTTGACCTCAAAAACAATAAGCTTTGGGGTCTGAGTCCTGAGCACTTCCTTCATCTGAGTTAATGCTGCGCCGGCAGTATTTGAGGACGTGGTGTAAAGATAGCTTGTGTAGCCGAACTTTTCATAAGCAAGTCCGGGAGAAAAGCCCGAGTAAATGTCGCTTGCGCCTATAAACACAACGTCGAGCGAGCCTTTGTCCTCAAGGTAGTAACCGTCAATCCTCAGTCTGTTAAGGTCGTAATGACAAAGCACATAGGTTTGAAGCAGCTGAACGGAAAAAACGATCGCCAACGCAAAAGAAATGATCTTTAATGATCTTGTTATGATTTTTTTCTTCATATAATGCCTTTACCTTCTTAAAACTGCATATACACAAAGTCGGCGGCGTTATAGCCCGAGCCGTAAATGCCGAAAATGAGAACCGCCATCACGCCGAGATACAAAAGAACAAATCTGAGTATAAACGGTTTTCTGTCCATCATTTCGCGGATCGTGGTGGTGCTGTGTCTCTCCTGAATGATGCTTGCAACAAACATTACCAGTACGGCAGCAATAAGCACGATATAATCCTTTTTGCCGAGTCCGAGGGCGCCTATCTGCTCTCTTCCGACAGCAAGGCTCTGGTTTGTAAAGAACAGCCAGAACGTGCGCATAGCCTGATGGAAGCTCGGCGCAACGTCAAACACATAACCCACCAAAACAATAAGGAAGGTACGCAGCATTTGGAAAAGGATGAACAGCGGATTTGCGTCGCGGATGTGAAGCTTCTTTTTAGCGCCGTCAAACAAAGGCTGCAACAGGATGCTTACCATTATAATAAGTCCGTTCCACGCACCGAATGCAACATACTTCCAGCTTGCGCCGTGCCATACGCCCACAACCAAAAATACGATAAGACTTGCAACGCTTGTGGGAAGAACCTTGGCTATATGAGCGCCGGCGGCAGTTTTGCCAAACCTTGTGCCCTTCATCTTTTTGCTGGCGTTAATAAACAGGTTGGACATGGCTACCGGATAGAACAGGTAGTTTTTGAGCCATGCGCCCAGCGAAATATGCCATCTGCGCCAATATTCGTTGATAGACCTTGAAAAATAAGGGCGCTTAAAGTTGTCTATCAGATCTATGCCGAGTATCTGTGCAACACCGCGCGAAATGTCGATGCCGCCCGAGAAATCGGCGTAAAGCTGAATTGCATACAGCAGAATGGTAAACGTAAGCGTCGTGCCGCCGTAGCTGTCATAAGAGGCGGTAACAGCCGTTATTGCGGTTACTGCCCTGTCTGCTATAACAAGCTTTTTGAACAGACCCCACAAGATAAGCTCCATACCGTGCTTGACTCTGGTAAAGTCAAAGTCGTGCGGCTCATAAAGCTGTTTTGCAAGCTGATCGTAAATGCTTATCGGTCCCTGAATGATCTGAGGGAAGAATGACACAAACAGCAAAAGTTTGAAGGGGTTCCTTTCCGCTTCGGTTTTCTCACGATAAACGTCGATTATGTAGCCCATCGACTGGAAGGTGTAAAACGAAATACCGAGCGGCAGAAGCAGACTGAACGTGGGAACGGAAAGATTTAAGCCAAAGCCTGCGAACAAGTCGGTGAGGCTGCCTGCAAAGAAGTTGTAATACTTTAAAAACGCAAGTATGCCAAAGTTTATTACCAGGCACAGCGTCATAACAAGGCGCTTTTGCACCTTTATTTTATTTTTATACTTCTTCTTCTCTTCCCTGTCCCACTCTTTTTTCTTTTCTTTAAGCAGAGCCTTTGACTTTTGTGTGATCCTGTCAAGCCACAGCGCTATAAAGAAAGTAGTTAATGTGGTAAAAAGAATAAAATACGCGTAACGCCAGCTGTTGATAGCGTAAAAAACCATGCCGGCAACCAGCAGAACAGTCCATTTATATTTCTTAACAGGAAATAAAAAATAGACTAAGGCTGTGATTACAACAAAAGGCAAAAAAAGCAGCGAGGTGTAAGTCAACATCTCTCAATAACATCTCCAAATAATTACGGGGTATTAAACACGTCTGTAAGCAGCAGGTCGCGCAGAACAACCAAGCCGTTCTTTTCGGAATAGACCGACACAACGGGCATTTCTCTGCTGAGAAATACCGCCATGCCCTCCATTACCGAGTATGCGCCTGTGCGGCAGAACACCAGAGTGTCGCCTGCCTTCAGCGCGTCAAATTCCGCGTTGCGCGCAAGAATGTCGGCGGTGGTGCACAGGCTTCCGCAAAGCGTCCATGGTTCGACGCCGGTCTCTTCATGCTCCTTAAGGTGGATGATTTTCGGTATCTGCATACCCTGAAGCTGACCGTCGTACTTAAGCTGGTTCATGCCGCCGTCAACGATAGCGTAGTTGATTCCGCAGTTTGTCTTAACGTCCATTACTTTTGTAAGGTAATAACCGCAGGGCGCAGCAAAGAACCTGCCCATCTCAACGGTAAGCTCGGCTTTTTCACCAAGCTCACGAATGGCAGGCGCTATTTCGCCCAGGCGTTCCGCCTCAAGCTCGTCGGCGTTATCTGCAAAATAATCCACGGCAAGACCCGTACCGTATTCAACGCGTTCTATCTCAAAACCGAGCTCTGACTTTATTCTGTCTATCAGCTCGGAAATATAAGCAAGCTCTTTTTGAATAGGCTTTGCCTTGCGTTTTTGGGTGCCTGTAAAGTAGTGGATGCCGACTATTCTGATACCCGGATAATCGGCTCTGTTCTTAATAACGCTCAGCGCGTCCGCTTCATCCATGCCAAACTGGCTTCCGCCCTTGATGTCGGTAAAGCGAACCAACACGGGAAATACCTTTCCGCGCTTAAGAGCCGCCTTGTTTATCAGGTCAAGGTGCAGAAAGCTTTCGGCTGTGAAGGTGCCTACGTTGTCGTCGGCAGCGCGTTCAACGTCCTGCTCTGTCTTGTTTACACCCGAAAAGATAACCATGTCCATGTCGGAGCCGGTTTTTTCGCAGATGGTAAGCTCGCCGGGGCTGCAAACCTCGATCTTATCAAAGCAGTCGGGCAGCCTGCCCAGCATAAAGGGGTTTGCTTTTATGGAAAAACACAGACCGACCTTATCGCCGAATTGCTCCCTCACCAAACGCGCGCGGGCTTCAAACTCGTCCAAATCGAACACATAAGAGGGAGTTCCGATTTGTGACAAAATTTTTCTTAATGTGTTTTCGTTCATGATTATTCGTCCTGAAGCTCTTCGATCAGTTCGAGCATAGCCTTTGCCGAGTTGAAGTTATCGGGCACAAGGTTGTTGGGCTTGATTTCAATGTCAAAAGCGTCGTTAAGCTCACCGACAAGCGCAACAATGTCAAAGGAATCGAGAATACCGTCTGTTATAAGCGCGGTTTCGTTCTCAAAATCAACGTCGGGTCTGAGTTCTTCCAGAATTTCCATTAATTCTTCCATCATAGTCGTTTCCTCTTTTCTAAAATAATTATTTAAAATATGTTTTTAATGTCTGCATATCGGTTTTGCCGTTCGGCAGCGTCGGAAGCTGTTCCAAATTGATCAGCTTGCGCGGAACCATAAATGCAGGCATATTTTGTCTGAAATAAAGCACAATCTCCTTTGAGGTAGCATCACCCGTATAGAACAGGTAAAGCTGCTCCTTGGGCTTGTTATAGAGAGAGCAGCAGTCTGTTACACCGCTGAGCTTCTTGGCGGTTTCTTCTATTTCGCCAAGCTCTATCCTGTGACCGAGGTGCTTGATCTGTCTGTCCTTCCTGCCGTGGAACTCTAAGATACCGTCGGCGTTGAAGCTGCCCAGATCTCCTGTTTTATATATCAATTCACGATAGTTGGGATTGAGGGGATTCTGAATAAAGGACTTTTCGGTAACCTCTTTGTTGCCGTAATAGCCCAATGCCAACACGGGGCCGCTTACGCAAATCTCGCCCACGGCGCCGTTTTCGGTGGCGGTGTTGTCCTCGTTAAGAAGCAGTATCCTATAATTATCGTACGGCTTTCCTATGGGAAGCACGGTATCGTCGTCAACCTTTTCATTAACGACGTAATATGTGCAGGAGGCGGTTGCCTCGGTGGGGCCGTACTGATTTACATAAAGCACGTCGGGCAGGTTTTCCTGCCAAATCTTAAGGTATTTGCAAGGCATTACCGAACCCGAGAAGCAAAGCTTTTTAAGATATTCCGGTTTGCTCATGTCAAATGCGCCAAGCTTTGCGGGAAGCTCAACGCCTGCCACGCTCCAGCAAAGTGCCGTTATCTTTTCACGGTTCAACGTATCGAAAAGCATTGCGGGAACGGCAAACTCGTTTTTGGGAATAATGAACGTTGATGCACCGCGGCTGATCGGAAAATAAATATCACGAACAGCTGCGATATAATCGAGCGGAGACTGGTTTCCCATAATGTCGGTATCGTTGATGTCGAGAACCTTACACACAGAGTCGATATAGCACATAAGCGACTGGTGTGATGTAATAACGCCCTTGGGGACGCCCGTTGAGCCCGAGGTGAAGATAACATACAGCGGCGATGTGCACACAAGGGTGCTCTCACGCGCACTCAGAAGCTTTTCGTCGGCGGGGGTGTCGAGGATGTCCTCCATGACTATGATCTCGCCGTCAAAATCAAGGGTTTCTGCGGTGGCAAGATGCGCCCTGTCAACAAGCATAAACTGCGATTTTATAACGCCGATTATCTGGTTGAGTCTTGTAACCGGCATGTCGCCGTCCATGGGGGCGTAAAAGCAACCGGCTCTCACTACGCCTAAAAAACACGCCGGCGTTAGTGTGTGCCTGCCTGACATAACAATAACAGGGCTTCCTGCCGGAACCTTGCCTGACAGATATGTGCCAATTGACCTTGTGTAAGCGTCAAATTCCGCAAAGGTCAGGGCGCGGTCGTTGTCCTTGAACATCACCTTGTCGGCATAAGTCCGTGCGGTACGGTTTAATCTGCATAATACTGAAGTTTCCATATAATTCTCCATGATAAATAGTATGAGAAAAGACTGCATTTATACACATAACTAATTATATCTATAATTCAAAAAAAGTCAATGGAAATACGATAAAACGGCATTTTACCCAAAATAAAAGGCAACGTAAGCATATATACTCACGTTGCAATATAAGGAAAAGATACCTTGCAGTAAAAACATCAACTTCCCTTTTGAAGATTCCGACCACGACAGCCTCCGACTCGGCATAAATATATACCCAAAAGATATAATGCTCTCGCTTTTCAACGCGGGTTTTGCAGGCTTATACATCTATCTGTATTCACGACGGCAAGGCTTTCAACATTAGAAAAATATTTTGTATGATTCAAATTCTTTGTTTTAACATAAGCTTTAACATAAGTTTTAGTTGCAAATGGACATATTAACATGTTATAATGATGTTGAAGATAAAAATATACAAACTGTAATATAAGGAGTGGTGAAAATGGACTATTGCAAAAGACTGAAAAAGCTGAGGCTCGAAAACGGTTACACACAGGAACAGATCGCTTTTATCCTGCATACGCGGCAGGAGCAGTACAGCAAATACGAAAGCGGAAAAAGAGAGCTGCCTGTAAAGCACCTTATAGCTCTGTGCTGTTTGTATCGCGTTTCCGCCGATTACGTGCTTGGTATAGAGAAATTCGTCAGATGACCTTTTCCCCATTCAATAACAAAAGCGACGGCAAAAGCCATCGCTCTGTTTGCGGTATTTGATTATATAGGGTGCCCTTAAGCTTCCTCAGCCTGTGCTACCTTCATCATTATGGCACATTCCATGCGTTTTCTGAACAACTCGCAGCCGTACTCATATATACCGCTTATCGAGCCTGTGGCGTGATATGCGTTGGCAGCGCATCCGCCGCTGCAATAAAGCCTTGCCCAGCAGTCACGGCAGTCGGGGCGTGCATAAGCGTTGCAAAGCTTGAATTCGTTTTGAACCTCGGTGTTGTTCACTCCGTTCCAAATATCGCCGAGCTTGTATTTGTCGTCGCCGACAAACTGGTGACATGGATACAGATCTCCCCAAGGGGTGACGGCCATATATTCCGTGCCCGAACCGCAGCCTGAGATGCGCTTGTATATGCACGGACCTCCCGTCAGGTCTATCATGTAGTGATAGAAGGTTATAGGTCTGCCCTCTTGTTCACGCTTTAGCATTTCCTTTGCCAGTATTTCGTACTGCTCAAACAGCACGGGCAAATCGTCATAGGTCAGGGCATACGGATCATCCGGTGCGCAGACCACCGGCTCCATCGAAAGCTCTGTAAAGCCCAAGTCCGCCATGTGGAAAATATCTTTTGTAAAGTCGGTGTTGTTGTGTGTATAGGTTCCCCTAACGTAATAGCCCTTGCCGCCTCTGCGCTTTACAAACTCCTGAAACGTGGGGACTATAATGTCATAGCTGCCCTTGCCGCCTACGGTCTTGCGAAGATTGTCGTGAACTTCCTTGCGTCCGTCAAGGCTTAACACGACGTTGTGACATTCGCGGTTTGCAAACTCTATAACATCGTCGTCGATAAGCATTCCGTTTGTGGTAAGAGTAAAGCGGAAGTTTTTGTTGTGCTGTTTTTCTATGCTGCGGGCATAAGCTACGATTTCTTTTACAACATCAAAGTTCATAAGAGGCTCGCCGCCGAAAAAGTCAACCTCAAGGTTAACGCGGTCTCCCGAGTTTTCTATAAGGTAATCTATAGCTCTTTTGCCCACCTCAAGGCTCATAAGCGCCCTTTCGCCATGGTATTTGCCCTGACTTGCAAAACAATACTCGCAGTTGAGGTTGCATGTGTGGGCGATGTGCAGGCACAGCGCCTTAACGATCGTATTGCGTTTTTTAAAGTCAAATGCGAGGTTTTCGTATCTGTCGGGTGTAAAGAGCTTTCCGTTGTTTTTAAGCTCTTCCACATCGTCTATGCAGTCCGAGATTTCCTTGCGGTCGATCTCGGGATCGTCGCGGTATTTTTCGCTCAGGGCAGATATTATCTCCTCTTTTTCGCTGTTTTCGTACATTTCAATAACGTCGTATGCAAGGTCATCAACGCTGTGCACGCTGCCGCTATATACATCGAGCACTATATTGTATCCGTTTAACTTGTATTGATGTATCATTCCCAAATCCACTCCGTTACATAAGGAAAGCCGTTAGCCCTGTGGGATAACGGCTGAAATTCCTTTTTGAGTAATTATTTTTCGAGGCACTTTTCGCATTGCTGATTTGCAACGCCGCAGGAGGTCTTGCAGGCAGACTGGCAAGAGGTCTGGCACTCGCCGCAGCCGCCGTTCTTTACGCTCTTTTTAAGGTCGCGTGTCTCGATAGTCTTAATTCTCTTCATAGGTATCATACTCCTTTTGGAATCGTTATAATAATACTATCACAGTCCGCGGAATTTGTCAATTATAATTTGGCGACAGCAATGCCTGTGGGCATATTATTTCCGCTTGATACCACCTCTACCCCGTTTTGCCGCATATCATGCACCGAGGCTGTAAGCTCGCGCGATATGCGTTCTCCCGGAACCGCCAGCGGGATCCCGGGCGGATAAGCGAAAACGTATTCCGCAGCAATTTTTCCCGACGCCTCGCTTAAATCAACAATAGCCGTTTCGTATTTGTATATATCATACGGCTTGAATACCTTTTCGGGAAGCTTCGGCACGGCGTTTGTTAATTCCTTATCGGAATAATCGGCAAGGCGGTCGATTTGTTTCAGCGCCTTGTACAGTCTGTCAAAGCCTTCGGCGGTATCGCAGACCGAGGTCATGGCGATAACGTAATCAGCCGCGGACATTTCGGTTTCTATACCGCGTTCTCTAAGCATTTCGGCAAGAGCGTTTCCCGTAAGGCTTGTGGCTGAGGTTGAAATAACAAGCTTGCCTATGTCATAGTCAAAAGCGTTACCCTGACTGTCTGTATCTGAAAACAAAAGCTTTAGCTTTTTTAATTCTTTACATTTTTCTCTGAAAGAATCAATATTTGATATGTATTCCGAAAAGGTGTTGTTGTTCAAATAATTAAAGCAGACTTCCATGCTGCTCATCAGCACATAAGACGGGCTTGAGGTTTCAAAAACCGCCAAAGCGCCTTGCAGCTTATTTTTCAAATCACGGCTGTTTGTAAGCAGCAAAGCGGTTTGAGTGAGCGACGGCAGCGTTTTGTGAAGACTCACAACCGAAGCATCTGCACCCTGTTTTAATGCAGTTGACGGAAACCGCTTGTCAAAGGCAAAGTGAGCGCCGTGCGCCTCATCAACAAATAGCAATGCACCGTGTCTGTGACATATTTCCGCAATTGAGCGGATATCTGACGATACCCCATCGTATGTGGGCGAAGTGACAATAACAAGCCGCGTGCCGGGGTTGCCGGACAAAAGCCTTTCAACCTCGCTCGGGCTGACCGAGCCGTATATTCCGCTGTATTCGCGTTTGCTTGAAACAGGCTTCGGCAGGCAATACATGGGCTCAAGCGCACAAAGCTGTACGGCGTTATATACCGAGCGGTGGCAGTTTCGCGCCATTATTACCGTATCATTTGGTTTTGTAAGGGCGCTCACGGCAGCAAGAATACCGCCGGTTGCGCCGTTTACAAGCATAAAAGCGCGTTCGGCATTAAACAGTTGTTCGGCTTCATGCTCAATTTCTCTTATGCAGCCGCGAGGATTATGAAGATAGTCAAAGTCTTTTATTTCCGTCAGGTCAATAGCGTACGGCAGAACACCGTTGCCCGTTACATCCCGACGCTTGTGACCGGGCATATGAAAGGGATAAACACCCGATTGGGAATAATCCTTTAGCTTGTCAAACAGCATCAGTTGGTACCAAATTCTCTCAGCTCGAGTCCCTTGTTGTGGTCGAGCGCCCAGTCTATGCTCCAATAGCTTGTGAAGAGCAGCAGATAGTTGCCCTTCAAGTCTTGGATTCTCTTGGTGTCCGAGGCTAAATCGAGCGTTTTGGGGTCGATATCCTCGTTAACTATCCAGCGGATATACTCATAAGGAAGGTTTTCCATTATAATATCCACATTGTACTCATTTTCGAGGCGATACTTAAGCACGTCAAATTGCAGCACGCCCACAACGCCCACGATTACTTCTTCCATACCGGCGTCAAGCTCCTGAAAGATCTGTATGGCGCCTTCCTGGGCGATCTGGTTTGTGCCCTTAATAAACTGCTTGCGTTTCATCGTGTCCTTTTGGCGGACTCGCGCAAAGTGCTCGGGCGCAAATGTGGGTATTCCCTTGAACTGAACCTTATGGTTTGCAGAGCAAATGGTGTCGCCTATTGAGAATATGCCCGGGTCAAATACACCAATTATATCGCCTGCGTATGCCTCGTCAACTATTTCTCTCTCCTGTGCCATTATCTGCTGAGGCTGAGATAGACGCATTTTTTTATTGCCCTGAACATGGAACACTTCCATGTTTTTTTCAAACCTTCCGCTGCATATGCGCATAAACGCAACACGGTCGCGGTGAGCCTTGTTCATATTCGCCTGGATTTTGAATACGAAGGCAGAAAAGTCGTCTGACATGGGATCGACCTGCTCGCTTACGGTTTCTCTTGCCAGGGGCGAGGTCGTAAGCTGCAAAAACTGCTCCAAAAACGGCTCTACGCCGAAGTTTGTAAGAGCCGATCCGAAAAATACCGGTGTCAGCCTGCCCTGACGTACCGCGTCAAGGTCAAATTCATCGCCTGCGCCGTCAAGCAGTTCTATCTCATCCATAAAATCTGCCTTAAGATATTGTCCCAAAACCTCGTCGAGGGCGGGGTCGTCAAGAGCGTATTCCCTCTTTTCGACCTCCTTCTGACCGTTGTTTGCGGTAAAGGCGAGTATCTTTTCGGTGTTGCGGTCAAAAACGCCTTTGAACTCCTTGCCGGAGCCTATGGGCCAGTTAACTGGATATGTGTTTATTCCAAGCACATTTTCTATGTCTTCAAGCAGGTCAAACGGACTTTTGGCGTCTCTGTCCATCTTGTTTATAAAGGTAATAATGGGAATGTTTCGCATTACACAAACCTTGAACAGCTTGATGGTCTGTTTTTCAACGCCCTTAGAGCCGTCAATGACCATTACCGCAGAGTCTGCCGCCATAAGCGTGCGGTAGGTATCCTCCGAGAAGTCCTCGTGACCCGGTGTGTCAAGAATATTGATGCAATAGCCGCCGTACTTGAATTGCAATACGGACGAGGTAACCGAAATACCTCTCTGCTTTTCTATCTCCATCCAGTCCGATACGGCATGGCGTGCGGTGCGTTTTCCCTTTACGGAGCCTGCAAGGTTTATAGCTCCGCCGTAAAGCAGCAGCTTTTCGGTCAGAGTGGTTTTGCCTGCGTCCGGGTGAGAGATTATGGCAAAGGTTCGGCGTTTTGTAATTTCTTCCTGCAATGAACTCATATTTACAGTCCTTTATTATGTTTATTTCAGTTTATTATAATACAATTTTTTTACCTGAGATGTCAATACGGAGATGTCAAAATATGTAAAAATAAAAAATTTTAATAAATTTAATACAAAAGCTTGACAAAAGTGTTAAAATACTGTAATATAATATTGTCAGCTAAAGATTATTCCTATCTTTTCATATACCTTCCAACTTTGAGGCAGAAACCTTCGGGTTTCTGCCTCAAATCATTGCGCCGTTGCCGTGTGCCGGTGGGCGCCTACTAAACTTTACTGTAAAAGAAGGCTTATTATGGCAAATAAAATCGGAATCTACATCCACGTCCCGTTTTGCTGCAGCAAGTGCGCATACTGTGATTTTTATAGCGGCAAGGGCAGCGAGAGTGATTTTGAACAATACACCTTAATGCTTAAAAAGAGAATACAAAGCCTCGGCAGCAGGGTTACCGAGGAAGTTTCAAGTGTATATTTCGGCGGCGGAACCCCGAGCATACTCGGAAGTGACCGACTTGCTTCGATTCTGTCTGCCGTGAAGAAAGGATTTAAGGTATGTGATGACGCCGAAATAACCGTTGAGGTCAATCCGGACAGCGGCAGAAATCTTGATTTTAGCTTGATGAAAAGCGCAGGCTTCAACCGTCTTTCAATTGGTATGCAAAGCTGTGTTGAGGATGAACTGAAAAAGCTCGGCAGGATACACACGACCGACGATGTGACAGCGACGGTAAATCGGGCGCAATCGGCAGGATTTGATAATATATCGCTCGACCTGATGATGGGGATTCCCATGCAAACCCGTGATACTCTTAAAAAATCAATCGACTTCTGTGCTGCGCTTAAGGTAAAACACATTTCATCTTATCTTCTTAAAATAGAAAAAAACACGCCGTTCTATGCTCAAAAGGATCTTCTTAACCTGCCGGACGAGGATGCGCAAGCTGATCTGTATCTGTTTGCCGTTGATTATCTTGATAAGCTGGTGTATAAACAATACGAAATATCAAATTTTTCCATGCCGGGTTTTGAAAGCCGCCACAACACCCTTTATTGGACATGCCGCGAATACATTGGCATAGGACCCTCGGCTCACTCGTTCTATCACGGCGAAAGATATTTCTGCAACAGAAATATAAATGACTTTTACGAGGATAAAACCGTAAGCGACGGTGCAGGCGGCGATCCGTCCGAATATATTATGCTTGCTTTAAGGCTTAAGCGAGGACTTGTTTTTGAGGAGTATCAGAACCGTTTCGGCACTCCCCTACCTGCGCAAACGGTAAATAAACTAAAGCTTTTCGCCGACGCCGGTTACATGGAGCTTGACGGACAGCACGCTTGTTTTACACCAAAAGGCTTTTTGCTGTCAAATTCAATAATTAGTGAAATATTATAATGCGGTCGGGATCAACCTGCTTGCTTAAGCAGGCTGTCTTCCCGACCGCTGTTATTATTCGTTGTTTTTTATGCCCATGGGTTGGCGCTTTCGGGGCGGCGTATGTCCGAGAGGATGAATTGCTCCCAAAGGTACCACTTTCCGTCTTTGGCAAGCCTCATAAGCAGCTCGCGGGGACTGTCGGCTCCGCCGGAGTGCACAAAGAGCTTAGCGTAGTTTTCATTTTGATATGAATACGGGTTTTCGCTCACTCTTACGGTATATGGCTGTGAAGGCATGTAGTCGTTCTGAGGTGTAGCGCCGTTAAAGTAAGAGCGCGGCACATAGTCCTTGTCTCTGAACCTGTCCTTGATAAACTGCTTGTCGTATTCGCTTAAAGGACGCGGTCCCCTCAGATAGTTTACCATATCAAGGCACAGCGCGCTGTTTTGGGGATAAAAGCAAAACGCAAGCACAGCCATGGCGGCGGTGTCAAACGGATTTGCCAATGCCGCCTGCGGCAGCGACGTAAACTCAGCCAGAGATTGCGGCAAGCGTGCAAAGGTTACGTCAACCGACTTATTGCCGAAGCCGCCCGAACCGCTCATGTTGTTTATGCCGCGCTGAACGGAGTTTGAAAAATTACCGAACTGATTTGCGGTGTTTTTAATGCTGTCAAACAAACCCATAGTGTTTCCTCCCTTAGAAAAAACAATGTAATATCATTATAATTTTAGATGCAGACGGCGAATAAGCCTTGCTTTAGCCGTCAAATTTTTTCCGTTGATTACCATATATCCATATTTTATCATAAAATATGTTGCAATGCAATATATTTTTCAAAAAAAGCTTTATATTATTGTGTGTATTCACGGCATAACAATGACTTAATTTAGGGTTACATATTTGTCATTTGGCTTTTTGAAAAAGCAAATAGTTGTAAGCACATTAAACAAAAAATTGTCCGTTAATTTTATATGTGGAAATGAATGAGTTTGCTTGACTTTGATTGAATTGGTGGTATAATTTGATTAAGAGGTGATTGACTTTGCTCACTCAGGAAAGATTTCAGTCAATATTGAACTTAATCAATGATAAAGGAGCTGTTACCGTCGCAGAGCTTTCGGAGCTTCTGGACACCTCGGAATCGACAGTAAGGCGCGACCTCACCACGCTGGACAAGCTGGGCAAGCTTAAGAAGGTTTTCGGCGGCGCTACCTCTATCCGTCAAACCCCCGGCAACATTGAGGATGACGTGAGATTGCGCATGTCACAGATGATGGAGGAAAAAACTGCTATCGGCATGTACAGCGCAACGCTTATCAACAACACCGATTTCGTTTTTATCGACTCGGGCACAACAACCCTCAGGCTTATTGATTTTATTGAAAACGCGCGGGCGACATACATTACAAACGGTATAGACCATGCGCGAAAGCTGATAAACAAGGGACTTAACGCCTATATAATAGGCGGAAAGGTAAAGCCTATGACAGAGGCTGTTGTGGGCACCGAGGCGATAAACAACCTTAAAAGCTTTAATTTTTCAAAGGCTTTTATGGGCAGCAATGGCATCGATGTTGAGGCAGGCTACACCACTCCCGATATTGAGGAGGCGCGAATAAAAGAGACTGCCGTAAACACAAGCTACATGGCGTTTGTTCTTGCGGATCACACAAAATTCAGGCGCGTGTTCCCTGTTACATTTTCACCCATTCAAAAGTGCTGTATCATTACCGATAAGCTCAGAGATAACAGCTTTGCCAACGAAACAGTAATTAAGGAGGTTCTAAAGTGATTTACACAGTAACCCTAAACCCGTCTATAGATTATATCGTTCATCTTGATAAGTTTGTTGACGGCATTACCAACCGAACCACAGGCGAGGAATACTACTACGGAGGCAAAGGAATCAATGTATCCTGCGTGTTGGCTGAGCTTGACATGGTGAGCACGGCTTACGGTTTTGTTGCCGGATTTACGGGCGCCGCAATAGAAAACGGCATCAGAAACGACAAGATCGTCACAGACTTTATAAAGCTTAAGCACGGCATTTCAAGAATAAACGTAAAAATCAAGGCGGGTGAAGAAACCGAAATAAATGCACAGGGTCCCCACATTTCGGAGTCCGAGCTTGAGCGTCTGCTGCAAAAAATCGACCGCATTCAAAACGGTGACACGCTTGTGGTCGCAGGCAGCGTCCCCAACACCCTGCCGGATGATGTTTATGAGAATATGCTCGAACGCATAAAGTATAAAGATGTTCGCATTGTTGTTGACGCTACAAAAAAGCTGCTTGTCAATTCGCTCAAATACAAGCCCTTCCTTATAAAGCCCAACAGACAGGAGATTTCAGAGATCTTCGGTGTTGAGGTAAAAACAGAGGAAGACACCGAAAAGTACGCCAAAAAGCTCCAGGAAATGGGTGCAAAAAACGTGCTTGTATCTCTCGGCGGCGAGGGCGCCATGCTTATCGACGAGTTCGGCAAAAAGCATAAGGCGGGCGTGTTAAAAGAAAAGGTCATAAACACCGTCGGCTCGGGCGACTCTATGGTAGCAGGCTTTGTAGCGGGCTACGAAATGCAAAAGGACTATGAATACGCACTAAAATTGGGAAGCGTCTGCGGAAATGCCACGGCATTTTTGAGCGGACTTGCTACCAAAGAAAAAATAAACGAACTGCTGGAGAAGTTCTGACATTCAAAAAATCCAAAAGGAGGAATTATTAATGCGAATTACCGATCTGCTGAAAAAGCAAGGTATCTCTCTTGGAATATCGGCAAAAGACAAGAGAGATGCAATTAACAAGCTCGTTTCCCTGCATGAAAAATGCGGCAACCTAAAGGATGTTTCCGCGTACAGGGATGGTATTCTTGCCCGCGAGGAAATGGGTACCACCGCAATAGGCATGGAGGTAGCTATTCCCCACGCCAAAAGCGAGGCTGTCAGGGCTCCGGCTCTTACCGCAATTACTGTTCCGAACGGCGTTGACTACGGCTCACCCGACGGCGCTCCCTGCAAACTCATATTTATGATAGCCGCCACCACCGACGGCGACGTTCATCTTGAGGTTCTTGCAAGGCTTATGCAAATGCTTATGCACGAGGACTTTACCGCTAAGCTTAAGGCGGCAAAAACACCCGACGAGTTCCTGAAAATTATAGACGATCAGGAAACCAAGCAGTTCCCCGA
This sequence comes from uncultured Ruminococcus sp., assembly GCA_902798365.1. Lineage (GTDB taxonomy): Bacteria > Bacillota > Clostridia > Oscillospirales > Acutalibacteraceae > Ruminococcoides. Next base: position 92,812 of record CADBWP010000002.1, read on the forward strand.
GGAGGCTGCCGCTCCCGCCGCCAAGAAGGACGGTTACAGAGTGCTGGCGGTAACAGCCTGCCCCACGGGTATAGCTCACACCTACATGGCTGCCGAGGCTCTTGCCAAGGCAGGCGACAAGCTGGGCATAACCATTAAGGTTGAAACAAACGGCTCGGGCGGCGCAAAGAACGTGCTGACAGCCGAAGAGATCGCAAACTGCGACGGCATTATTATAGCCGCAGACAAAAACGTTGAAACTGCACGCTTTGACGGCAAGCCTGTGCTCACCACCAAGGTTGCCGACGGTATTCACAAGCCCGAAGAGCTTATCAACAAGATAGTCAACGGCGAAGTAGGAATCTTCCATTCCGATAAAAAAGCCTCCGCATCCGCTGCTTCGGCAGATGATGAGAGCTTTGGCAGAAAGCTTTACAAGCACCTGATGAACGGCGTATCGCATATGCTTCCGTTCGTTGTGGCAGGCGGTATCTTTATAGCGATAGCGTTCCTTATTGACTCGTTCGCGGGAGTTCCGCAGGACAGCGGATTCGGCTCCGGTACACCCGTTTCGTTGTGGTTTATGAAGATAGGAAACGCGGCGTTCGGCTTCATGCTTCCTATTCTTGCAGGCTTTATAGCAATGTCGATCGCAGACAGACCCGGTCTGTTGGTCGGTATCGTGGGCGGCGCTCTTGCCGCTTCGGGCGCGACCTTTGCAAACCCCGCTGCTCTTACCGGTGAAGAAGCCGCTAAAGCAGGCGTTGCGGCCGCTATCCCCTCAGGCTTCCTCGGAGCTTTGCTTGCAGGCTTTGTAGCCGGCTGGTTGCTTAAGATGTTTGAAAAGCTGTGTGAAAAGCTTCCTCAGGCGCTTGAAGGCATTAAACCCATATTGCTGTATCCTCTTGTCGGTCTCGGCATAGTCGGCGTTATGATGTGCGCCGTAAACCCGTTCATGGGAATCATCAACGACGGACTTAAGAACGGTATCAACGCAATGGCGTCTCAGCCCGCGCTCCTCATTCCGGTTTGCGCATTGCTCGCGGGCATGATGGCAATAGACATGGGCGGCCCGTTCAACAAGGCTGCTTATGTAACAGCTACCGCGCTTCTTACAGAGGCTCTTAAGAGTCAGAATCCTGACGACCCGGCGTTCAAAATCATGGCTGCTGTAATGATAGGCGGTATGGTTCCCCCCATCGCTATCGCACTCTCTACAACAATCTTTAGGAATCGCTGGAGCAACGAAGAAAGAAAGAGCGGTCCCGTAAACTACATCATGGGACTTTCGTTCGTAACAGAAGGCGCTATCCCCTACGCCGCAGGTCATCCGCTGCAGGTTATTCCCAGCTGCTTGGTCGGCTCCGCATGCGCAGGCGCTCTGTCCGCTCTGTTTGGCTGTACTCTTAAGGCTCCTCACGGCGGTATCTTCGTACTTCCCACCATTGGCAATCCCTTCATGTATTTCCTGGCTTTGATTATCGGCGCAGTCGTAGGCATGCTTATGCTCGCCGTTCTTAAGAAGCCCATCAAGGAATAATCAAATAATCAAATAAACCGACTGAATAATAAGGGCGGGTGAAGAACCCGCCCACAGGCAAAATTTTTTAAAGGAGTTTTAATTATGGTATCAAAAAAAGTTACACTCGTAAACGCACAGGGCTTTCATATGCGTCCGGCTTCGGTATTTGCCACCGCTATGGGCAAATACGCCTGCGACGTTACCATTAAGTTCAACGGCAACAACTACAACGCGAAGAGCCTGCTCAACATTATAGCCGCATGCATCAAATGCGGAAGCGAAATAGAGCTTGTTTGTGACGGCGCAGACGAAAACGAAGCACTCGCGGAAGCTGCCGGCATGATAGAGAGCGGTCTGGGCGAATAACACCTACAAACACACCAATCACAAGGAGTGATTTATATGCTTAAAGGTATAGGCGCATCCGACGGTATCGGAATCGGCAGAGTAATGCTTATTCTGGAACAGTCGCTCGAATATACCCCAAAAGAGATTACCGATATAGACGCAGAGCTTGAACGCTACCGCAATGCCGTAGAGGTTTTTTGCGACAACACAATGAAGCAGGCAGATGCCCTTCGTTCGTCAGCAGGTGACAAGGAAGCCGAAATAATGGAGGGTCACATCGCCATTATCCGCGATCCCTTTATGGGCGGTGAGATAGAAAACCTCATCAAGGCACATCAATGTGCAGAAGCTGCCGTTGAGCAGATTTGCAAGATGTTTATTGACATGTTCTCGGCAACGGGCGATGACCTTACGATGCAGAGAGCTACCGACGTAAAGGACATACGCGACGGACTTTTGGCTGTTCTGCTGGGCGTAAATGAAGTCAAAATAAGCGACGCTCCGGCGGGCACCGTGCTCGTGACCAAGGAGCTTACGCCGTCGATGACCGCAGGCATCAACAAAGAGAATATCGTCGGAATAATCACCGAAACCGGAAGTCAGACCTCCCACTCGGCTATTCTGGCAAGGGCGCTTGAAATACCTGCTGCTCTCAGCGTTCCGGGCGCCGTATCACAGCTATCAAGCGGCGAACAGGTTATTGTTGACGGCTTTAAGGGAGAGGTTATCACAGCTCCCGACGAAGCGGCAATTGACGAATACAACGCAAAGCGCGACGCTTATATCAGAGAAAAACGCGAGCTTGAAAACCTGCGCGGCAAAAATACGCTTTCTGCCGACGGTATAGAGTACGAACTGTTCTGTAACATAGGCACCCCCAAGGATGCCGTTAAAGCCGTTGAAGCGGACGGCGAGGGCGTAGGTCTGTTCAGAACCGAGTTCCTGTTTATGGACAGAAACACCCTTCCCACCGAGGACGAGCAGTTTGACGCATACAAGCAGGCGTCGCTCATCTTAAAGGGCAAGCCGCTCATTATCCGCACACTTGACATAGGCGGCGACAAGGAGATCCCCTACCTTGGACTTGCCAAGGAAGAAAACCCGTTCATGGGCTTCCGCGCCATCCGTTATTGCTTGAAGAACCGCGAAATGTTCAAGTCGCAGATAAAAGCTATTCTGAGAGCCAGCGCGTTTGGAGACATTAGAATAATGTTCCCGCTTATTACAGCCGTTGAAGAGCTCAGGCAAGGCAAGGAGCTGGTTGAGGAGGCAAAATCCGACCTCAGAGCCTCGGGCATAGACTTTGACGAGAACATTCAGGTAGGCGTTATGACCGAAACCGCAGCGTCCGGCGTTATAGCCGACCTGCTTGCCGAGGAAGCCGACTTCTTCAGTATTGGCACAAACGACCTTACGGGCTACACTATGGCGGCAGACAGAGGCAACAGCGATGTTTCTTACCTCTACTCCCCCATGCAGCCAAGCGTATTGCGCATGATCCGCCGAATTATAAAGTGCGGCACGGAAAAGGGTATTCCCGTTGGCATGTGCGGTGAGGCGGCTGCAAATCCCAAGATGATTCCTTTGCTTATGTCCTTCGGACTGACCGAGTTCAGCGTATCTGCTCCGTCGGTGCTCAAGGTAAGAAACACCATCGCAAAATGGACAAAGGAAGAGGCGGACAAGGTTGCCGAAAAGGTAATGTCAATGACAACCGAAGCGGAAATAACGGCTTATCTTGATTCTATAATCTGATTCTAAAAAATGACGCACAGGCAGCAAAAACTGTCTGTGCGATAATTGTTTAAAGAAAAATGGTATTTCAGCGTACCCTAAAGCTGCGCTCATCCTCTTCATATGGCAGGTCGCAGGATTCTGTGCGGTCTATTCTTATGTATCTTCCGTTGGAAAGTGAACAAACAACCTGATCGACCTGAGCCGGTGTACCTTGTATTTCAAGCATTACAGAGCCGTCATACTCGTTTCGCACCCAGCCTGTGGCGCCTGCCGACATAGCAGCGTGATATGCTACATATCTAAAGCCAACTCCCTGCACTCTGCCGTAAAAGCAGTATCTTTTTCTGATTCTTGTCCTGTTTTCCACTTCGGCTCACCCTTTACTGTCTTTCTAAAACTATTGTAGCACATAATTTGCAAATTGTCACGCAAAAAATACATATTATTTTAGATTTTTACATTTATTACAAAAATATCCTTACATTGACATATTACTGCAAAAAAAGTATAATTATTACGATTACTGAGCACGGGGTGATTTACGGTGAGGATAACCGCTTTGGCAGAAAACACCTCTTTTACGGACTCTTTTGCTTGTGAGCACGGGCTTTCGCTTTACATTGAAACAGGTTCACACAAGATACTGTTTGATATGGGGCAAACAAACCTTTTTGCAGAAAACGCACAAAAGCTCGGTTTGGATTTGTCGCAGGTCGATATTGCGGTTCTTTCTCACGGGCATTATGACCACGGCGGAGGTCTGCGCAGATTTTTGCAGCTTAACTCAAAAGCGCCTGTGTTTGTCAGCCGCTATGCCTTTGAACCGCATTTTAACGGAACGGAAAAGTACATAGGACTTGATACCGAGCTGAAAAACAGCGACAGGCTTATATTTACGGACGACGAGTGTAGAATTGCCGACAGGCTGACGCTGTTATCCTGCAACAAACGCAAGAAACTTATCGACTTTGGCAGCGCAAATCTTAATGTTTTTGAAAACGGTGTATTTTGTCCCGAGGATTTTCGTCACGAACAATACTTGCTTATTGAAGAAGGCGGAAAAAGAGTGCTTGTGAGCGGCTGTTCTCACAAGGGCATTGTAAACATTGCAGAATGGTTCAAGCCCGACGTGCTTTTGGGCGGTTTTCATTTGATGAAGCTTGCGCCCGGTGAATTATTGAAGGAAAATGCGCAGCGGCTTAACACGCTTGACACAGATTATTACACCTTCCATTGTACGGGAACGGAACAATATGAGTATATGAAACAGTTTATGCAAAGGCTAAACCGCATTCGCTGCGGTCAGACTGTCTGCATATAACATACATTAAAATAAGAATGAATAAGATACTGAGGATCAAAACAATAGCTTTGGCGCTTGCCGTGACGGCGCTTGTGTTTTCAGGCTGCTCTTCGGGTTTGTTACAGGTAAAGCCTGTTTTTGATTACACAAAGGCGCCCGACGGAAGCGTGAAAAACGGTTTTGTAGTTTCAGACGGCGTCACGTATTATTATAATAACGGTGAATTGCAAAAAAACACCGTGGTAAGCGGCGATGACGGCAAGCTGTATTATGCAAACGGCGACGGAGTAATAGATTACGGCTACTGTGACGGAGTGATAATTAACGGCGAGGACTGGAATGTGATAAACGGGGCTGCCGAAAAAGCCGAAACCGAAGCTGAGCTTACGCTTAACAAGGCGTTGAAAGCAGTCGCCGAATGTACCGACAGCTCAATGACAAAGGAAGAAAAGCTGAGAGCTGCCTTTGTTTATATAAAAACCAATTATCTTGAGGGCGTGCGTCACAACCCTCCCTATCGTGAGCTTGACTGGCCCGTTGTTTATGCGAACGACCTGTTTGAATACGGCAAGGGCGACTGCTACAGCTACGGCGCGGCGTTTGCGTATATGGGCAAGGCAATAGGCTGCAGCGACACCTACGCATGCAACAGCGGCGGTCACGGCTGGGCAGAAATCGAGGGCTTGGTATATGACCCCGAATGGGATTTGCACCACCCCGAATACGACCACTTTGCAGTTGACTATGACAACAATCACACCGACGTAAACTACAAAAAAGGACTCTCTCCGGGCGAACCCTATATGCGCGTTGAAGTATGAGGAAAAACATGAAAAGAGTTATTGCTTTTGCCATAACAGCGGCAATACTGTCGGTTGTGTGCATATCTGCCGCCGGCTGTAACAGGGATCCGGAAGAACTGGTTACGTCTGTGTACGAAGAATCAATGCTGCCCGAAAGCTATCAGATAAAAAACGTAACCCCAATTTATCAGGATGAGCTTAAGGCGGGCTGCGAAACCTATGCCGCAACCATGCTGCTGCAAGTATTGGGCTTTGACGTTGATGAATTTACCATAGCTGACAATTACCTTGACTGTCACTATATAACCTACGGCGAGGACGACACAAAATACGGACCCGACATGCACAGCGGTTTTGCAGGCACCGCCTATGCCGGTTGGGGCGTATATGCGCCTTCTATGGCGAAGAGCATGAACCTGTATCTCGACGACCAAAATTCGGAGCTTAACGCCTATTCGCTGAAAAATGTTCCCCTTGACGATTTGGTTGAGGATTACGTGATAAACGGCGTACCCGTTATGATTTGGGCTACGACCGACATGGAAGAACCCTATGTGTTTGACACATGGATAGTCGATTACGTTGACGAAAACGCCGAAGCCGAGATCGGAGATACCGTAAATTGGTACATGCACGAGCATTGCCTTGTACTTATCGGTTATGACAACAAGAATTATTACTTTGCAGATTCCACCCACGGCAACATATCGGTTTTTGAAAAATCATTGGTTAAGCATCGTTATGACCAAATGGGTACACAGGCGATCGTTGTAAAGTGAAAGAATACATACATAACAAAAAGCACCGCAGCGGGTGCTTTTTTGTTATGTTACTGTTTATTTGTTTTTGGTATCGTTTTTCCATCTTCTGTAAACGCCTGATAACAGCGCACCCGAAATATTATGCCAAACGGAAAAAATTGCGCCGGGTACGGTAGCCATGGATAGATCGGGAAACGCCGTTCCTGCAAGGCTTGTGGCAAGACCGGAGTTCTGCATACCGATCTCGATTGAGAGAGCCTTGGTTTTTGCGGGAGGCAGCCTGAGCAGCTTGCCGAGTCCGAAGCCGCACGCGTAGCCGAGCAGATTATGAAGGATAACAACGCAAAGCACAATCGCGCCGCATGTATAAATCTTTTCGGCATTGTGTGAAACAACGGCGGCTACGATAAGGCAAATAGCCACAGTAGAAACCATTGGAAGTACGCCGACCGCCTTTTCCGTTATTCTTCCGAAAAAGTGATTGATAATAAAACCAAAAGCGATAGGAATAATGATTACCTGAATAATGCTCCAAAACATAGACCAAACATCAACGCTGACGGTCGTTTGCAGCAACAGATATGTGATCGCAGGTGTAAGAAGCGGAGCGAGAAGAGTGTTGACGCTCGTCATTCCTACGGACAGCGCAACGTCACCCTTTGACAGATAAGTGATCACGTTGCTCGCTGTTCCGCCGGGACAGGTTCCGACAAGCACCACTCCTGCGGTCAACGCGGCGTCAAGCCCAAACAGCCTGCTTAAACCGAATGCAAGCGCAGGCATGATTATAAACTGTGCCGCGCAACCGATCAAAATATCCTTTGGCCTTTTGAAAATGAGAGCGAAATCCTTCGGCTTCATGGTAAGTCCCATGCCGAACATAACAACCATCAAAAGATAATTGACCCAGGAGGTTTGAATCCACAGCGATGATTGCGGTACAAACAGCGCGAGCGCCGCTACTGCCAAAACTATCAACGCCATATATTTGCCGATTATTTCGCTTATTTTTGTTACCGTTTTCATAAGTCACCACCATTCCAAGGTAAATCAGTATGATTAACCATGTTATTGAAAAAGAAAGAATAGTGAATAATGAATAACGAACATACAGAAACGCCGCAACGGCATTTATTCTAAAATATTCACCATTCATTATTCACTATTCATTGACCCTGCGTCAGCAAGTCGATTTTGGCTGGGTCGGCGGGATTCGAACCCACGGATGACGGAGTCAAAGTCCGTTGCCTTACCGCTTGGCGACGACCCAATGTAAAAACAAAGCCGCACAAATGCTGTGCGGCCATGGTGACCCATCGGAGATTCGAACTCCGGACACCTTGATTAAAAGTCAAGTGCTCTGCCAACTGAGCTAATGAGTCAAGTGGGGTGGAATGACGGATTCTTTATATTATATCCGTTTTGCCCCGTATTGTCAATAGTTTTTCAAAAAAATGTGCGGTTACAGGGTGAAGAATTTTCCGTATTTTGCCGCAAGCTGCTTGTTGCGGTATTTCTTTTCAAAAGACACGTCCCTTATCAGTTTTACAAAATCCGGTATTTCATACTCCTGTTCCTCATGCAGCAGCTCTATTTCAAGTGTAGCCCTGTCTGTCCAGAAGGGATAAACGTCAAGCTCATAATACCTTGAGTGCCATACAATACAATACCTGTCCTTTGAAATAACGCCCTTTATGCAGCTGCGCATTGACAGATAGTTTAAATATTCTTCTTCAGAAATATAATCCTCGATTTCTATACGCTTAAGGTCGTTGATCTTGTATTTTGCGGTTTTTATATAAACAGCGCCGATTCCCTCTCCCCTTTTTCTTACACGAAAAATACCTTCCTCGGGTGTTTCCATATAAGCCTGAGTAATCGGAATGCGCCTGCATACCCTTAACGCTTTCAGCTTTTCCGGGTCGGGATACTCGATCAGCAGCTTGCGTTCTATCTCAAAAGGCTCGGGAATACCGAGAACCGCGAGAGTTTCCTCGAGCAGTTTTTCAAGCTTTTGCTCAAAGCCTGTGCTGTTGTCGATAACTCTAAGATGAGCTGTGCCTGTCCACAGCGCCAGAAGCCTTTCGTCAAGCTCTCTCGCCTGCTCGATGCTTTCGCTTCTGTATGTTCCCTCGGGACATTCATAGTGTTCCTCTGCCCCGTCGGCAGCCGTAACAAGGTGAAACACCGCGTCATAGCGATTGCGAATAATGTCCTCGTTCATGCTGTGCATAGCCGAATAACTTTCAAACTCCTGAGATGATACATAGGCGCGGCTGTCAAGCAAGCCTCTGTCGCATACGATAAGCACAGTCGATGCCTTGCTCTCCTGCGCTGTCTCCTCTGCCTTGGCTTCCTCTTTAAGCTGATTTGAAAACAGCAGGCTGTGAAAGGCATAGCTGCCCATGCCCTCCGGTGTTTTTCCGTCAGCCATAAGCGACGACGCCTGTTCCTTAACGGTTATCACTTCAACGCCGAAGGTAGCAAGCTTATCGGTCAAATATTGAAGCGCGGCGGTTTTTCCCGCGCAGGGGCCGCCGGTAAGAGCTATTTTTTTAATCCGCACCAAACTCACCTCAAGAGGAAGGCTGACCCAAGAGCCAGCCTTCACGATTAAACATATTATTATTCGCAGATAACCTTGATCCAGCCCTCGGGAGCTTCGATCTGACCCATCTGAATACCTGTAAGCGTCTCGTACAGCTTGCGGGTGATCGGACCCATCTCCTCCATGCCGCTGGGGAAGCAGATTTCTGTGCCGTGATCATAGATCTTGCCGACGGGCGAAATAACAGCTGCCGTGCCGCACAGACCGCACTCTGCAAAGTCCTTGACCTCGTCAAAATAAACCTCGCGCTGTTCAACCTCAAGACCGAGATAGTGCTCGGCAACATACATAAGCGAACGGCGGGTTATTGACGGAAGGATACTGTCGGACTTGGGAGTGACGATCTTGCCGTCCTTGGTTACGAACAGGAAGTTTGCGCCGCCTGTCTCCTCTACCTTTGTTCTGGTAGCGGCGTCGAGGTACATGTTTTCG
>CADBWP010000003.1:0-655 GCA_902798365.1 uncultured Ruminococcus sp.
CTTATAGATCGCGCCGTTCTGCTTTACAAAATAAACCTTGTCATTGTACAAAACAAGACCCTTGCCCTTTACGAGCACGTTGTTCTCGTAGTAGTAGCCCTTGATTACGCCGTTCTTTATTATCATCTTGCCGTCGGCGTCAAAGTCGTAGGTGCCTGCCGGTGCAAGACCGTTTGCCTTTGCTTCCGAAACAACAAGGCTGCCGTTCTTATAGATCGCGCCGTTCTGCTTTACAAAGTAGATGTCGCCATCGACCTCAACCAGACCTGCGCCCTTTACGAGCTCGTCATTTACATAGTATCTGCCGTCAACTATGCCGTTCTTGGGAGCTGTGCGGATCATCTTGCCGTCTTCGTCAAATGCATACTTGCCTGCGGATGCAAGACCGTTTGTCTTTGCTTCCGCTACAAACAGGGTAGCGTCCTTATAAACTGCGCCGTTCTGCTTTACAAAGTAGATGTCGCCGTCAACCTCAACAAGACCTGCGCCCTTTACAAGCTCGCCGTCAACATAGTACTTGCCGTCGGTGATAACAGCCTGATGTGCGATAGCCTCTGCGTTGAACACAGCGGTGTATTCCGCGTCGCCCGTAACAGCTGTGGGAACGGGATCCCAGCCGATGAAGTTGTAGGTGAACTGTGCGTCGTCTTCCTTG
>CADBWP010000003.1:670-47237 GCA_902798365.1 uncultured Ruminococcus sp.
GCGTTGAACACAGCGGTGTATTCCGCGTCGCCCGTAACAGCTGTGGGAACGGGATCCCAGCCGATGAAGTTGTAGGTGAACTGTGCGTCGTCTTCCTTGGTTGCGTCCGGGTGAGTGGGAGTATCGCCGTAAGCTGCGGTTGCGGTGTCGATAACGGTGCCGTCGTCGTTCTTCCATGTGATGGTGTAGATTCTGGGAACAGCTGTGAACTGAGCTGTGTAGGTCGCGTTGCCTGTTACGGAAGCAACCGAGGGTGACCATGTGCCGTTGAACTCGTAGGTGTACCCGTTGTCCTCTGTCTTAGTGGGAGTCGCGCCTGTGTAGGACGGAGTTGTGCCGTAGGCAACAGACTCGGATTTGAGAGTCTTGTTGTCGCCGTCTTTCCATGTGATCGTGTAGGAACGGAGTGTCTCGCTGTAGGTAGCTGTGTAGGTCTCGTCCTTTGTCGCGGCGGGAAGGTCGCTGTCCTTCGGGTAGAAGGTGTTGCTGCTGTCAGTCCAGCCTATGAAGGTGTAGCTGTACTGAGCTGTGGAAGCTCTTGAAACAGACCAGCGATAGTAAGGAACCGTGCCTGCGCCAACTGTACTTTGACCATCATAGAGATTGGAGCCGTTGTAGTCTTTCCATGTGATTGTGTAGGTGGTGAAGTTATAGCCCGCGAGGTAAACGGTACCATTGTCATTACCAAGAACTATGTAGGCGTTGCCTACTGTGTTGTTGTAAACAGGGAGATAATGCCCGTGGCTATCCTCATCGTTGATGCAGGGATAATTTTCCGAAAAGTTAAATCTAATTTCGCTGCCGAGCGTGACGTTATTGGGGAACGTTTGAAAAAGGGTGCCCTCCAGCGAGTCACCCTCACCGTATGTACCGCCAATGAGGACGATGTTGCAGTTGCCTTTTTGTACCTCCATAGGAGCTGATGAAGATGCAACGATAACATCGCCGGGCTGAAGATCTGATATGGTAACATGAACCGGATCATCGGTTGCCCTATAGACATTGTTGACGGCGGGGAAGGTGCCGCCTGAGCCTGAGCCGCCCTGACCGCCTGAAACTGTGCCGCCGTTATCCGTGAAATACGTATAAGCTGCGTTATACGCGCTTTCTACCTCGGCGGTTACTTGCCCGTTCGCTTCATAGAATGCCTCACCTAACGAATTATAATATTCAATCAGCGGATCGGCGTGGTCCCAGTCGCCTTGATCAATATAACCATCTATCATGGCTGACATTGAACTCAGCAATGATTGTACATCATATCCCTCGAGGGCGCTCGCCGTCATGGGAACAGCAATGAATACGCTTACGACCATCAGGATCGAAAGCAGAATACTTATTGGTTTTTTGCATTTCTTAATCATATTTTCCTCCTTAAAAATAATAGAATAAAATAATAGAATAATAAATTATAACAATTGCTTATTTGGGTCTGTCCGCTGACCGCGTATCCTTTGCAATACCGGACATCGGCTGCTGCCGAACAAATAAACAAAAGGTTACCGAAAGATGTTGCTTGGGGACGGTGATAAGGTGTTAACCGCCCGGGTGACCGATTTTTCGTCACACTCTATATAAATTCAGCCATATTATAACAGAAACGCAACAAAAAAGCAAAAAGGGTTACCGGAATGGTAACCCTTTTTTTGAAATTTTAGCCCTTTGGGGTGGTATTAACAAAACCTTTCTGCAACGGCGGGTCATAACGCGGGCTTCGAGGTAACCTTATACGCAAACGTCAGGTGCGCGGAAAAAGCGCCCACCGGCGCAAGTCGGGAAGAAAGCCCCTCGCCAAAGCGAAGCCTTTCTTCCCGACCGAAACTCTATTCTCTGTGCTCTGAATCAATAAATCGTCTTGCGGTTGGTTTGCTCCTTTACCGAGTCAAACTTCCACACGCGGGTGTTTACCTCTACCACGCCCGTGCCGCAGTATTCGCAGAACTTTTGCCCCAAATTCTTTATGGGCGCGCCGCAGCTTGGGCAGGTAAGCCCGAGCGCCTCGTTATACACTCCCATAACGTCGGCGTCCTGAACATACACCAGACCGACGTCGTAGGCGGTCTGCTTTTTGCAGTCCTTGTCGCCGAAAACGACCTTGCCGTCCCTGTCCTCAACATAGTCATACACGCCGACCGAAATGCTGAATATAACCGTGACCGTGCCGCCCGATTTGCTGTAGCGGGTCAGCTGGGTGTCATGGAGCACGGGCTCGACAAAATACTGCTTTTGCCCGTTTGTTTCAAGATTCTCGATTATCTCCAAAATATGGTTTTTGAGCGTGAGCGAACATTCCTCGGGCAGGGTGGCTGTGCTGCCGGTTGACAGCGCGTTAAAGTAGCCGCGCAGCACGGCGTTTGCCTTTTGCTTGTACAGCTCATAGTCAAACTCGGGAAAGTCGCTGAGAAGCTGGGGCTTGTATATGCCCGTTACCGAGCGAAGCGAACGCGGGGTCTCGCTGAGCTTTTTCTTTTGATCCTTCAAGCCCTCGGCAATGCTTTTGGTGCCGAACGCGTCCATTGAGAATTTGCGGATCTTGCTTCTTATCGCCAGACCTCCCGCAATGCCTACAAGCGCTATTCCGCCGATAACTGCGAGATAAAGAAATAACCCTTCCATAGCTTTTCCTCAAAATGATAACGTAGTTATTGTTCTTCCTTAATGCATATTCCCAGTACGTCAAGGCTTTCGCTGTCAACGGGCGCGGGGCAGGCAGACATAAGCTCGCTTGCGTTCTGCACCTTCGGAAACGCGGTGACGTCGCGCAGGCTGTCGGCTCCGCACAAAAGCATGGTCACGCGGTCAAGACCTATGCCCATGCCGCCGTGGGGCGGTGCGCCGTACTTGTACGCCTCTACAAGGAAGCCGAATTTTGCCTCTATCTCCTCATCGGTCAGCTTTAGCGCACGGAACATCTTCTGCTGCAGCTCATAGTCGGTTATTCTCATGGAGCCGCTCGACAGCTCAACGCCGTTAAGGGTCAGGTCATACGCCTTGGCTATCACCTTTGACGGGTCGGTGTCAAGGTACCCTATACACTCCTCGCGCGGCATGGTGAAGGGATGGTGCATAGCCACCCACTCGCCGCTCTCCTCGTCGCGCTCAAAGAACGGAAAATCGACGATCCACAGGAATTTGAACTCGTCGGGGATAATGTCAAGACGCTTTGCCACAACAAGCCTGAGCGCGCCCAGCGTTGAGAGCACAACGCTGTTTTTGTCGGCGACAATAAGGATAAGGTCGCCCTTTTCGGCGCCCAGACGGTCATATATCGCCGCAAGCTCGTCGTCTGTCATAAACTTTTTGAAGGAGGCGTTGGGCTCATCCACCCATCTTACATAGGCAAGACCCTTTGCGCCGATGCCCTTTGCGTGCTCGGTCAGCTTGTCTATCTCTTTTCGGGTATAGACCGACGACGCGTTTTTGGCGACGATTGCGCGAACCGAGCCGCCGTTCTCTATTGCCGAGGTGAACACGCCGAAGCCGCAGTCCTTAACAAGGTCGGAGATGTCCTGTATCTTCATGTCAAAGCGGATGTCGGGCTTGTCGGAGCCGTAGTTGTTCATGGCGTCGGCGTAGCTCATGCGCTCAAACGGGGTCTTGAGCTCCTTGCCCATGACCTCTCTGAACAGGCGCTTGAACAGACCCTCGTTTATCTCGAGGATGTCGTCAACATCAACAAAGGAAAGCTCCATATCTATCTGGGTAAACTCGGGCTGACGGTCGGCGCGCAGATCCTCGTCGCGGAAGCAGCGCGCAAGCTGGATGTAGCGGTCAAAGCCCGACAGCATAAGCAGCTGCTTGTATATCTGCGGCGACTGCGGCAGAGCGTAAAACTTTCCGTGATGTATGCGCGAGGGCACAAGGTAGTCGCGCGCGCCCTCGGGGGTGGATTTTATCATCATCGGGGTCTCAATCTCAACAAAGCCGTTTTCGGCAAAGTAGTCGCGCGTCACCTTTGCAACCCTGCTGCGCAGCATAAGGTTGTTGAGCAGCGGACGGCGGCGCAGGTCAAGATAGCGGTATTTAAGCCTGAGCTCCTCGTTGGTGCTCAGGTCGTCAACTATCTCAAACGGCGGCGTCTGAGCCTTTGAAAGTATTCTCAGGTCGCTGACGTTTATTTCGATGTCGCCTGTGGGAATATCGGGGTTTTTTGCGCTGCGCTCGCACACAACGCCCTTTGCCGCCAGCACAAACTCGCTGCGGCACGAAAACGCCTTGTCAAATATTTCGCGGTCGGTTTGGTCGTTAAAGGCAAGCTGCACTATGCCCGTGCGGTCGCGCAGGTCTATAAATATAAGCTGACCCAGGTCGCGGCAGCGCTGCACCCAGCCGCATACCGTGACCTCGCTGCCCGTGTCGGACATGCGCAGGTCGCCGCAATAATGTGTACGCTTTAAGCCTGTCATAAATTCTGCCATTTCATTACCCTCTTCTATTATATTTCAAAAGAACTGTCGTCGGCGAGCGTCAGTACCGAAAACCTTTCGGCAAAGCTGTCGTCAAGCGCAAGCTCTGTCTGCTCGCCCGTCTTCATGTTTTTTACCTTCGCCTTGTTTTCGGCTATCTCATTGTCGCCCAGCACAAGCGAATACTTTGCGCCTATTTTGTCGGCGTATTTCATCTGGGCGCGAAGTCCTCTGCCCACAACGTCGGTCTCGGCAATAAGACCGCATTCCCTGACGCGGCGAAGCAGGGTGAACGCCTTGCGCTTTGCCTCGTCTCCCATTGTGGCTATGTACAGCGAGCAGGCGTCGGGATCGGGTATCTCTATGCCCTGAGCGTCCATTACCATCAGCAGACGTTCAAGTCCCATCGCAAAGCCCAGCGACGGCATGTGCTTTCCGCCCAGCTCCTCAATAAGCCCGTCATAGCGTCCGCCGCCGCATACGGTGCCCTGGGCGCCTATGCAGTCGGTAACAAACTCAAACACGGTCTTGGTGTAGTAGTCGAGCCCGCGCACGATGGTGGGGTTGACCTCATATTTAACGCCCGCGCAGTCAAGGTACGCCTTTACCTCGGCAAAGTGAGCCTCACATTCGTCGCACAGGTAATCGGTTATCTTGGGGGCGTCCTTGGCTATCTCCCTGTCCTCGGGGCTTTTGCAGTCGAGCAGGCGCATGGGATTTTTTTCAAGGCGCGAAAGGCAGGTGCCGCACAGCCTGTCGCGGAAGCCGCCGAAGTAGTCGCGCAACGCCTGATTGTATTTTGCCCTGCATTCGGGGCAGCCTATGGAGTTTATCTCAAGGCGTATTTTGTCAAGCCCGAGGCGGTCGAGTATCGACTGCGCAACGCAGATTATCTCGGCGTCGGCAACGGGCGACTGAGTGCCGTATTCCTCAAGGCCGAACTGGTGAAACTCTCTCAGTCTGCCTGCCTGGGGCTTTTCGTAGCGGTAGCACGACACAAAGTAGCTCGCCTTGATGGGCAGACCCTCGTTTTCAAGCGAGTGCTCAAGCACGGCTCTCGCCGCGCCCGCGGTGCCCTCGGGGCGAAGAGTAACGCTCTCGCCGCCCTTGGTGTCAAAGGTGTACATCTCCTTTTGCACAACGTCGGTGGTCTGACCCACGCCGCGCGCAAAAAGCTCGGTATGCTCAAAAACAGGGGTGCGTATCTCTTTGAAGCCGTAGGTTTTCGACTCCTCGCGCATTATGTTCTCCACAAACTGCCAGCGGTAGCTCTGCTTGGGCAGCACGTCCTCTGTTCCTTTAATTTTTTTGGTTATCAAAGCCATATGTATTTCTCCCGTGTGAATTACTGACGGCGCCGAAGCGCCCTTGCCCCTAAGTATATCACTTTTCGCCGTATCAGGTCAAGAGTCAGTTTGTATAGGCAATACCGCATAATTCAGGTGTGCGGATTGCGCAGCAAGATTTTTCGTCAGATTGTACAAATAAATCGAGGTAAGGCTGTCGCCTTGCCGAGATTTTTTGGGCAAGCTGACGGAACAATATTCAAGCAAGACGTGCGCCTTGAATTGTGCGGTGTTGCCTATAATGGGTTATTCAATAAGAATCGGTCGGGAAGAAGCACTCGCCCAAGCGAAGCTGTCTTCCCGACCGATTCTTATAACTTTTAATCAAATTCTATTTGAGGATATTTCTCCAGTCCAGATCGCCGCGCTCAAGACCGTGGATAAGCACCTCGGCGGTGGCTATGTTGGTGGCGACGGGAATATTGTGCATGTCGCAAAGGCGCAGCATGTCCATGTCGTTAGCCTCGTTGGGCTTGGGGTTGAGAGGATCGCGGAAGAACAGCAGCATATCCACCTCGTTGCAGGCTATGCGAGCAGCTATCTGCTGGCTGCCGCCCTGCGCTCCCGAGAGGAATTTTTGAACGGAAAGACCCGTTGCCTCGGACACCATTTTGCCGGTGGTGCCGGTCGCGCAAAGGGTGTTGCGGCTGAGCGCGCCGCAGTATGCGATGCAGAACTGTACCATAAGCTCTTTCTTCTCGTCGTGAGCTATTAAAGCGATATTCATATCCATTCCTCCAAACGTTTTTCTGTTATGTTAATAGTTGATCATCTTATCAGCAGGGGTGTGCGCACGCCCTGAAGCCTGTCGGTAACGCGGTCGAACACCTCAAGCGCGGGGCTCGATTCCAGCCCTGCCGCGCCGCGCTGCATAATGACAGATATGGCGTAGTCAAACGGCACCACGGCTATAAGCCTGGTTTGCGCCGCGTCTATAACGGCGTCGAGGTCATCGTAAAAATGCAGCTTTTTAAACATCTTTTTGTCAAAGCGGTTAATAATCAGCCTGATGTTATTTATGCCCAGAGCCTCAAGCTTTTTTCTCACCTTTACGCCGCCGCGAACGCTCGTGGGCTCGGCGTTGGTAACAATGACGGCGCGGTCTGCCGGGGCTGCCGCCGTGACAAAGCCCGAGCCTATTCCGGCGGGCGAGTCGATAATGACATAATCGAAGTTGTGCTTTATCGAATCCACAAGCTGTCTGAACACCGGGGGGCTCAGCTCGTTTTCCGCGTCAAAGGGCGCCGCCATAAGGTAAAGATTCTGAATGTGGCGGCTTCTGTAAACAGCCTCGCCGAACGCGCAGTTGCCGCACACGGCGTCGGACGCGTCAAACAGAATATCCTGCTCAATGTCGAGCATGATGTCCAAGCCGCGCATGCCGCTGTCGCAGTCGATAAGCAGCACCTTTTTACCTTGTTTTACGAGAGCCGCGGAAAGACAGATGCACACGGTCGATTTGCCCGTGCCGCCCTTTCCCGAGGCAACAACGATTACATTGTCCATATTACACTACCTCTGAAATATTTTATCACATAATTTTGTAAAGTGCAATAAAAAGTGAGGATTTAATCAACCAAATTTTTATTCATTATTTTAGTGATAGTGCCAAATATTTTTTATTATCCGAGTCGTTTCGGCGCAAAAAATGTCGATAATTGTGCTATTTTATCACTATTCTGTCAAGCAGCTCGCCCACCTTGTCGTGAAAAACCAGATCCGCCTGCTTGTCAAGAGGCGTTTTGTCGCGGTTGATAAGCACGAGGGTATCGCCGCGAAAATAGCGCACAAAGCCCGCCGCGGGATACACCGTAAGGCTTGTTCCGGCGATTATCAGCGTGTCGGCTGTCATAATGGCGTTAAGCGCGCCGTTGACCACGCTGTCGTCAAGCCCTTCCTCATACAGCACAACGTCGGGCTTTATAACGCCGCCGCAGTCGCATACGGGCACGCCCTCGCTGTTTTTTATATACTCCGCGGTAAAGAATTTGCGGCATTTGCGGCAATGGTTGCGCAGCACGCTGCCGTGAAGCTCATACACGCGCTTGCTGCCTGCCGCCTGATGAAGCCCGTCTATGTTTTGGGTGACCACCGCGCTCAGCTTGCCCGCGCGTTCAAGCTCAGCGAGCTTAAGGTGCGCCTTGTTGGGCTTTTTGTCAAGGCAGAGCATTTTGTCGCGGTAAAAGCGGTAAAACTCAGCCGTGTTGCGCTCAAAAAACGTGTGGCTCAAAATCTGCTCGGGCGGATAGTCGTACTTCATGTTGTAAATGCCGTCAACGCTGCGAAAGTCCGGAATACCGCTTTCGGTGCTCACTCCGGCTCCGCCGAAGAAAACTATGCGGCTGCTTTTGTCTGTTACTTCCTGCAGTTGTTCAACCGTGCTCATATTAACCTCCGAAAAAAGGCAGAAAGTCCGCCGCCGCCGACCTTCTGCCCGTGCTTTTGTTTATCCGCGTCAGTCGAGGAACGCAGCGCCGATGATGCCTGCATCGTTGCCCAGGCTCGCCTTGCAGATCACGGTCTGCTTGTCGTTGTGCTTGGTGTAACGCTCCCTTTCAACAAACGCGCGAACGGGTCCCAGCAGGTTTTCGCCCTGGTTGGAAACGCCGCCGCCCACGCACAGCACGTCGGGCTGGAAGATGTTTATTATGTTTACGATTCCCGTGGCGAGATAGCCCACAAACTCATCGACAACTTCCTTTGCGGCCGGGTCGCCGTCAGCCATGGCGTCAAAGGCGGTCTTGCCGTTCACCTTGTTGATGTCGCCGTCGCAAAGCTTGAGCATGTAACTGAAATCGAGCTTTTCGGACAGTATCTTCTGCTTTGTCATGTTGATAAGCCCCGTGGCAGAGGCGTAGGTCTCCCAGCAGCCCTTTCTGCCGCAGGCGCACTCCTTGCCGTCCTTTACTATTACCATGTGACCCAGCTCTGCGCCGGCATAGTTTGAGCCGCTGTATATCTTGCCGTTTATGATGATTCCGCCGCCTATGCCCGTGCCGAGCGTTATGGCAACGGCGTTCTTTGCGCCCTTGGCGCTGCCTGCCAAAAATTCGCCCAATGCCGCGGCGTTGGCGTCGTTTTCGATTATCACCTTTTTGCCAAGACGCTCGCGCATCATCTTAACAATTTCCCAGTTGTGGAAGAACAGGTTTGCCGAATACTCGATAACGCCTGTTTTGGGGTTGACCGCGCCGGGAACGCCTATGCCGATGCTCTCAACGTCGTCCATCGAGATATTCGCCTTTTCAACCGCCTTTTTGGCAACCTCTGCCATGCTGTCGCAAATCTCGCTTTCGGGGCGCGGAACAGCCGTTTTGCACGAAGCCTTTGCCACTATTTTGTATTCCTCATCGACAACACCTGCTACTATGTTGGTGCCGCCCAAATCAATGCCAAGTCTGTACATATTCAAAACTCCTTATCAAAGCGTCCCTGACGCCTTTGCTACAATAAACTATAACACAAATATCGGCGGATTGCAATAATTTTTGTTGGAAATTTTCTGTTGTTTGCGACAAAAGCTCCCTTCCGCAAAACGGTCGGGAGCCTTTCGGTTTATCGGTTTATGTTCGGGGTTCGGGGCGTCAGGTTCTTTTTGCGCCCTTGCGGCTCTTTTTGTGCATGGCGTTTTTGGATTCGTACATCTTTTTATCGGCGCGGCTGAGCACCGCCTGGGTGTTTTTGTCCTTGCTTTTGTCAAACACCGCCATGCCGACAGCCATCGAGCAGTTCTTCCACGGCTTGTCGGGGTCGCCTGCCGTTGCACGGTCAAATTCGCTGCGCGCCTTTTTCAAAAGCTCGTCGCGCCTTTCGTAATCTCTGTCCCTGAGTATAACAACAAATTCGTCGCCGCCCACGCGGAAAACGGGCGAGTGCTGATAAGTGTCGCAGATTATTTTGCAGCACCTTTTGATGTATATGTCTCCCTTTTCGTGGCCGTAGCTGTCGTTTATCTGCTTAAGGCGGTTTACGTCCGCCATAACAACGGCAAACTCGGCGTCGCCGCTGTTTATTTCCTTTTGCAGGTCTTTGACATAATCCTTGTAAGCCGCCTTGTTGCCGACCTGAGTCAGGCTGTCCTTGTGGGCGATGATGCTCATATGCACAAGCTGCTGCTCGGTGTTGAGCATGTTGCTTACGGTGACCTTAAGAGCCTCGCTCATAAGCACTATTTTGTGCGCGAGCGACTCAACCTCGTTCTTGCAGTTGATCTCGGGCATGGCAAAAATCAGCGAATCGGGATCCTGGCTGTTCAGCCCGTTTGCCATGTAGTCCGAAACGCTTTTTTCAAGCTCCTCAATGGGCTTTACAACGTTGCGGTTTGCCCAAAGCAGGAACAGCAGCGCCGAAATAACGCCCGCGATAAGCGTTATCGCCACGGTGATAAGCGAATGCTTAAGCAGCAGGTTGTGTATCTCGTGGGCGTCGATATCTACGCAAAGCGCAGCCACCCTGTTGCCCTCCGAGTCATACAGCGGCTGCAGACCCGTAAGGTCGTTGCCCCGCTCGGTGGTATTCTCAAAATACGACAGTTCGTCCCTGTGATATGCGTCAAGATATTTTTGAGCGACCGAAGGGGAATAAGAGTCGCCGGTGAGCGAATTGAGCTTTACCGGATACTCGGGGTTTTCCTCGTACTCCTCGCTGCTCACTGCGGCAATGACGTTTTGGATATTGTCTGTGTCGTTTGTGTTGAGGGGAATGATGATGTAAATAAAGTGGACGTCGGTGTTGTCCTTGCGCTTGTCAAGTCCTTCCTGAAGCTCGTGATACTTGGGCGATTCAACGCCCGTGGCGATGCACTCCTCCAGGTCGTCAACATCAATGTCGCATACGGTGCTTGAGATGACGTTTTTTATGTGATCCTTGTACTGAACGTAAAGCATTCCGCTGTAGTTAAGGTAGTTGGTGACGGTGAGCACCACGCACAGAATAAAAAAGGTGATGGCAAAGCCCAGCAATATGCTTTTTTTAAGAGGTCTTTTGTTTACGTTCATGCCTGCCTCCTTTCGCCGCGCCTTGCAGCGGCAAAAAAGGGGAAACAGAGCCTTTGCCGGCTCCTGTTTCCCCGCGGTTTGGTTTAAGAATTGCTTATCCGTTGTAGGAATAGTTGGGCGCTTCCTTGGTGATCTGAATATCGTGGGGATGGCTTTCTCTCAGACCCGCTCCCGAAATGCGCACAAAGTGAGCCTTTTCGTGCAGCTCGGCAATGTCGGCGCAGCCGGTGTAGCCCATGCCTGCCTTAAGGCCGCCCATAAGCTGATACACGGTGTCGGACAGCAGTCCCTTGTAGGGCACCCTGCCCTCTACGCCCTCGGGCACAAACTTGCGGTTGCTCGCCTGGAAGTATCTGTCGGCGCTGCCCTTGCCCATGGCGCCAAGGCTGCCCATGCCGCGGTACACCTTGAACTGGCGACCCTGATAAATCTCTTTTTCGCCGGGGCTTTCCTCGCAGCCCGCAACAAGCGAGCCGACCATAACAACGCTGCCGCCCGCCGCAAGAGCCTTTACTATGTCGCCGCTGTACTTTATGCCGCCGTCGGCAATAACGGGAATACCGTACTTTGACGCCTCGCACGCCGCGTCATAAATGGCGGTTATCTGCGGAACGCCGATGCCGGCAACTATTCTTGTGGTGCAGATGGAGCCGGGGCCTATGCCAACCTTAACGGCGTCTGCGCCCGCGTCTATAAGAGCCTTTGCCGCCTCGGCGGTGGCTATGTTGCCTGCCACAAGCGGAAGGTCGGGATACGCCTTTTTAACGCGCGCAACAGAGTTTATAACATTTGAGTTGTGGCCGTGGGCAGAGTCGAGCACAACCACGTCAACGCCTGCCTCGATAAGAGCCGCAACGCGCTCAAGCACGTCGGCTGTGGCGCCTATGGCTGCGCCGCACAGCAGCCTGCCCTTGTCGTCGCGCGCCGAGTGGGGGTACTGCACGCTTTTTTCAATATCCTTAATGGTGATAAGACCCTTAAGGACGCCGTCGCTGCTCACGATGGGGAGCTTTTCTATTTTATGCCTTCTCAGTATTTCCTGTGCTTCGGGCATGGTGGTGCCCACGGGAGCGGTAACAAGGTGCTCGTGGGTCATCACCGCCGAAATGGGCTGCGCAAAGTCCTCGGGGGTCATAAAGCGCAGGTCGCGGTTGGTAATAATGCCCATCAGCTTGCCGTCGCGGCAAATGGGCACGCCCGATATCTTGTACTTGCCCATCAGGGCGTCGGCGTCGCGCACGGTGTTTTCGGGCGAAAGGAAAAACGGATTGACAATAACGCCGTTCTCGCTTCTTTTTACCCTGTCAACCATGTCGGACTGCTTGGTTATCGACATGTTTTTGTGAATGATACCCACGCCGCCCTCGCGCGCTATCGCGATCGCCATGGCGGTTTCGGTAACGGTGTCCATAGCGGCGGTCATAAGCGGGGTGTTCAGCTTGATGGTTTTTGTGAGGTGAGTTTCCACCGTCACGTTTTTGGGCTCCACGTGTGATTCGCCCGGAATAAGAAGGACGTCGTCAAACGTCAGTCCCTCCTTGCCGAATTTAGCATTGAAATCTGTGTTCAGCATAATACTCCTCCATCTCCCTATCGTTTTAATTTAACCTTTATTATATCAAATCATGCCCTGCTTGGCAACAATTTTTTTGCTGTAATCCGTTGATTTTTGAATTTTCTGCATTTTTCAGCCAACAGCGGCATTTCACGAAAACATTTTGGCAAAAATGCAGAGGCTTGGGATGACATTCACGGAAAAGCTTCCTGACAATCGCAGGGTCGCACCCGTGCGAAATCCTACTGACAGGCAATGTTGTCAACTTAACGTTTTTTTGACAGCGCGTTAGGCTCCCCTGCGCTAAGGGGAGCTGTCGCCGTAAGGCGACTGAGGGGTCGGAGACGCTTGGCAATTACCAAAAACCGACAAAGAACAGAAAGGTTTTCGACCCCTCCGTCAGCTGTCGCTGACACCTTTTTCTGCGATAACCGAGCTTCCGCCCAACTCTTATGTGCAATATTGCCAAAACAGCGCGGATATTTTTGGATTGCACGAGATTGTATAATATGGTATGATAAAGGTGCGGCACAAACTGAATATTTTTCCTTACAAGGGCGGATTTTTACCTCGGTAAAAATACACGCTCTGATAAGCATACTTGTAAGGATGTTTAGTTTGTGTCGCAGCAAAGCAGAGCCGTGTGTTTTTCTGCGTGGCTCGCTTGGGTCACGCATTTTTATTTTATACGGGGAGGAATCACAATGAAAAAAGCATTATCAGTTCTGTTGTGTTTATGCTTGTCGCTGAGCGTATTTACTGCCCTGCCGTTTTCGGCAACGGCAGCCGAAACACGGCAGGAAACCGCCGGCGCTGCAAGCGGCACCACCGGCGATTGCACATGGTCGCTTGATGATGACGGCGTGCTGACAATCAGCGGCAACGGTGCGATGAGGAGTTATGAGTCTGATCGAGTGTATGTGTCCGGTTCATATTATTATAAAACAATAGCGCCATGGGGATATAATATAACTTCGGTCATTATCCAAGACGGCGTGACAAGCATTGGCAATTCTGCGTTTGAGGGCTGCACGGGACTGACAAGTGTCACCATTGGCAACGGCGTGACGAGCATTGGCGGGAGAGCGTTTTACGGCTGTACGGGATTGACAAACATCTCTGTTAATGATAACAATACTGTGTATGATAGTCGGAATAATTGTAATGCTATTATCTGTACTGCCAACAATGAATTAGTTTTTGGTTGTCAAAATACGGTGATCCCCGACAGCGTGACGAGCATTGGCAATTATGCGTTTTCCGGCTGCAAGGGGCTGACAAGCGTTACCATCGGCAACAGCGTGACGAGCATAGGCAATTCTGCGTTTGAGGGCTGCACCGGGCTTACAAGCGTTTTTATTACCGATCTTGCAGCATGGTGTGAAATTGACTTTCATGACACAGATTCCAATCCGCTTATTTATGCTCACAACTTATATTTGAATAATGAGCTTGTTACTGACCCGATAATTCCCGACAGCGTAACGAGCATTGGCAATTATGCGCTTTCCTACTGCACCGGACTTACAAGTGTCACCATCCCCGACAGCGTAACGAGCATTGGCAATTCTGCGTTTTACGGCTGTACCGATCTGATTAGCATAACTATACCCGACAGCGTGACGAATATCGGTGAGGATGCATTTACAAACACACGAGTGTCAGGAGGCATGACCGATAACTGCGTATGGTGGTGTTCAAACGGCGTGCTGACAATCAGCGGAAATGGTGCAATGAGTAATTATGAGTATAAGCAAGTGTATGTGTCCGGTTCATATGATTATAAAACAACAGCGCCATGGGGATATAATATAACTTCGGTCATTATCCAAGACGGCGTGACGAATATTGGCGATTTTGCGTTTTACGGCTGCACCGGACTGACAAGCGTTACCATCCCCGACAGCGTGACGAGCATTGGAGATTATGCGTTCTCCGGCTGTACGGGACTGACAAGTGTCACCATTGGCAACAGCGTAACGAGCATTGGCGGTTCTGCGTTCTACGGCTGCACCGGACTGACAAGCGTTAGTATAGGAAATAGCTTGACGAGCATTGGCTATCAGACGTTTTCCGGCTGTACCGGACTGACAAGCGTAACTATTCCCGACAGCGTGACGAGCATTGGCTATTATGCGTTTCGCGGCTGCACCGGACTGACAAGCGTCACCATACCCGACAGCGTGACCGGCATTGGTGGTTATGCGTTTTTCGGCTGCACTGGATTGACAAGCCTTTCGATTCCCGGAAGCGTTACGAGCATGGGAGAAGATGTCCTTACAGGCTGCACAAACGCTGACTTGGTGATTTCCTGCGAGGCGGATTCCGTAGGCGAACGCTATGCCAAGGCTGAGGCTATTCCCGTTGCTGTTTATGAAGGCATTGACGGCGGCAGCGCCTACCGTCTTACGGCTTATCCCGAAAACAAGACCAACGTAATAATTCCCGATACCTTTGCAGGCAAGCCCGTCACCGCGCTTGACAGCTGGCTTTTTGCGTACAACAAAAGCATTAAATCCGTTTCTATCCCCGACAGCGTTACCGAGATTCCCAAGGGCGCTTTTTACAACTGCGTGGAGCTTAAAACCGTGACCATGGGCAGCGGCGTAAAAGCCATAGGCGCAAACGCCTTTGAAAAGTGCCTGTACTTGGAGAATATCACGCTCGGCAATCAGCTTGAAACGATCGGCGACGAGGCGTTTTACGACTGCCGCAGGCTTAAAAGCCTTGCCATTCCGCGCACGGTAACGGCTATCGGCGAGGAGGCATTTACCAACTGCCGCAGCCTTACGAGCCTCAACATTCCCAAGGGCGTGGGCTCGCTCGGCAGCAGCGAAAGCGTGGGCTACGGCGTGTTTGAAAACTGCCTCAACCTGAGCAGGGTGGTGCTTCCCGCGAACCTAAGCTATATAAACGACAACACCTTTGCGGGCTGCCGCGACCTGACCGTTATAGGCTCCGACGGCTCCTGCGCGCGGCAGTACGCCGACAGCAACGGGCTTAGCTTTGTCTGCATAGACGGCGAGACCGTGGGCGACACCGACCGCGACAATGTTTTGGGCGTAAAGGATATTTCAAAAATACAGCGCTGCCTCGCGGGCTTTGAGGGCTTTACCATAGAGCAGCAGTACGCCGCCGACGCAAACGGCGACGGAGCCGTTGATATAAACGACGTCACCCAACTGCAAAAACATCTTGCGGAATATGACGTTGTGCTGGGATAAAACCAAATACAAAAGCAACAAACCGGGAAGAGGGCACAAAGCCTTCTTCCCGGTTTTATCAACTCTTTTTTATCCTGATATTAAACACGATCACCGCTGCCGCCAAAAGTACCGCGGCATAGCCTATCACCCACCAAAGGTCGGGGAAAATATCGCCGAAGCTTCCCGACGCCGCTGCTCTTGCGGCGTTTACCGCGTGAGAAAACGGCAAAACGTCGGTCAGCGTCTTGAACCAGCCGCCGATAAGCGAGGTGTCGAACCAGATGTTTGAAAACCATGCCGACAGGTTTGTCAGCAGAGCACCGCATATTCCGCCCACGGCCTTTTCGCTGAGCACCGAGCCGAACAGCAGCCCCAGCGCGATAAACACCGCGGCTATGGGCAGGTTGACAAACAAGGCGGCTATTACTCCCGCGTTGAAAGGCAAGCCGTATATCATTGCCGCCGCATAGCATACCGCCGACTGAGCCACCGCCATGGGCAGCATGGGCAGGGTATAGCCCAAAATGAAGTCGTGCGGCTTCATGGGCGAGGTGAACAGGCGCAGCATAAAGCTTGAGGTTCTGTCCTTGGCAATCAGCATTGACGAAAACAGCGAGAAAAAGCTGAGCCCAAACACCGAAAGCCCCGGCGCAAGGTTGCTTATCTCAAACAGCTTCATGCCGGCTTCCTTGGGAATAGCCGCGTTTATCGCCGACAGCAGCACCATAAGCACCAGCGGAAAGCCAAGCCCGAATATCAGCGTTGCCGGGTCCCGCAGAATCTCTTTTGTGTTTCTTGAAGCAAATACAGCTGTTCTCATTTTGATCCCTCCGCTATGCGAATAAACGCTTCCTCAAAGTCGTCGGTGTCGGCAAGCTCCTTAAGCTCCGCCGCGGTGCCCTCCGCCTTAAGCCTTGCCCTTGCCATTATGCCGATACGGTCGCAAAGAGCCTCGGCTTCCTCCAGATAATGGGTGGTCAGTATTATCGTGACGTCGCCCTTAAGCTTTTCTATTACGCTCCACAGCTCGCGGCGCGCCAGCACGTCAAGCCCGAGCGTGGGCTCGTCCAGAAACAGCAGCCTCGGGTTTGAGATAAGCGCCATGGCTATGCTCAGCCTGCGCTGCCAGCCGCCCGACAGGGTGCCTGCCTTTTGACGGGCTGTTTCGGTCATATCGAGCCTTTCAAGCATGCTTTGCGCCCTTTCGCGCGCCTCTGCTCCGCCCGAACCGTAAATTTTTGCCGTAAATTCCAGGTTTTCACGCACGCTCAGCTTTGCTGCGACGGCTGTTTCCTGCGGAGATACGTTTATCAGCTCCTTCACTTTGCCGGCTTCCTTTACGATGTCAAAGCCCAGCACCCGGGCGCTGCCGCCCGTAGGCCGCGTAAGGGTCGAAAGCATTTTTATGGTGGTTGATTTTCCGGCGCCGTTCACGCCCAGCAAGCCGTACAGCTCGCCCTCGCGCACGGTGAGACAAAGCTTATCCACAGCGGTTTTGTCCTTGTACCGTTTTGTAAGATCCTTTGTTTCTATCGCGTTCATAGCATTCCCTCCTGTTGCATTTGCCTGTTTAGCCTGTTTATCTGTATTTGTATCAATTTTCTCACTATCAAAAATATTATGATGAAGCACACCGCGTAAATCAGCACGAACAGCGCCACCGCTGCGGGCCTGAAGGGTATCCAGCCGTTTATCAGATAGATCAAAAGATAATCCGCCAGCATAACCGAGCCGTGGATAAGCCCTGCCACGGGCAGTTGCAGCTTTTCGACGGTATAGACCGCGGTGATTCCCGCCGCGATGAACGCCAGCAGCATGGACGAGAGTATTTCGGTCACTATCCGCACCACGCTCAACGAGCCGACCTGACCCGACGCGTTAATGCACAGATACACTATCGCCAGCACAAGCGGACCGCCTCCGCATAACATAAGTCCGCGCCTTGCAAACTCCTTGACAAAATCTTTCATTTTGATTTCAACTCCTTTTTTATACGGGCAAAGCAGCGGCGCGACACATAATCTGTTCTGCCGCTTTTGAAAACCACGTTGACCGCACCCGAAAACGCCGCCGAAAACCGCTCTATACGGCTTTTGTTGGCAATGCAGCTTTTGTTTATTTTAATAAAATGCGAGGGCAGCGACTGTTCAAGCTCATAAAGCCGTTTTTTAAGGCGGAAGCTCTCGCCCGTGACGGTGAACGCCTCGGTTTTGCCGTCGTTCACGGTCACACACTCTATCTCGGACGGCGAGAGAAGCTTTCTGTCGTCCCCGGCATAGGCGAGCAGCCCGTCCTCGCCGTTGTACTCACTTACAAGCTCCTTTGCCTTTTTTACAAATTCGCAGTCCGCGTGAACCGAAGCCTCCAGATACTCCTCGGCTTCCGGCTCGATCAATAGCCTGAAAATCATTGCCTCGCCTCCAATGTCTGTATTGTAGCACATTTTTTCGGATTTGTCACAAAATTTCGGTGAACGGTCGGTTACGGCAGGTATTCGGTACAAAAAGAACGCGAAGGGCTGCCGCTCTCCGCGTTCCGTTTTCGGATCATTCCGTTTCGTTGTTCTTTTTGCGCTTCCTTATGCTTTCGGCGGCAAGCTCAAACCAGAAGGTGCTGCCCTTGCCGACGGTGCTGCGAACGCCGTACCGGGCGTTGTGCTCGTCAAGTATGGTTTTGACTATGGACAAGCCCAGACCCGAGCCGATAACGCCGCGCTTGTGCTCCTTATCCACCTTGTAGTATCTGTCCCAGATGTAGGGGAGCTTGTCGGCAGGTATGCCCTCGCCGTGGTCGGTCACCTCTATTCTGACGCGCCTGTCCTTTGCGGTCTGGGTGACGATTACGGTTTTGTCCGCTCCGGCGTGGTTGACGGCGTTGTTTATAAGGTTGTACAACACCTGAGATATCCTCAGCTCGTCGGCGTTGATATACACGTCCTCGCCGCTGTCAAAGGTTATGTTGAAGCCGTCCTGCTCGATAAGCTTTTGATAGCGCTCAAAAATGGCGCTTATGCTGTCGGTCAGGCAGAAGGTCTTTTTCTCTGCCTGCAAGGCTCCAGATTGCAGCTTTGACAGGTCGAGCAGATCGTTTACAAGCGTGGAAAGGCGCGTTGCCTCGTCTATGATTATCTGAATGTTTTCGGGTGTATTCTCGCCGGGCAGGTCGCGCATCACCTCGCCGTAGCCTGTTATCATGGTGAGCGGAGTGCGCAGGTCGTGCGAGATGTTGGCGATAAGCTCGCGCTGAAGCTTTTCGGTTGCGGCAAGCTCGGTTTTGGCGTAGTTGAGCGTTTCGTTCAGCTCCTCCACCTCAAGATAGCCCACGGCGTTGAACTCGGTGTCGTAGTTTTTCTTTGCGAGCTCCTTTGCCGCCTTGTTGGTGTTTGAAATGGGCTTTGCTATTTTGCGGCTCGCTATTACCGAGAAGATGACCGAAAGAATGACGAACACCAGCGACACCAAAATAAGCTGGGTCTTGATGATCTCGACCGTCGCCTTGACGGGAGTTATCGAGGAGGTTATTATCAGCAGGGTCTCTCTTCCGTCGCGGCGGGTGATTATCTCGGTATAGACCATGCTTTCGTTGTACTCCACGTTCGACTGATGGATCTGCGCCGGAACGCTGTCGGCGCTGGCGTTTTGCTGCAGCATCTCAAGCTTCTGCTTCACCGCGTCGTCAATGTCGTTGGAATCCACCGCGTTGTAGGCGCCGCCGTTGTCAACGGTCTTTTCATAGTAGCTGAGTATCTCCTCATATTCGAGGTTCAGCTTTACGGCGGGGTTTTCATAGGAGCACGCCTTGTACATCTGCGGCAGCCCTATGCCCACGTTGTACAGATACACCGAAAGCGAGTTTTTGCTTGCCACGTTGTCTATGGTAGCCCACACGTTTTTGTTCTGCTCTACGGCGCGCGAGATCTTCTGCGCGCTGCTTTGCACCGCGCGCGACTTTGAAGCCGTGTATATGGGCGTCAGAAAAAACGACTGAAACACCCACAGCACCAAAAGGATTATAAAGCCGAACGCCATAAAATAGCCCCAGAGCTTCAGGCGCAGCGGAATGAATTTTCTGTTAAACCGTTTCAAACCGGTATCCGACCCCCCTCAGCGTGACGATGCATTTGCTGTAGGGTCCCAGGCTTTTGCGCAGCAGCTTTATGTGCGTGTCAAGCGTGCGCTCGTCGCCGAAGAAGTCGTAGCCCCACACCTCGCTTATCAGGCTTTCGCGCGTTAGGGCGATGCCCTTGTTGCGCACCATGTAAAAGAACAGGTCGTACTCCTTGGGGGTCATTTCGGCGCGCTTGCCGTCTATGGTAACGGTGCGCGCGGAAAAATCGACCTCGAGCCCCTTGTAGGTGAACACGTCCTTTTTCTGACCCTGACCGGGCTGACCCGAGCGCTTTATTACAGCGCCCACGCGCATCATAAGCTCCTTTGGCGAAAACGGCTTTACAACATAATCGTCGCTGCCCAGCTCAAAGCCGTGTATCTTGTCGTATTCCTCGCCCCTTGCCGACAGCATTATTATGGGCGTGTCGCGGAACTTGCGTATCTCGCGGCATGCCGAAAAGCCGTCAAGCTCGGGCATCATAACGTCCATGATGATAAGGTCGAATTCTTTTTTGCGGCATATCTCTATCGCCTGCATGCCGTCAACGGCTTCCTCAACCTCGTAGCCTTCAAATTCGGCGTATTTGCGTATGATCTGACGAATGCGGAACTCGTCGTCAACAACCAGTATTTTGCTCATGTTTATCAGTCCTTTGTGTTTGTGTTGCTTTATGTGCCTTTAATCAGGATTATACCACAAAAAAATGCGTATTGAAATACCCCAAAAAAAGTTTTATAATATTATAAACCGAAAGCATAAACCGAAAGCATTAAAAAAACCCGAAAGGAGCCGGCCATGCAAATCAGAGAGATCGACTCGGCAGAAGTAACCGCCGCAGTCAAAAAGCTGTTTACGGACTGCAACTACTTTATAGGAGAGGACATCATGGACGCGCTTGAAGCGGCGCGGCAGAGCGAAAGCTCGCCCGTGGGCAAAAGCGTGCTCGATACCATAATCGAAAACGACAGGCTTGCCGCCCGCGAGGAAATAGCCATGTGTCAGGATACCGGCATGGCGGTGCTGTTTGTCGAATACGGCGACCGGGTGTGCATAAGCGGCGAAAGCTTTGAGGACGCCGTGCAGCGTGGCGTAAGAGAGGCGTACCGCGACGGATACCTGCGCAAGAGCGTTGTAGATGACCCCGTGTTTGACCGCGTCAATACGCGCGACAACACTCCCGCGATAATACACACAAAAATAGTCGCGGGCGACAAAATAAAAATAACCGCGGGCGGCAAGGGCTTCGGCAGCGAGAACATGTCCGCGATAAAAATGCTCACGCCGGCATACGGGGTCGAGGGCGTTAAAAAATTCATACTCGACACCGTCCGCGCGGCGGGTCCCAACCCGTGTCCGCCAATCGTGGTGGGCGTGGGCATAGGCGGCACCTTTGAGCGCGCCGCCCAGCTTGCCAAAAAGGCGACCTTCCGCCCGATAAACACAAAAAACGGCGACGAACGCTACGCGGCTCTTGAGGACGAGCTTCTTGCCGAGATAAACAAAATGGGCTTCGGCCCCGCGGGTCTGGGCGGCGACACGTCGGCATTGGGCGTGAACATCGAAACCTCGCCCACCCACATTGCGGGTATGCCCGTGGCGGTAAACATCTGCTGTCACGCGGCGCGACACGCCTGCACCGAGATATAGGAGGACGTCATGGCAAAGAGAATACAGCTTCCCATCACCGACAACGACATTCAAGACCTCAGGGCAGGCGACAGCGTGCTGCTCACGGGCACAATACTCACGGGCAGAGACGCCGCGCACAAGCGCCTGTATGAGCTGATAGAACAAGGCGCGCCGCTCCCCGTGGATTTAAAAGGCGAGATCATCTATTATGTCGGCCCCGCTCCGGCAAAGCCCGGCTATGCCGTGGGTCCCGCAGGCCCCACCTCAAGCTACCGCATGGACAAATTCACCCCCGCCCTGCTCGATCTGGGCATGAAGGGCATGATAGGAAAGGGCGCACGCAGCCCCGAGGTCATAGAAGCCATCGTAAAAAACAAGGCGGTGTATTTTGCCGCGATAGGCGGAGCCGCCGCTGTCATAGCCAAAAGCATAACCGCCGAGGAGATAATCTGCTATGAGGATCTGGGCGCCGAGGCGGTAAGACGCTATACGGTAAAGGATTTTCCGTGCATAGTGGCGATCGACTGTCTGGGCAACAATGTGTATGCCCGAAAATAATAACACATTTTCGCGCCGAATCACAATAAATAGCTTGAAATATTTTACTGTTGATATTATAATAAAGCGTGAACAGCGAATATATATCAAAGGAGAATAAAACCCGTTATGCCTTATATAAATGTTAAAACCTCTGCAAAAATCGATAAAAAGCACAAAAGAAACATTATGTCGAGAATATCCGACGTTATCGGCCTTATTCCGGGCAAGAGCGCAAGCTATCTTATGGTTTCGGTTGACGATGAGGCGGACATGATGTTTCACCGCGACGCCGACCTCAACCTTGCCATGGTCGAGGTAAAAATATTCGGCAAAGCCGACAAAAGAGCCTATGGGGAGCTTACCGCCGCCATCTGCAACATAATGCAGGACGAGGCGGACGTGCCCGGCGACTGCTGCTATGTAAAATATGAAGAGGTCGCCTACTGGGGCTACAACGGATTTATGTTTTGATACAAGGGGAACGGTATTATGAGAATAGTTGTTTTGGCAGGCGGCACCAGCACCGAACGCGATGTTTCCATCTCCTCGGGACTGTTGGTTTCCGCCGCGCTCAGAGAAAAAGGTCATCAGGTGGTCATGCTCGACGTGTTTACGGGCTATGAGCAGGATATTCTTGATGTTGACGAGCTGTTCAAGCAAAACTACAGCTTTGCCGACAGCGCAAAGGTCGGCAAAACCATATCCGACATCGACGACATAAGGGAGAACCGCAGAGACAAGTCGCAAAGATTTGTGGGCGAGCATGTGGTCGATATCTGCGCCTGCGCCGACATCACCTTTTTGGCGCTTCACGGCGGCGAGGGCGAAAACGGCCAGATACAGGCGCTTTTTGACCTGCTCGGCCTAAAATACACGGGCACGGGCTATCTTGGCTCGGCTCTCGCCATGCACAAGGGCATCACCAAAAGCGTGCTCAGGCAGGCAAAGGTGCTCACTCCCGACGGAGATATATTCAAGTCGCCGGCAGAGGCGTCGCAATGGAGCAGCTTTCCGTGCGTTGTAAAGCCCTGCTCGGGCGGCTCCAGCGTGGGCATAACCATAGCCCGCAACACGGAGGAGTACGCCGCGTCGGTAAGAGAGGCGTTCTCCTACGGTGAGCACGAGATAGTTGTTGAGCAGTATGTTGAAGGCAGAGAGTTTTCGGTGGGCGTTGTGGGCGGTCACGCCCTGCCTCCGATCGAGATAATCCCCAACGAGGGCTTTTACGACTACGAAACCAAATATCAGGCGGGCGCGGCAAGGGATGTTTGCCCTGCCGACATAACCGCGGTTCAGGACAGAATAATGCGCGGCGCGGCGCTTGAGGCGTACAAGGCGCTTCATCTTGAAAGCTATGCCCGCATGGATTTTATACTCGACGAAAAAAACAACGCCTACTGCCTCGAGGCAAACACGCTTCCGGGCATGACCCCCACCAGCCTGCTTCCTCAGGAGGCGGCGGCAGAGGGCGTGAGCTATGCGGATCTGTGCGAAAAAATCATAGAGATCTCGCTTGAAAAATACAGAAAACACAGTAAGGAAGCCATATGAAACCCTTTACCCTCAAAGAGATAGCCGCCGCGTGCGGAGGAACCCTTGTTTGCGGCGACGCGGAAGAGCAACTGACGATAACCTCGGTTGAGCGCGACAGCCGTCAGATAAAGCCCGGATCGCTGTTTCTGGCGATAAAGGGCGAACGCGCCGACGGTCACGAATACATTGAAAAATGCTACGACAGCGGCGCCGTGTGCGCCGTGTGCGAGCGCGCGCCCAAGGCAAAAAAGCCGTATATCCTCGTTCCCTCAACGCTCGATGCGGTAAAGGAGATAGGCAGGGCGTACCGCGAAAAGTTCGACATTCCCGTTGTGGGCGTGTCGGGCAGCGTGGGCAAGACCTCGACAAAGGAAATGCTTTACGCCGTGCTTTCTCAAAAATACAAGACCCACAAAACGCAGGGCAACCTCAACAACGAGCTGGGCGTTCCGCTCACGCTTTTGTCAATGCCCGAGGACGCCGAGGCGGCCGTTATAGAAATGGGCATTTCGGGCTTTGGCGAGATGACCCGCCTGTCGCGCATGGTAAAGCCCACCGTGTGCGTGCTCACCGTCATAGGCTGCTGTCACCTTGAAAACCTCGGCGACCGCGACGGAGTGCTCAGGGCAAAAACCGAGATGTTCTCTCACGCCCAAAGCGGCGCGGCGTTCGTGCTCAACGGCGACGACGACAAGCTGAGCACGGTAACTTCCGTCGGCGGCACAAAGCCGATATTCTTCGGTCTGGGCGAGGGTAACCGCTACCGCGCCGAAAACATACAGAACAACGGCGAGGGCGGCGTAAGCTGCACGCTCTGCTTTGACGGCGAACGGCTCGACGTCACCATCCCCGCCATAGGCAGCTATATGGTGACAAACGCGCTTGCCGCGGTCGCCGTGGGAAGACTGCTGGGGCTTGACAACGACGAGCTCAGGCGCGGAGTTGAAGCCTACAAAACCGTGGGCAGCCGCGCAAACGTTATAAACACGGGCAGGCTGCGCATCATAGACGACTGCTACAACGCAAACCCGACCTCGGTAAGGGCGTCGCTCGACACGCTTATGAATTTTGACGGCAGGCGCGTCGCTGTTTTGGGCGACATGAAGGAGCTGGGCGCAAACGAGCTTGCGCTTCACTACGACACGGGCGCTTATGCAAAGGAGCTGGGGGTTGACGCCGTAATAGCCGTGGGACCTCTTGCCAAGGAGCTTGCGTCAGGCGCAAACGGAGCTTGGTTTGAGGACATAGAGCAGGCAAAGGCGGCGCTGCCGGAGCTTTTGCAGGACGGCGACACGGTGCTTGTAAAGGCGTCGCACTCCATGCAGTTTGAAAAAATAACGGAATTTTTGCGTACATTATAAAGGCAACAGGAGGAAGTCAAAATGTCAGTATCATACATGACCCATCCGCTCATAAAACACAAGATCACCCTGCTGCGCAAAAGCTCAACGGGTACAAGCGAATTCAGAAAGCTGATTGAAGAGATAGCCATGCTCATGGGCTACGAGGCTCTTGCCGACCTGCCCACCGCCGACATTGAGGTGACCACCCCCATAGAAAAAACGGTTCAGCCCGTGCTGAACGGCAAAAAACCGGCGGTAGTGCCCATACTCAGAGCAGGACTGGGAATGGTCGGCGGTATTCTGGCTTTGATCCCCTCCGCAAAGGTGGGACACATCGGTCTTTACCGCGATCCCGAGACCCATCTGCCCCACGAATACTACTGCAAGCTGCCCGACTCGATCGAGGAGCGTCAGATAATCGTGGTCGATCCCATGCTTGCCACGGGCGGCTCTGCCGTTTCCGCAGTCGATTTTATAAAGGCGCGCGGCGGCAAAAAAATAAAATTCATGTCGGTCATCGCAGCTCCCGAGGGTGTAAGCGCTTTGATGAAGGCTCATCCCGACATTCAGCTTTATGTGGGCAGCCTTGACCGCTGCCTCAACGAAAACGCCTATATCTGCCCCGGTCTGGGCGACGCAGGCGACAGAATATTCGGCACGATCTGATAACACAACAAAACACGGTCGGGAAGAAACAGCTTCTTCCCGACCGTTAGTTTTTAGGCGACAGAGTTTAGTATCATTCTCACAAGTTCCGCTACTCCGTCGTCGTCGTTCGACGGAAGGATCACGTCGGCAGCGGCTCTGCACAGCGGGCTTGCGTTCTCAACGGCGGCTCCCAGTCCCGCGTGAGCTATCATGTCGGCGTCGTTGTCGGCGTTTCCGGCGGCGGCGGTGTTTTGCGTTTTTATGTTCAGCGTCGCGCACAGCTTTTTTACCGCGTTGCTCTTGTTGGCGGTCTTGTTCATAAACTCAACAAAGTTCTCGGAGGATGAGGTAATGTACAGTCCCTCTAAGTTATCCTCAAGCCTTTTGCGGACGCTTTCTCTCACAGCCTTGTCCGTGCACACATACTCCACGCTGTCAAGCGTTTTGCGGTTGTCGTAAATGTACTTTCTCATGTCCGTCAGTCCGCCGCGCGAGCCGCGAACATAGTCTATATATGCCTCGGTGCAGCCGTAGGCGAGCGGATCGGCAAGATAGCGGCTGTCGGTATAGGTGGCGCCGTTCAGAAAAGCCTCCCAGATAAGGTCGTCGCCGGCGGTCAGCTCCAAAAGCCGGAGCACATCCGCCTCGTTCATCATGTCCTCATAAATCCTTTTGCCGCGCCTGTCATATATCGCCGCGCCGTTTGACGCTATCACGTAATCTATGCAGCCCAGGCGCAAAAGCTGCTTCGGCATTGAGTGGTATGGTCTTCCGCTTGCCGCCGCAACGGTGATTCCGCTTTCCGAGGCTGCTATAAGCGCGCGCGCAACGGCAGGGGACAGCGTGTTGTCGGTGCGCAGGGCGGTGCCGTCAAGGTCGATGGCAAGCAGCCCTACGGCGTTCATTGCACATTCTCCTTTGCAAAGCGGCAAAAGCCGTTCATGCAGCAGCCGCCGCATTTGGGCGACCTTGCGGTGCACACGGCGCGTCCGTGCAAAACCAGCCTGTGGCAAAAGTCGTTGCTTTCGTCGGGCGGCAGCAGCTTTTTCAGCGCGTCCTCTATCTTTTTGGGATCGCTGAGTCTGTGCAGACCGAGCCGCGTCGTAATGCGTATGCAATGCGTATCCACCACCACGGCGGGCTTGCCATATACGTCGCCGCATATAAGATTTGCGGTTTTTCTGCCCACGCCGGGCAGGGTGGTCAGGTCGTCGATGTTGTCGGGAACCTCGCCGCCAAAGTCCGTCAAAAGCTTTTTGGAAAGCTCTACGATGTCGCGCGACTTGGTCTTGAACAGTCCGCAGCTTTTTATATATTCCGCCACCTCGCCGTACTCCGCGGCGGCAAACGCCTGCGCGTCGGGAAAGCGCTCAAACAGCGCGGGCGTAACAAGGTTGACGCGCGCGTCGGTGCATTGAGCCGACAGCCGCGTGGCTATAAGAAGCTGCAGCGGCGTTTGGTATGTAAGCGAGCATTTGGCGTCGGGATACTCCTTTTTAAGAGCCTCTACCGCCGCCAGAGCGATCTGTGCCTTCGTCATAAAACCACCTCAAAAACAGTTTATCATATTTTGTCGGGTATTGCAATTACCCAAAATAATTGGTACAATAATATCATCAAACGGAAAGCGGTGATCACATGTACAAAAACTACATTTTTGACCTTTACGGCACCTTGATAGATATAAACACAAACGAGTGGAGCGCGCAGCTGTGGAAGAAGATGGCGGTGCTTTACGCCTATCACGGAGCCGTCTATACCTACAAGGAGCTGCAAAGTGAGTACGGCAGGCTTGTTGACCGAGAAAAAGCGGCGGTTCGCCGCCGCCACCCCGAGTTTACGGTTATAGACATCAAAATAGAAAAGGTTTTCAGGCGGCTATACACTCAAAAGGGCGTAAAGGCAGCCAAGCGGCTGATTTTGTTTACCGCCGAGGCGTTCCGCTGTTATTCAACAAAGTACATAAAGCTCTATGACGGAGTGACCGACCTTCTCGATACCCTTAAAGCCAAGGGCAAAAGGATATATCTGCTGTCGAACGCCCAGCGCGTGTTCACCGAGAACGAGCTGAACATGTTCGGGCTTATGAAATACTTTGACGGCGTGTGCATAAGCTCGGATGAGGAGACCTCAAAGCCCGACCCGCATTACTATCGGGCGTTGTTCGACCGCTACGGGCTTGACAAAAGCGAGTCGATAATGATAGGCAACGATTTTATATCCGACATAGGCGGAGCGGCGGATTTCGGCATAGACAGCCTATACATCCACCAGAGCATTTCGCCCGAGATAACCGGCAGGCTGCGCAGCACCTACAAGGTCATGGACGGGGATGTGTATAAGATCAAGAGCTTGATAATAGAATGAAAAACGATAAAAGGAGCCTTGCGCAATGCAGGCTCCTTTGGTTTGATTTGAAATATTCAGTTCTTTTTCTTTCCCGGCTTGTTCAGCAGCTTTTTTCTGTACTGTGCCGGCGTGCAGTCATACACCTTTTTGCATTGGGTAATGAACGATTTTACGTTTGCAAAGCCGTTTTCAAGCGCGGCGGTGGATACCGTCACGTTGTTTTCCAGCATGTCGGAAACCGCGTTTTCAAGGCGCAGGTTCGCAAGATATTCGGAAAAGCTGACCTGCGTCACGCTCTTGAAGTATTTTGAAAAATACGACGGCGAAAGGTTCACCACGGCAGAGATCTCGTCAAGCGGTATCTCGCGGCGGAAGTTTTCGTTGATGTATGCGATGGCTGTCTTTGCATAGGAAAAATCGCGCTTGGGCTGCATAACCGACGCGGCGGCGCGGCAGAAGCACATGCAGCGCGTCAGCATGATGTAGTACAGTCTGTTGATCTGCGCTATGATCATAAGCGACGCATAGGGCGCGCTTCTGTCCGTGTCTGCAATGCTTTGCAGCACCTGCGCCAGCTGCGGACGAACGTCGGGAGAATCGTTTACGTCGAAGAAAACGCTGTCAACCGACTTGCAGAACATGCGGATGTATTCAAACGAAAAGTTTATGCACAAAAGCCTGCACGATTTGCCCTCTGCGGATCGCACAAGATGAACGTCCTCGCTGTTGAACAGAATAAAATCGCCCTGCTCAACTATCTGAGAGGCTCCGTTGCGCGTGCACTCCGCCCTGCCCTCAAGCACATACACTATCTCGGGCTCGCGGTGCCATTGCAGCTCTGTCTTGTGTGTGTCAGACGAAAGGTCAAGATACATGATGGCGGCGGGTATGTTTTTGTCATAATTCGCCACGTTATACTGATAATCCATTTTCAATTTTTACTCCTTGCGCTATTGAAAAAATTACACAAATCATGTAATATATATTTAGTATAACCGCTAAAAACGTCGATTGCTATGTATTTATGCAGGTTTTATATGGACTTTTGTTGCAGAGAGAGCGACTGATAATGAGAGAAAACAATAATATTGATATTACTTGCAGGCCATATGGTCTGATAGACGGCGGCGCGCGCGGAGACCTGCCTTTTTTGCGAAGCGATAATTACAAGCTGATATATGTGCTGTCGGGAGAGCTGAGGGTCGAAATAGACGGAAAGGCATATTCCGTGGGCGAGCATTGCTCGGCGCTTGTCTATCCGTTTTCTTCATTGGAGCTCATAAGCGACAGCGGAGCTCGCTACTTTGCCGTGGCGTTCAACGGCGTTGCCCTTGTGGGAATGCTCAGCCGCACGGCGTTTTCGCCCGCAAGACCCGTTTCGGGAAGGATCGATTCGCCTCTGCTGATCCGGGGCTTTCACTTTATCTCGCAGTTGAACGGCTACACCCCGTTTACGCGTTACCGTCAGGGCGGCGGACTGATAATCCTGCTGTCTTATTACATGGAGCACCATCCCGGCAAAAACGTTGCGGCGGAAAACTACGTCGTCACGGCGCTTGAGCTTATAGACCGCAATTTTATGAACAGCGATTTCGGCGTTGCGGACATAGCCAAAGAGCTTAAAATAGACCGCACATATCTTTACCGTCTGTTCAAAAAAGAAACCAACATGACGGTTGTGGAATATCTTGTGCGCAGGCGCATCTATAACGCAGAGATTTTGCTGGCAAACAGCGACCGCTCCATCCGTGATGTGGCGGTCAGCTCGGGATTTTCAGACCAGCTTTACTTTTCGCGCGTGTTCAAGCGCGTCGAAGGCAAGACCCCGTCCGAATTCAGAGGATCGGTGTCAAGGTAAGTCCCCGGCTTTTTCGGCGGCGTAACACTCGGACAATATGTTAAACAGGGCGGCGTCGGAGGCGAGCCTGCGGATCTGTTCGCGCGAATTGGGCTGTGATTCGCTTCCGCCCAGCATAAGGCGGACGGAATACGCCTTTTCGGCGGTGCAAACGCCCACATATACCAGCCCGACGGGCTTTTCGGCGGTGCCGCCCGTGGGTCCCGCTATGCCCGTGGTGCTGACCGCTATGTCGGCGCCCGAAAGCTTTTTTACGCCCTCCGCCATCTGAATCGAGGTTTCGGCGGACACCGCGCCCAGCACGGCAAGGGTTTCGGAGCTCACGTCCAAAACCTTTTCCTTTATAAAGTTTGCATACGAGCACACTCCGCAGTCAAACACCGCGCTCGAGCCGCTTACGCGCGTTATGCGTTCGCTTATCAGTCCGCCCGTGCAGCTTTCGGCTGTGGCGGCCTTCAGCCCCAGCGCCGACAGCTTTGCCACCACATCTTCCTCAATGCGGTCGCGGTCGAGGCTGTTTTTTTGAAAAAGCTCGTAAATATCCTGTTCTGTCAGCGTAACCATATCGGCACCTCACTATAAAAATATAAATCAGTATAACATCATAAGTAATTAATTGCAATACAAGGAGATCATCATGGCTTGGTTTTTCAGCGAAAGCGAAATAAACGGAGATACCTTTTTGCTCGAGGGTGAAAACGAAAGGCACGCGCGTGTGCTCAGGCTTCGCCCGGGCGAGGCGGTGACCGTGGTCACGCCGCTCGGCGTTCAATGCGAGTGCCGGGTGGAGGACGGCTGCCTGCTTAGGGTCGTTGAAAAAAAGCCCTGCGAAAACGAGCCCGACGTTTTTGTCACGCTGTATCAGGCGTTGCCCAAGGGCGACAAAATGGACTACATAGTGCAAAAATGCGTAGAGCTGGGGGTGGGGAAAATAGTACCCATGCTCACCGAACGGTGCGTGTCGCGCCCCGACGAAAAAACGCTCGAAAAAAAGCGCGCCCGCTGGCAGAAGATAGCCCTTCAGGCGGCAATGCAGAGCCGCCGCGGAACCGTGCCCGAGGTGTGCTCCTGCGTAAGCTTCGGCGAGGCGGTGAGCCTTTCCGCCCAAAACGACAAAACCGTGTTCTTTTATGAGCTGGGCGGCGATAGCGTAAAAACTATCTTAGACGAAAAGCCGAAAACAATAGGCATGTTCATAGGCAGCGAGGGCGGCTTTTCCGCGCAGGAGGCACAGCAGGCGATTGGCAGCGGCGCCGCTGCCGCCACCCTGGGCAAAAGAATACTGCGCGCCGAAACCGCGCCGCTGGCAGGGCTTTCGATTATAATGTATCAGACGGATAATTTTTAGTTTTTCACAAAATATTGACAAGCACACTTTAATGCGGTAAAATATAAAACAGTCTATTTAAAAATACTGCCAAAAGGGGAATGGAAATGAAGTTAACAGGTGCAGATATTATTTGCGAATGTCTTTTGGAGCAGGGCGTTGACACCGTTTTCGGTTATCCGGGCGGCGCGGCGCTCAACACCTACGACGCTCTTTACAAATACAGCGACAAGATCCGACACATACTCACCGCCCACGAGCAGGGCGCTTCTCACGCGGCGGACGGCTACGCGC
Source organism: uncultured Ruminococcus sp. (assembly GCA_902798365.1). GTDB lineage: Bacteria > Bacillota > Clostridia > Oscillospirales > Acutalibacteraceae > Ruminococcoides. The sequence continues at coordinate 31,812 of CADBWP010000003.1, forward strand.
GATCAACGGGCAAAACAGGCGTGGTCATCACCACCTCGGGTCCCGGAGCGACAAATATAGTGACGGGCATAGCCACCGCAAACATTGACAGTATTCCCGTTGTTGCCATAACCGCAAACGTTAACCTCGACCAGCTGGGACGCGACAGCTTTCAGGAGGTCGATATAGTCAATATAGTAAAGCCCATCACCAAGGGAAGCTTTTTGGTAAAGAGCGTTGAAGAGCTGGCTCCGACGATTCGCAGGGCGTTCGCCCTTGCCAACGAGGGCAGAAAGGGTCCCGTGCTTGTAGATGTGCCCAAGGATATTACCGCAATGACAGCCGAGTACGAGCCTCAGCCCCCCGCAAAAGAGGAGAAGGCTCCCATAGCCAACCCCGACGTGATCGGCAGGGTGCAGGAGCTTATCAGAAAGTCGCGCAGACCTATGATATACGCCGGCGGCGGAATCATCGGCGCAGGCGCGTGTGAGGAGTTCAAGCATTTTGCAGAGCTTATCGACGCCCCCGTGTGCTGTTCGCTTATGGGTCTGGGCTGCTTCCCTGCCTCTCATCCGCTGTGCGTGGGCAACATAGGCATGCACGGCGGCTACGAAACCGGCATGATCACCGCGGCGTGCGATCTTATCCTTGCCGTGGGCGCGCGTTTTTCGGACAGAGTTGCCGGAGACCGCGAAAAGTTCGGCTCGCAGGCTAAGATAGTTCAGCTTGAGATAGACAAAAACGAAATAAACAAAAACGTAAAGGTTGACGAGTATGTTCTGGGCGACGCAAAGCTTATACTCAACGCGCTTACCGAGGGCATGGAGCAGCAGTCGCACACGGTCTGGCTGTCCAAAATAGAGGAATGGAAGCACAGCCTTGTGCCCGAGTCGCTTCCGCGCAGCGAATATCCGCAGCCCGTAGAGGTCATAGGCGCGGTCAACGCGCTTAAGGCGGACGACGACATCATCGCAACCGACGTGGGTCAGCACCAGATGTGGGTTGCTCAGCACGCCCGTATAGAGGTTGAAAAAACTCTGCTCACCTCGGGCGGCATGGGCACTATGGGCTTTGGTATGGGCGCAGCCATAGGCGCGCAGGTATCTCACCCCGACAGGCGCGTGTTCCTGTTCACCGGCGACGGAAGCTTCCACATGAACCTCAACGAGCTTGTTACCCTTAAGTCATACAACCTGCCCGTTGTGGTAATAGTAATGAACAACACCGTGCTGGGCATGGTTCGCCAATGGCAAAAGCTGTTTTACGGCAACCGCTTCTCTCAGACCGATCCCCACCGTGCCACCGACTTCGTGGCTCTGGCAAACGCCTTCGGCATCGAGGGCATGAGGATAGATACGAGCGAGGAGATAATGCCCACGCTCAAAAAGGCGCTCTCGATGAACGCTCCGGTGGTCATAGATTGCAGGATAAGCCCCGACGCAAACGTTCTGCCCATGATCCCCCCGGGAAAAACGGTAAACGAAATAGTTACCTCGATGTGATTTTTCGGTTCGCCCTTTGAAGCCGCGCAGGAAACAGGATATTTGCGGCAAGGCAGAGAACCGCGGCACAGAGATAGAATATTGAAATATAAAAAGGTCGGAAAGACAGCTTGCATAACGCATCGTCTTTCCGACCGTTTTGTTATAGAAAAATTAAAACTTGAAACAATCTCTTGAAAACTCCGTAAGCCAATCAGGGCGATAGCCGTTTGTAAAGCGGAAGCTGCCGCCGTTTATTTCGCCCACCTTTACAAAACCGTTTTCGTTGTCGTAAAAAACGACCTTGTCGCAGTACGGGATTATTCTTTTAAGCTGCTCAAAGCGTTTGCCGAAGCGGCGTTCAACGTCCTCGGGCTTTATATAATGACCGCCCTTTTTTACCCGGTTTTCAATGCGGAAGATACTTTCGTATTTGGTGTTGAGTCCGATATAGTACATGATAATACCGTAACCGAGCGATTTTGCCCGGGCGACGGTTTTTTCGATCCGGTGTCCCGAAAGGGTGGTTTCCTGAGTAAAGCTCTCGCCGTTTGAAATGCAGCGTTCTATCTCTTTTACGGCGAGCTTTCCTGCGGCAATGTCGGTTACCTTATTCGATTTGGCGATAACGTCGGGGTCGATGATATGACCCATATCAACACCCTGTCCCTCAAGGACTCCGCGAAAGCTTGTCTTTCCGGTGCCGTCAATGCCGGCAATAAGGGTCATCTGATTCATAATGTTTTACCTTAGTCCGTGTCTAATTTAAGCACCGCCATGAACGCCTCCTGCGGAACCTCTACGGTGCCCAGCTGGCGCATGCGCTTCTTGCCTTCCTTCTGCTTTTCAAGCAGCTTTTTCTTTCGGGTTATGTCGCCGCCGTAGCACTTGGCAAGAACGTCCTTGCGCATTGCCTTTACGGTCTCGCGCGCTATAATCTTGCCGCCTATGCACGCCTGAATGGGAACCTCAAACAGCTGGCGCGGTATCTTTTCCTTAAGCTTCTCCGCCATCTTGCGCGCTCTGGGGTACGCCTTGTCCTTGTGGATGATAAAGCTCAGCGCATCCACCACCTCGCCGTTGAGCATGATGTCAAGCTTTACAAGCTCGCTCGGCACATATCCCTTAAGCTCATAGTCAAACGACGCATAGCCGCGCGTGCGGCTTTTGAGCGTGTCAAAAAAGTCGTAGATTATCTCGGCGAGCGGCAGCACATAATGCAGATCAACCCTGTCGGCGTCGATGTACTGCATGTCAACAAAGGTGCCGCGTCTGTCCTGGCACAGCTCCATTATGTTGCCCACATAATCCTTGGGCGTGTAGATGTGCGCGTCGGTCACGGGCTCCTCCGCCGTTGCAATAAGCGAGGGATCGGGATAATTGGTGGGGTTGTCTATGTTTTCAACGGTGCCGTCGGTGCGCGTTATGCGGTAAATTACGCTGGGCGCGGTGGTTATAAGGTCAAGCAGATACTCGCGCTCCAGCCTCTCCTGAATTATCTCCATGTGCAAAAGTCCCAGAAAGCCGCAGCGGAAGCCGAAGCCCAGCGCCACCGAGGTCTCGGGTTCAAAGCTCAGCGCAGCGTCGTTCAGCTGTAACTTTTCAAGCGCGTCCTTAAGGTCGCCGTACTTTGCGCCGTCAACGGGATAAATGCCGCAGAACACCATCGGCTGAGCCTCGCGGTAACCGGGAAGCGGTTCGGCTGCCGGGTTGTTTGCAAGGGTGACGGTGTCGCCCACCTTGGCGTCGGCAAGGGTCTTTATGGAGCCGGTGATGTAGCCTACCTCGCCTGCGTACAGACCGTCGGTCTTTTCGGAGGTGGTGGCGTGCATAAGTCCGCACTCAACAACGTTGAACACGCTGCCCGTCGCCATAAGCCTGAACTCGTCGCCCGGGTGTATCTGACCCTCCTTGAGGCGGACATAGATGATAACGCCCTTGTAGCTGTCGTAGTAGCTGTCAAAGATAAGTGCTCGCAGCGGAGCGTCGGGGTCGCCCGAGGGCGCGGGAATGTCGCTGACGATCTTTTCAAGCACGGCGTGGATGTTTATGCCCGCCTTTGCCGAAATCTTGGGCGCGTCCTCGGCGGGGATGCCTATTACGTCCTCTATCTCGGTGATAACGCGGTCGGGGTCGGCGCCGGGCAGGTCGATCTTGTTTATTACGGGAACTATCTCAAGCCCGCTGTCAACCGCAAGATAGGTGTTGGCAAGGGTCTGAGCCTCTATGCCCTGCGACGCGTCAACAACAAGTATGGCGCCCTCGCAGGCGGCGAGAGAACGCGACACCTCATAGTTAAAGTCAACGTGGCCCGGGGTGTCGATAAGGTTGAAAAGGTATTCCTCGCCGTCGTCCGCCTTGTATATCACGCTTACGGCGCGCGCCTTAATGGTTATGCCGCGCTCGCGCTCCAGCTCCATGTCGTCAAGCAGCTGAGCCTCCATGTCGCGGGCGGACACCGAGTTGGTGTGCTCCAAAATGCGGTCGGCAAGCGTGCTTTTGCCGTGGTCTATGTGGGCTATAATGCTGAAATTTCTTATTTTATCCTGAGGAAAAGACAATTCTATCACCTTGTTTTTTCAATATGAGGTTATTGTACCATAAAACCAAGCCGGAAACAAGGTGTTTTTTGAGCCGAGCGGCAATTTGATTTGCCCGCCGCCGTGCGCTTTGTTTTTGTTTGCTTCGGCACGAAACGACGTTTTCCGTCACGTGTCAAAAAAAACGGCAAAAAGTCTTTACAAATTAGGTAAAAAGTGATAAGATTTAAAGTAATACAGTATGCAATTTTATTGTGTACGGCGGCTTTGCAAATATTGCCGCACCATATAAAGGAGGACGATTTCCAATGGCAAGAAAAATGAAAACCATGGATGGTAACAGCGCTGTCGCTCATGTTTCCTACGCTTTTACAGACGTTGCTGCTATTTATCCCATCACACCTTCTTCCGTAATGGCAGACCTGACCGATAAGTTTTCGGCGGCAGGTCAGAAAAACCTTTTCGGAAGAGAAGTTCAGGTAACCGAGATGCAGTCTGAGGGCGGCGCTTCGGGTGCTGTTCACGGCTCGCTTGCAGCGGGCGCTCTGACAACCACATACACGGCTTCTCAGGGTCTGCTCCTTATGATTCCCAATATGTACAAGATGGCGGGCGAGCTGCTCCCCGGCGTTATCCACGTTTCGGCACGTGCTCTCACCAGCCACGCACTTTCTATTTTCGGCGACCATTCCGACGTATATGCCTGCCGTCAGACAGGTTACGCGATGCTCTGCTCCAACAATCCTCAGGAATGTATGGATCTGGGCGCAGTTGCTCACCTTGCGGCTATTAAGGGCAGGGTTCCCTTCCTGCACTTCTTTGACGGCTTCCGCACCTCTCACGAGATCCAGAAGATCGGTGAGTGGGACTATGCAGACCTCGCCGACATGCTCGACTGGGACGCTGTAGAGCAGTTCAGACGCCGTTCGCTCAACCCCGAGCACCCCGTAACAAGAGGTACCGCTCAGAACGACGATATCTTCTTCCAGGCAAGAGAGGCGTGCAACAAGTATTATGACGCGGCTCCCGAGGTTGTTATCGAATACATGAACAAAGTAAACGAGAAGATCGGCACCGACTACAAGCCCTTCAACTACTACGGCGCTGCCGACGCAGAGCACGTTATAGTTGCCATGGGTTCGGTTTGCGACTGCGCCGAGGAGGTTGTTGATTACCTCAACGCCGCAGGCGAAAAGGTTGGTCTGCTCAAGGTAAGACTGTACCGTCCCTTCGTAGGCGAGTACATGGTAAACGAGCTTCCCGACACCGTTAAGACCCTTTCCGTGCTTGACAGAACAAAGGAGCCCGGCTCCATAGGCGAGCCCCTTTACCTTGACGTTCTGGCAGCCATCAACGACTCCAAGTTTGCGGGCGTAAAGGTTTATGCCGGCAGATACGGTCTCGGCTCCAAGGACACCACACCCGGCGACGTTATCGCAGTATATAGAAACGCCGAGTCCGACGCTCCCAAGAGAAAGTTCACCATCGGCATCGTAGATGACGTTACAAACCTCTCGCTGCCCGTTGTTGAGAACCCCGACACAACTCCCGCAGGCACACACAGCTGCAAGTTCTGGGGTCTGGGCGCAGACGGCACCGTAGGCGCAAACAAGAACTCCATCAAGATCATCGGCGACCACACCGACATGTATGCTCAGGGCTACTTTGCTTACGACTCCAAAAAGTCGGGCGGTCTTACCGTTTCGCACCTGCGCTTCGGCGACAAGCCCATCAAATCCACATATTACATCTCCAAGGCAGACTTTGTTGCCTGCCACAACCCCTCTTATGTAGATAAGTACGAGATCGTAGAGGATCTTAAAGAGGGCGGCTCCTTCCTGCTCAACTGCGCATGGGACGTTGAAGAGCTTTCAAACCGTCTGCCCGGCAAAATGAAGAGGATCCTTGCCGAGAGAAACATCAACTTCTACACCATCGACGCTATCAAGATCGGTAAAGAGATCGGTCTGGGCGGCCGTGTAAACACCGTTTTGCAGTCCGCGTTCTTCAAGATCGCCAACATCATCCCGGCAGAGGAAGCCAAGCAGTTTATGAAGGACGCCGCAAAGAAGTCCTACATGAAGAAGGGTCAGGCTATCGTAGATATGAACTACGCTGCCATCGACCGCGGCATGGAAGACCTTAAGAAGGTCGAGATCCCGGCAGAGTGGGCAAGCTGCACCGACGACGCCGTTGCCGACAAGATTGAGGGCGAGGGCGCTCTGGTTGAGTATGTAAACGGCATTCTCAAGCCCGTCAACGCTTACAAGGGCAACAAGCTGCCCGTATCCAGCTTTATGGATCACATCGACGGCACCGTGCCCAACGGCTCCTCCGCATTTGAGAAGAGAGGCATCGCCGTTGACGTTCCCGAGTGGCAGTCACAGAATTGTATCCAATGTAACAAGTGCGCCATCGTATGTCCGCACGCCGTTATCCGTCCCGTTCCCATGACAGACGCAGAGCTTGCCGCTGCTCCCGAGGGAACCGCCGCTATCCCGATGATCGGTCTTAAGGAGCTCAAGTTCGCCATGACCGTATCCACCCTCGACTGCACAGGCTGCGGCGCCTGCGCTCAGGTTTGCCCGGGCAAGAAGGGCGAGAAGGCTCTGGTTATGAAGCCCATCGACTCTCAGAGACCCAAGCAGGCAATATTCGATTACGCTCTGACCCTCGACGAAAAGCCCGAGGTAGCAGATAAGTTCAAGTTCTCAACCGTTAAGGGCAGCCAGTTCAAGCAGCCCCTGCTCGAGTTCTCCGGCGCATGCGCAGGCTGCGGCGAAACTCCCTATGCAAAGCTTGTTACCCAGCTCTTCGGCGACAGAATGTTCATAGCCAACGCAACAGGCTGCTCCTCCATCTGGGGCGCTTCCGCACCGGCTACTCCCTATACCACCAACAAGAAGGGCTTTGGTCCCGCATGGCAGAACTCGCTGTTTGAGGACAACGCCGAGTTCGGTCTGGGCATGGCTCTTGCTCAGAACGCTATCCGCAAGAGACTTGCCGGTTATGTTACCGAGATAGCCGAGGCTGCCGACAGCGACGACCTCAAGGCTGCATGCAAGGCATATCTTGACACCATCACCGATTCCACCGCATCGCGCGCCGCTACCGACGCTCTTATCGCAGAGCTCGAGAAGGTTACCGACGACGCCAAGGTGGGCGAGCTTGCCAAGAAGACCCTCGTTGATAAGGACGAGCTTGCCAAGAAGTCCATGTGGATCTTCGGCGGCGACGGCTGGGCTTACGACATCGGCTTCGGCGGTCTTGACCATGTTATCGCTTCCGGTGAAAACGTAAACATCCTCGTATTCGATACCGAGGTTTATTCCAACACGGGCGGTCAGTCCTCCAAGGCTACCCCCATCGGCTCTGTTGCACAGTTTGCTGCGGCAGGTAAGGCTGTTAAGAAGAAGGACCTTGCGGCTATCGCAATGAGCTACGGCTATGTTTATGTTGCTCAGGTAGCTATGGGCGCAGACAACAATCAGGTTCTTAAGGCAATGGTAGAGGCAGAAAGCTACAACGGTCCCTCGCTGGTTATCGCTTACGCTCCCTGCATCAACCACGGCATCAAGGGCGGCATGGGCATTGCCCAGCTCGAGGAGAAGAAGGCTGTTGACGCAGGCTACTGGAACATCTTCCGCTTTGATCCCCGTCTGGCTGACGAGGGCAAGAATCCCTTCCAGCTCGACTCCAAGGCTCCCACAGCCTCTTACCGCGACTTCATCATGGGCGAGGTTCGCTACAACGCACTCACCCGTTCCTTCCCCGAGAGAGCAGAAAAGCTCTTTGCCGAGGCAGAGAAGGTCGCAGAGCAGAAGTACGCACACCTCAAGCAGCTTTCCGAGCTTGAGCCCGCGGAATAATAAGCTAATATTTCAAATTTGCAGGCGGCACGTTTGTGTCGCCTGCGTTTTTTAACTGATTATGCAAGGGGTTTCATTTAACAAAAGAGCTGCCGTTATCGCAGGGGAGTCCAATGTGGTTCTCAAAAAGCGATAAGATGATGACATCAGTCAGCGAATGGCTATTATACTGTCCGCAGCACTTACGACCCGCCGTTGCAGAAAGGCTTTGTTAATACTAACCTTTCCAAAGGCGGAGAAAGCGTCCACTGACGCTATTTGTCGCCCGATTTTGAGACGATTGCAGCCGCAAGAGAGAACGCCACCGCCGCCGAAATACCTGCGGCGGCGCTTTTTATTCCGCCGGTCAGGATACCGAGCGCACCGTCCGAGGCGAGCGCATCTTTTACGCCCCGGGACATCAGGTACCCGAAGCCGCTTATGGGCACGGCTGCGCCCTCTCCGCCGAAATCCGCTATAAAATCATAAATGCCGAACGCCCCCAGTACCGCGCCTGCCGCCAAAAAGCCCGTTAGGATCCTTGCCGGTGTCAGGGAGGTTTTGTCGATAAGAAGCTGCCCTGCCGCGCAGATGATGCCGCCCGTCAGAAACGCCGAAACAAACTGCATACGCTCACCTCAACCGATTATTACTGTCATATTGTGTCCGTCCGCTGAAAAATAATGCGGTCAATGTGAAAGAAACCTGAATTTTTTTAAAAAAAAGCTACACAAACACGGACTTTTGTGTTACAATGTACCTTGGAAAAAAACAATCGGAAGCCGCGCACGCGGTTTTCAAGGAGTGACACTATGATAGAGGTAAAAAACCTTACCAAGTCCTACGGCAGGCTGAAGGCTATCGACAACATCAGCTTTTCGGTGGATACGGGCGAGGTGCTCGGCTTTCTCGGTCCCAACGGCGCGGGAAAATCGACCACAATGAACATTATAACGGGCTATATTTCTTCAAGCTCGGGCACCGTTACCGTAGATGGCGCCGAGATTTTGGAGCAGCCGCGCAAGGCAAAAAGCAAAATAGGCTACCTGCCCGAGATTCCGCCGCTCTATACTGACATGACGGTGCGCCGTTATCTGGAATTCATGTTTGAGCTTAAGCGCGTAAAGCTGCCCAAGCGCGAGCATATCGACGAGATCATGCGCGTGGTGAGCATAAACGAGCAGGCAGACAGGATAATCGGACATCTGTCAAAGGGCTTTCGCCAGCGCGTGGGCTTTGCTCAGGCGCTGCTGGGCAATCCGCCGGTCATCATACTCGACGAGCCCACCGTGGGACTTGACCCCAAGCAGATAATAGAGATTCGCAAGCTTATACGAAGCCTGGGCAAAAAGCACACGGTCATATTTTCCTCGCATGTATTAAGCGAGATCTCCGCCGCCTGCGACCGCATCATCGTTATCAACCGCGGCAAGATCGTTGCCGACGCAAAGGTTGACGAGCTGGCAGGCGTGCTTTCGGGCGGACAAAGGCTGTCGCTCATCGTTGAGGGAAGCCCATCGGCGATCACCGAGGAGATCAAACTGCTGCCCGGCGTCACCCGCGTCAAAAAGGAGCGCGAGCTGTCCGGCGGCAGCGCAAGATACACCGTGTCTTACGACAGCGATACCGACGTGCGCCGCGCGGTGTTTGGCGCAATGGCGCGCATAGACTGCCCGATACTCGAAATGAAGTCGGGCGACGAGAGCCTTGAGGAGATGTTCCTCAAGCTGACCGAACAAAGCGAAGGAGGCGATGAGGAATGATTGCAATTTACAGGCGCGAGCTCAGCGCGTACTTCAACTCGGCAATAGCCTATGTGGTTTTGGCTGTATTCTTTTTCTTCTCGGGCTTCTTCTTCATCAATTACTGCGTGGGCGGCAACACCACCAGCCTGTCCTATGTTTATGGCAGCATGTTTTATATCATCATGTTCCTTATCCCCGTGCTTACCATGAAAACCTTTTCCGAGGAAAAGCGCCAAAAAACAGACCAGGCGCTGCTCACCTCGCCAACAAGCCTTACCGAGATCGTGGCAGGCAAGTTTTTGGGCGCATTCACCATCTTCGGCATGTGCTGTTCAATATTCATTATTTACGCGATAGTCATTTCGTTCTTTGCTCAGCCGCAATGGTCGGTGGTGCTGTGCACCCTGCTTGGCGTGCTGCTGCTCGGCGCGGCGCTTATAGCCATCAACGTGTTTATATCCTCGCTCACCGAAAGCATGGTGGTGGCGGCGGTCATCGGCATGGCGGTCGGTCTTATAATCGACACCATGAGCTATATAATCAGCCTTATCCCCGTTGGCTGGATCGCCGATACCGTGAGCAAAATCAACTTTTTAAACTATTACACCAACTTCACCTACGGAATACTCAGCGTGGTAGATGTGGTGTTCTTCCTGAGCGTGACGGCGCTGTTTTTGTTCTTCACCGTTCGCGTTCTTGAAAAAAGACGCTGGAGCTAAGGAGGTAATACAATGTCAGACAAAGAAAAAACGACCTCCAAGCGCCAAGGCGGTCTCAAACGCTTTTTGAGCTCGCGCAAGGCCCGCCACGGCGGAATTGCCATATCAATCACGGTCATAGCCATAGCCATGGTAATAGCGATAAACGTCATAATGTCGCTGCTTGTTGACCGCTTTCCCGACCTTAAGCTCGACTTCACCTCAAACGGCGCCTATGCTCTGTCGGACGACACGGCCGAGTATATGAGCCACCTCAAAAAGGACGTGACATTTTATATCCTTGCTCCCGAGGATGATTTTACCGCCACAAGCACCTATTTTGTTCAGGCAAAAAACCTGCTCGACAAGATGGAGGCAAAATCGGACGGCAAATTTCACGTTGAGTATATAGACACCACCGCAAACCCCACCTTTGCCAAGGATTATCCCAATATCGACTGGGACACGCGCACAAACGTGGGCGTTTTAAAATCGGACGACCGCTACAAGGGTCTGTCAATAGACGACTGCTTCACCTATGACGACGAGTACTATCAGTACTATCAGCAGTACAAGTTTACCGGCACCACCATCGAACAGGCGGCGGTCAAGGGCGCGCTGTATGTAACGAGCGACGAAAACGTGCTTGTGGATATTATTACAAGCGAGGGCGAGGACGACACCTCTGCCATCAAGACCCTTCTCAGCGACAACGCCTACGACGTAAAAGAGGTTTCGCTGCTCACGGGTCAGCTCGACGACGACGCTCAGTTTGCAATAATCTATGCGCCCACGGTCGATTTGAGCGAGGCGTCGGCAGCGGCTCTTGAAAAGTGGCTCGACAACGGCGGAAGATACGGCAAGACCCTGCTTTACTTTGCAAACTCCAACCCCACGCTGGGCGAGATAAAAACCCCAAACCTCGATTCGCTTCTGGCAAAATGGGGAATGAAGCAGAACAGCGGCTACGCCTATGAAACCGACTACGACCACATGCTCAACGGAGCGTCGGCTCTGGCGTTTGTCACCGAATACGCCGACAGCTACACCGACGGCCTCAAAAACCCCGGGCTGTCCGTAATCAGCTACTACGCTCACCCAATCGAGCTTACCGATACCAACACGGCAAAAGCGGTTTTGAACACCTCTACCCACGCGGGCATAATGCCCATAGACGCCGACGAGAGCTTCGACTTTGAGGCGGGCGTCAAGGGCGAGGCAATAGCCGTTGCCGCCGAGGGCAGCAGAGCCGGCACCGATGATTACTCAAGGGTGATAGCCTTCGGCTCCTCGGCGATGTTCAGCTCGCAGTATCTGTCGCTTGGCAGCTTTAACAACGCCGCCTTCCTTATGAACATTTTCAACACCATAGCAGACAAGGACGACGACACCGTTATTATCGAGGGCAAGGCGCTCAGCGACGCGGAGCTCGGCATAACCGACGCCGCCACCGCCAACACCATGATGATCGTTTTCGTATTTGTTATTCCCATAGCGGTGTTTGTGCCGGGAATAATCGTTTGGGTGCGCAGGAGGAATAAATAATGGACAAGAAAAAACGACTTATCATCGCCGCCGTTGCGGCAGCCGTGCTTGCGGGCGTAATACTTTTGCTGATATTCCTGCCCAAGGGCGGCTCCGGCTCTGACGACGCCACCTATGACGAGGGCATAGACATGGTGCCCCACATCGACGAAAACGGCGTTCATCAGGTGGAGATCGTCACCGACGAAAACGGCAACATTAAAAATAACAGCTTCGGCACGCTCATAGACTATGTGCCGGCTCAGATAAAAGAGATCCACGTTGAAAACGCGGGCGGCACCTTTGACGTTGATTCAAACACCCCCGAGGGAGAGGCGACGGTATATACCATTCGCGGCTTTGAAGGTCTTGAGCTTCAGGCAGGCGAGCCCGACGTGATAGCAAACGCGGCGGCGTCCCTCGAGTTTTCAAAGGTCGCCACGCTCGACAAGGCAAAGGGCGGCGAGTTCGGCTTTGACTCTCCGCGCTCCGTGGTGACCGTCACCTACACCGACGGCACCAAGGCTGTTTATACCGTGGGAAGCGACGCTCCCCAGGCGGCAGGCACCTATATAAAATTCGGCACGGGCGACGCGGTGTTTGTTGTAAGCACCGAGACCGTAGCCCCCTTTGACTACAAGCTGACCGACCTGGTCAGCAAGACCATAAACAACTCCGCCGACACCGAGGAGAACGCGGCGTGCAGCTCAATAAAGCTTTCGGGCGCGGCGTTTGACGGTGAGATCGAGCTTGTTCCCAACACGGGCGGAAAGCTCGCCGCGTCGTACATGCTCAAGGCTCCTGCCGAGCGCGCGGCAAACGAGAGCGAGTCAAGCAAGATCACGGGCGGCATACGCGGACTGTATGCCACCGAGGCGCTCATGGTCAATCCGTCCGAGGCGCAGCTCGGCGAGCTGGGACTGTCCGAGCCCTATGCGCGCGTTAAGGCGGTTTATCCCGACGGCACGGTAGAGCTTATCGCCTCAAAGCCCGACGGCGACGGCAACACCGCCCTTATGGCGGCAGGCGGCAGCGTGGTGTATGAAATCGCCGCCGACAAGGTGCCGTGGGTCACCACAAGCTACAAAAAGCTTGTGGGCGAATACGCGCTCTATCCCAAAATGTCGGCTGTGTCCGCCGTTTCGGTCAAGTCGGGCGGCAAGACCTATGACTTTGCGCTTGATTCGCGCGAGTCCGTGACCACCGACGACGATGGCAACGAGACCGTCACCACGATAACAACGGTAAAATACGGCGGCAAGGAGGCCGATCTCGGCAGCTTTACCGAGTTTTACGACGCGGCGTCGCTTATCGGCGTTGCAGACCCCGACGCGCAGAGCGAGGGTACGGCTGTGCTTGAAATAACCTACACATATCCCGACGGCGGCAGCGACAAGGTCGTGTTCGGCGACAACGGCGGCGACATGTACAGCGTCACGGTCAACGGCAAGGCGTTCGGCGGCTGCTACAAGGCTGACATTACGCGCGCGGTCAACGCGATCGCGGTCGCAACGGGAGAAAACCGGTAAAGAGGTGAGGCTGTGAAGCAAAAATATTTGGCTTCGGTCGCCGTTGCATTGGCGGCGGCGTTACTCGGCGGCTGTTCGCTTTTTGAAACCAAGCCGCAGGGCGGCGGTTCCTCTGCAACCACGGCTCAGACCTCCGCTCCGTCCTATTCGGGCATGAGCGGCTACGGCTTTGCCGCGCTTACGACCGACGACGAGAGGCAGCTTTACGCCTATATCGACAACGCGGCGAAAAGCTATGAGCCGTATGAATTTACAACACCCATGAACGAGGCTTATCTCAGGCTTTCGGATATTATAGATTTTTACAAAAACGACCACCCCGAGGTGTTCTGGCTCAGCGACGGCTCGCCCTACAGCTTTCATATCGATAACGGCAACGTCACCGTAACTCCGTCGGTAAAGCAGACGGGCGACGCCCTGCGCACAATGCAGCAGACCTTTAACGCAAGGGTCGATGAAATAGTCGCCGCCGCGCCGCAAAACGCCTCCGCGTATGAGCTGGAGCTTTATGTCAACGACTGGCTCGTGGATAACTGCCGATACGACGACGAGGCGGTGGAGTATCACAACCAAAACAACGTGCCCATGGGCAACGAGCAAAACGCCTACGGAGCGCTTGTTGAGGGCAGGGCGGTGTGCGAGGGCTACGCAAGGGCGTTTCAGCTTTTGTGCGCGCGGCTTGGCGTAGAGTGCAAGGTCATAGACGGCTTTGCCAAGGGCTTTCACGGCGACGGCGGTTCCTCCGCCCATGTGTGGAACGCCGTGCAGCTCGACGGCAGCTGGTACTATGTGGATCCCACGTGGAACGACACCGACGAAAACGACGAGTATTATTCCGCGCGGTGCTACTATGTGAACCTGACCACCGGGCTGCTGTGCCTCGACCACGACATAAGCCCCACATACGACAACTTTTCGCAGGGCGACATCCACTACAACGACTTTGTGCCTGCCTGCGACAACACCTATTACTACTACTTCAACCAAAGCGCAACGCTTATCGACGACCTCGACAGCGACAGGCCGGCGCAGGCGATAGCCGACGCGGCGGCAAGCGGCAAAGCCTACTGCGACTTTATCATAGCCGACAGTCTCGACTTTGACAGCACCAACGATTTGATATCGAGCGAGTACGGCTCGCGCTGGCTTAACGAGGCAAACGAAATAAACGGCTGGTATCCCTCGGTAAGCACAAGCGGCACCATGAACATAGTGCCCGACAGGCGGCTTATCACCATTGATCTTTCATATGAATGACAGGAGTGCTTTTATGAAATATGACGTCAGACAACTGCCGCTCATCTCAAACCGGGAGATAGCAGACGGCATTTTCGACATGCGCCTCAGCCTTGAGGGCGAGGAGCTTACGGTTTCGTGCGGTCAGTTTGCGCACGTTTATGTGCCGGGCAAAACGCTGCGCCGCCCTATATCGGTATGCGACGCGTCGGACGGCGTGCTCAGACTGGTGTATCAGGTAAAGGGCGAGGGCACAAAAATAATGTCGCAGATGAACGGCGGCAGCGTTGATGTGCTCTATCCGCTGGGCAACGGCTTTGATATAAAAAGCGGCAAACGCTATTGCCTGATAGGCGGCGGCATCGGTGTTCCGCCCATGCTCTACACCGCAAAGCAATGCGAGGCTCCGCTTGTGATAACGGGCTTTCGCAGCGAATCGCTTGTTATTTTGCAGGACGATTTTAAGGCGGCGGGCTGCGAGGTTCTGCTTTGCACAGACGACGGTACCGCCGGCAGGCAGGGCTTTGTCACCGACCTGCTCAAAGAGAACATAAGCAGGGTGGATGAGGTGTGCGCCTGCGGTCCTTCGCCGATGCTCAGGGCGGTCGCAGCCGTTTGCCGCGAGCAGGGCGTGCCTTGTCAGATCTCGCTTGAGGAGCGCATGGGCTGCGGCGTGGGAGCCTGCCTTGTGTGCGCCGTAAAGGTATGCAAAAACGGAGAAGAGATAATGCAGCACGTGTGCAAGGACGGCCCCGTGTTCAACGCAGAGGAGGTGGTGTTCTGATGGCAGATCTGTCTGTAAAAGTAGCGGGAGTGTCCTTTGACAATCCCCTCATAGCCGCGTCG
>CADBWP010000004.1 GCA_902798365.1 uncultured Ruminococcus sp.
CGCCCGCAAAAACGGGTTTGATTCTTATCACGCGGTTAAGATGGTTTTATCAGGTCAGATCAATCAGGTTTTTGGGATGGGGTACTGAATAGTTACAAGTATTATATAAAAACAGAGTATCTGAAAACTCAGGTACTCTGTTTTTGACTGCATCTGTAAGCCGGGTTCTGTCGTGAACAGCCATCTATCTTGGCAGCCGGTTGCCCGAACTGCTCAATGCCACCTCCTAAGGACACGCCGAGCAAGCGTAAATGTCCTACCACGGTGTTGCTTCAAATAGGGTTTACACGGCAGGGCGGTCTCCCGTCCTCCGGTGAGCTCTTACCTCACCTTTCCATCCTTACTCCGAATAATCGGGGCGGTAATTTTCTGTTGCACTATCCCTGGGGTCGCCCCCGGCGGCCGTTAGCCGTTATTATTGCTCTGTGAAGCCCGGACTTTCCTCGCGCAAGGCCTTTCGGCGTTTGCCCGCGGCTGTTCAATGCACTCGCTATTATAATAATAGAATCCGCACTATTTGTCAATCAAACTTTTTGATTTTTTACGCGCTCTTTTGTGCAATCCGCTATTTATGGGGCAATCGCTTGCACATTGGTTATTTTATGATATAATTATAAAGGTCATTTTTTAGAAAAAATAAGGAGTAATCGGGTATGGATATAAGACAGGAATCACTTAAACTGCATTATGACTGGAACGGCAAGATCGAGGTTATCTCGCGCGTTCCCATCTCATCCTCTGAGGATCTGGCGCTCGCCTACACCCCCGGCGTTGCCGAGCCCTGCCTTGAGGTTCAGAAGGACATAAACAAAAGCTATGAGCTTACCCGCAGAAACAACCTTGTTGCGGTCATCACCGACGGCACGGCGGTCCTCGGCCTGGGTGACATCGGCCCCGAGGCAGGTATGCCCGTTATGGAAGGTAAGTGTGCGCTGTTCAAGGCCTTCGGCGACGTTGACGCTTTTCCCATCTGCATAAAGAGCAAGGATGTTGATGAGATTGTCAACGCCGTTTATCTGATAAGCGGCTCCTTCGGCGGTATAAACCTTGAGGATATTTCCGCTCCGCGCTGCTTTGAGATAGAAAGAAAGCTTAAGGAAAAGTGCGATATACCCATTTTTCACGACGATCAGCACGGCACGGCTATCATTGTGGCAGCGGGACTTTTGAACGCGCTCAAAATCACAAATAAAAAAATCGACGAAATCAAGGTGGTTATGAACGGCGCCGGCGCAGCAGGAATCGCCATAGCCAAGCACCTGATGAACATGGGCGTAAAGGATATTACCATGTGCGACAGCAAGGGAATCATCTGCAAGGGCGATCCGAGGCTGAACGCCGTTAAGCAGGAGATCGCCGAAATAACCAATTTAAGCAGAATGAGCGGCACTCTTGCCGACGCTATGGCAGGCGCCGACGTTTTCCTCGGAATTTCGGCGGCAGGCTGCGTAAGCGAGGATATGGTCAAATCAATGGCAAAGGACGCTATTCTGTTTGCCATGGCGAACCCCACGCCCGAGATCATGCCCGACCTCGCCAAAAAAGCGGGAGCCGCCGTTGTGGGCACGGGAAGAAGCGATTTTCCGAATCAGATAAACAATGTGCTGGCGTTCCCGGGTATCTTCCGCGGAGCCCTTGATTGCAGAGCAAGCGATATAAACGAAGAGATGAAGGTCGCTGCGTCTTATGCGCTCGCCTCGATAATCTCCGATGATGAGCTTAACCCCGACTACATTCTACCCCACGCCTTTGATCCGAGAGTTGGCAAGGCTGTTGCGGAGGCTGTTAAAAAGGCTGCGAAAGAAACGGGCGTAGCAAGAATTTAATTACAAACAAAAGCGCTGTAAGAAACCGGGCAAAAGCCCGATCACTTACAGCGCATTTTTATACAAAGCTGTCTTTTACTTCCATCGCCCTTGCAAGCAGGGCGTTTTTTTCATTTTCAAGTTTTTCATCGATCACCTCGTCAAGCAGAAAATAGAGTATTTTTCCTATCTGCCTGCCGTCGGTTATTCCCGCGTTGATCAAGTCTCTGCCGTTGAGAGCCAATTGTTTCAGGCTAAAGCAGTCGTTTTGGCGCAGGACCTCTTCAAGCTGAAGCTGCGCGTTGAGCACACCGTTTAGCTTATACTCTCTTTTATAGTCGGACTGTGCAAGCAGGTCTGCAAGCTGAACCTCAAACAGCAGGCGCATGTTGTCCTCGCCTATGTGATTGAGCACACGCTTTACAAGCCGCTTGGAGCCGTTGAAGCGAACGTCGTGAAACAGGACAAGCCTCAGACAATTGTCGATCGTGATATTTGAAAACCTGAGACGGCGCAGCACCGTGCGCGAAATATCGGCGCTGATTTTTTGGTGACCCTTAAAATGCTTTGTGCCGTCGCTGTCTTGGGTGCAGGACTGCGGCTTGCCTATGTCGTGCAAAAGCATTGTAAGGCGAATAAGCGGATGATTGCGCGATACACCCACAGAACGCGTTATGTGCCTATATACATCATAAACGTGGTGCTTGTTGCATTGATCAAAGTCAAAGCATTCTGCAAGCTCGGGGATAATAACGGCTATTACATCTCTGTATTCGTTTAGGATCTGCTCCGCTCCGGAACCGCAAAGTATGCCCATAAGCTCATCGCGGATCCTTTCGGCGGAAATACTGTTGAGCAGCGCGGCGTTTTTGTGTATGGATTCCGCCGTTGCATAATGGATGGAAAAGCCCAGACGCGAGGCAAAGCGCAGGGCTCTGAGTATGCGCAGGGCGTCCTCACCAAACCGCAGGTCGGGATCGCCGACGCAGCGAATAACACCGCGCTTAAGGTCTTCCCTGCCGCCGAACGGATCGGTTATGCCGTCCTTGTCGCAGTACGCCATAGCGTTTATGGTAAAATCGCGCCTCGCAAGATCCTCGGCAAGACTTTTTGTAAAGCTGACACGGTCGGGGTGGCGGTTGTCGGCATATACTCCGTCAATGCGATAGGTGGTGACTTCTATCAGCTCGCCATCGACAACGACCGTTACGGTGCCGTGCTTAATGCCGGCGTCAAAGGTTTTGAACGCTCTGAAACAATCCTCAACCTGCGCAGGCTCGGCGTTGGTGCACACATCCCAGTCGTGCGGAGCTGTTCCTATCAATGCGTCGCGCACACAGCCGCCCACCACGTGGGCTTCAAAGCCGTTGGCGGCAAGCGTACTTATAACTGTTTGGGCGTTTTGGGGAATTGTTATTTGCATGAGATCACTTTTTTCAAAATAGAATTATTTGCGTTTATATCTTTCAATCAGATTATCGGCAACATTGTATAAAACATTGAACACAACAAGCGTAACGCCTGCGCAGACTCCCAGCAGGATAAGCGCATTGGTGCCCGGAACGGTAAGCATAAACAGGTTTGACAGGAACAAAACGCTTAGTGTGAGTCCCGTGACGCTGACAACAAGCATACCGGCGCGCAGGGCATTGAACGGCACCGAAAGCCTTACTATGAGCATAAGGCAAATAAAGGATGTCAGATACACCGCTATGGTTGAAAGCTCCTGAGTAGTGATACCGGTAATTTTGCTGAGCGACGCTATGGTTATTATGTTTGCAACAACACACAAAGCAGCCGGCGCCGCCCGTGCTATTATGTTGAAGGTGAAGTTGCCGCGCACTATGCTTTTGTTTGGCTGCAAGGCGAGCACAAACGACGGAAAACCGATAGTAAGCGCTCCTATGAGCGACAGCTGAATGGGCATGAAGGGATATGCAAGATGCGAGAACACGAAGAAAACAGCAAGTATGATTGAGTAAATGGTTTTAACAAGATACAGCGATGAGCTGCGCTCGATGTTGTTGATAGTCCGCCTGCCCTCGGCAACCACCTGCGGCATCGAGGCAAAATCGTTGTTGACAAGCACAAGCTGCGAAACGTTTCTCGCCGCCTCGCTGCCCGACGCCATTGCAACGGAGCAGTCGGCTTCTTTAAGGGCAAGCACATCGTTTACGCCGTCGCCGGTCATGGCTACCTTGTGTCCGTGCTCCCTGAGAGCTATCACAAGCTTTTTCTTCTGAGCGGGAGTCACCCTGCCGAAAACATTGCAGGTTTCGCAAACCTCGCTGATTTGCTCGTCGGTGGTAACACCGGACATATCCACGGCGTTTTCCGCGCCCTCGATGCCGGTGTCGCGGGCTATGCTCTGAACAGTCTTTACGCTGTCGCCCGAGATGACCTTTAGCGTCACACCCTGCTCCTTGAAGTAATTGACCGTATCCTGAACATTGTCCCTCAGCTTGTCCTTGATAAGAATAAGCGCCATGGGGTGCATATCATCAGGAAGCTGTGAACCTACCATCGGTTCGTCTGAGGAACCTAAGACAAGTATCCTCACGGTTTCATTTATCTTGCTTATGTTTTCGTAGATCTCGGCATACTTTTCCTTGTCGGCAAAAACAAATTCCGCAGCGCCTATAATGTACGACTTGCCGTTTTCAAAGTGACCGCCCGACCACTTGGTTTCGGACGAAAACGGAGTGAAACTGGTGCATCTTACGGGCTCCACACCCTCGGTATAGTCGCTTACCGCCTGCAAGGTCGCGTTTATTTCGTCGCTCGCCGCTACTACCGAGGCAAGCGCCCGTTTTATTTTGTCGTCATTTGTGTTGAGATTTATCACCTTGTGGACGTTCATGGTCTCGGCGGTGAGGGTGCCTGTTTTGTCAAGGCATACAACATCAACGCGTGCAAGGGTTTCTATGCAGTACATTTCGTTGACAAGCACGTTTTTCTTGGAAAGGCGGATGATAGACACCGCCAACACCGTGCTGGTCAGGAGGATCATGCCGCCGGGGATCATGCCCACAAGCGCTCCCACGGTGCTTTCAACCGTGTTTTTCAGCGTTTCGCCGTGGATCCAGAACTTGCTTGTAAAAAGAATAGCTCCTATGGGAAAGATTATGGCAGTACAAATATTTATAATAAGCCTGAACGATTTTAATATCTGAGAGTTGTTTTTCTTTATGTATTTGGCTTCGTTGTTTATGCGTGAGGCATAACTGTCCGCGCCTACCCTTGTCACCCTGCAACAGCAGCTTCCCGCCGAAATAAAGCTGCCCGACAAAAGCTCGTCGCCCGCGTTTTTGGGAATAAGGTCGGATTCACCCGTAAGCAGGCTTTCGTTCGCCTTACAGCTGCCGCTGATAACAACGCAGTCGGCGGGAACCTGACTGCCGCGCGACAGAAGAATAATATCGTCTATTACTATTTCTTCCTTACCTATCTGAACCTCGCCGCCGTCACGGATGACTGTAGGTCGGCTCTCGGTAAGTATGGTAAGCCTATCGACGCTTTTCTTGGAGCGGATCTCCTGAACGATACCTATAACGGTGTTGGCAAGCACTACGCCTATAAACAGCAGATTGCGGAAGGAGCCGACAAAAAGCAGAGCCAAAAACAAAATGACGTTTATCAAATTGAACAGCGTGCAAATGTTATCGTAAAAAATCCTTTTTACGGATTTTGTTTTAACGTTTGAAGAAACATTGGTTTTGCCCGCGTCTATCCGAAGCTGAACCTCGGACGCAGTCAAGCCGTGTAAGGAATTCTCGGGCATAGGCACCTCCCGCAAAAGCGTTTTTGGTTTTTTTAATACAAAAATGAAAAATATATGAAAAACAACGGCTTGCAAGCCGAAATCAGTTCTGCGGTTTCCATGTTAATTCCGAATAACCGAAAACACGCGCTAAATATATTATAAATGCAAATGATAATAAAGGCAACGGAAAGAAGGTGATTTTTTGAAAAAAATTGCAAAATTAACGGCAATTATGTTGTCACTAACCATTTTAACGGGCACAACCGCCGTATCCGGAGCGGCAAAGTCCGTCGAAAAGTGCGTGTATCTCGGAGGAGAACCGTTTGGCGTGAGGTTTTACAACGACGGTGTAATGATAGTCGAGCTTGAGGATTTTTATTCCGAGGGACGATATGTTTGCCCTGCAAAGGACGCCGGACTTAAAACCGGAGATATTGTAAAAAGAATAAACGGTGAGCAGGTATGCACCAACGAGGACGTACAGCACAAGCTTATGAGCTGCGGCGGGACTGACATTGAGTTTGAGATAGAACGCGAAGGTAAAAAGCTGTGCAAAAAAGTTACTCCGCATAAAAACACCGCAGGCGCGTTTCTTTTGGGCGCATGGGTCAGAGACAGCTGCGCCGGGATAGGCACCGTGACCTACTATGACCCCGAACAAAGCTATTTTGCCGCATTGGGGCACGGAATATGCGACACGGACACCAACGCTCTTATGCCGCTCGGCAGCGCGGAGGTAACACGTGCGCAGATAAGCTCCGTGACAAAAAGCACACCCGGAAAAGCAGGCAGCCTGAACGGATATTTTACCGATGAAATACTGGGAGAGCTGACAAAAAACACCCCATGCGGAGTGTATGGAACAACAAACGACAATAATTTTCAAAACAAAGCAAAAATCGAAATCGCGGATAACGACTGTATCAAAACAGGCGGTGCAACAGTTTATACCACTATAGACGGCGGTCTTTCGCACCCGTATTCCGCAGAAATAACTCGGATTTGCAGCCTTGGCAGGGAATCAAATGAAAACTTTGTAATAAAGGTTACAGACAACGAGCTGCTTGAAAAGTGCGGCGGAATTGTTCAGGGCATGAGCGGAAGCCCGATTGTTCAGGACGGAAGGCTTGTCGGCGCGGTAACGCATGTGTTTCTTAATAATACTATTGAGGGATACGGCGTAACAGCTCAAAATATGGTGTCGAACTATGATGAATAACGCTGTATATAGTGTTTTGCTGTATGTCGGATTTTAGCGAAGGAAAAAATGATACTTTTTTGAAAAAATTTTCTTGGAAGGTATTGCCAAGATTCCCATTTTGTGGTAATATTATATCACATTAAATTTCGATGGGAGATTGTGACATGGAAAACAGTATCAAAATGATAATAACCGAGGAAGCCGCCGAGTTTTCTGCCGAGAGCTTAAAATTATTTCAAAGCTTTAATATTTTATCCGCCTTTTGTGCAAAGGACGGCGAGGAGCTTTGCAGCCGCATAAGGCACGAATCGCCCGACGTTGTGCTGATGGATTCGTTTATGACCAGGCTTGACGCAATAGGAGTTATGCGCAGCATAAAACGACAAAATATCAAGCAGCCCGTGTTTATCGTATTCTCGTCGTTTCACAGCCCCTTGCTTGAGCGTGAGATAATGAACAGCGGTGCGTCCTATTTTGTGCTGAAGCCATACGACATTGAACAGCTTTGCGAAAACATTTCTCACATGATAAAGCGCAGCGACAGAATAATCAACGCTCCCATAAGCGTTGATGCGTTCGGCATCGAGCTGCGAGTTACCGAGATCCTTCACGAAATCGGTGTTCCGGCTCACATCAAGGGCTACCATTACCTTAGAGATTCCATTATTATGTCGGTTGAAAAGCCCGATATAATAAACGCCGTTACAAAACAGCTTTATCCTTCCGTTGCAAAGAAGTATGACACAACATCATCAAGAGTGGAGCGAGCTATACGCCACGCCATTGAGGTTGCGTGGGACAGAGGCGACATTGATGTGCTCAACTCTTACTTTGGCTATACCATTCACAACGACAGAGGCAAGCCCACCAACAGCGAGTTTATTGCAATGATTGCCGACAGGCTCAGACTGCAAATCAAAAACGCATCATAATAACAATAATTCAAAGCAAAAACCACGGGGAGAAGTCAGCCGACCTCTCCCCTATGCTGTTTATTATTTTGTTCTGCCGATGTCGGTGCGGTAATGTGCGCCCTCGAAGCTGATCTTCTTAACTGCCGCATATGCCTTGTCAAGCGCCTCGTCAAGCGTAGGAGCCGTGGCGGTAACACCAAGCACTCTGCCGCCGTTTGTATAAAATCTGCCGTTTTCGTACTTGGTGCCGGCATGATAAATTACGGCGCCGTCAACCTGACCGTTGTCGTCAAGTCCGGACATTTCAATTCCCTTTTTGTACGACACGGGATAACCGCCGCTCGCCATTACTACACAGGCAGCCGCGCCGTCGTACCATTCAACGTCAAGGTCGGAAAGCCTTTCGTCTATAACAGCCTCGCAAATATCCACAAGGTCGGTCTTAAGCCTCGGAAGCACGACCTGAGCCTCGGGATCGCCGAAGCGCGCGTTATATTCAATGACCTTGGGACCGTTGGGGGTCATCATAAGACCGAAATACAGACAGCCCTTAAAGGTACGTCCCTCCTTGTTCATGGCTTCTATGGTGGGAACAAAGATGGTGTCCATGCACTCCTTGGCAAGAGCGTCGGTATAGTACGGGTTGGGGCTTACAGTGCCCATGCCGCCCGTATTGAGACCCTCGTCGTTGTCATAGGCGCGCTTGTGATCCTTGGAGCTTACCATAGGCTTAACACACTTGCCGTCGGTAAACGCAAGCACGGAAACCTCGGGGCCCGTAAGGAATTCCTCGATAACGATATTGTTGCCCGAATCACCGAACTGCTTATCCTCCATGATGGACTTTATAGCGGCAACAGCTTCGTCGATAGTCTGGGCGATTATAACGCCCTTACCAAGCGCAAGACCGTCTGCCTTTACCACAACGGGCACGGTGTTTTCGCTCTTTACATAGGCGATTGCCTTTTCGGGGTCGTCAAACACCTCGTATTTTGCCGTGGGAATACCGTATTTTTTCATAAGGTTTTTTGAGAAAACCTTGGAGGCTTCGATAATCGCAGCGTCGGCGGTGGGGCCGAAGGCGCGAATCCCTGCCGCCTGCATAGCGTCAACCATACCGTCGGCAAGCGGATCGTCGGGAGCCACGAATACAAGGTCTATTGCGTTGTCTTTGGCAAACCTGACCATGCTCTCCTTGTCCATAACGCCTATGTTAACAAGCTCGGCATCTCTTGAAATGCCGCCGTTGCCGGGCGCACAGTAAAGCTTTGTGCATTTGGGGCTTTCGAGAAGCTTTTTGATAAGAGCGTGCTCTCTGCCGCCGGAACCTATCATCAATATTTTCATATCGGCACCTCTTTAATGATGGAACAGACGGATGCCGGTAAAGCACATGGTCATTCCGTACTTGTTGCAGGTGTCGATAACGTTGTCGTCGCGGATAGAACCGCCGGGCTGAGCTACAAACTCAACGCCCGAACGCTTTGCGCGCTCGATGTTGTCTCCGAACGGGAAGAACGCGTCGGAGCCGAGCGAAACGCCGCTGAGTGTGGCAAGCCATTCCTTTTTCTCATCTTTTGTGAGGGGCTCGGGCTTTGTCTTGAAGAACTGCTCCCAAACGCCGTCGGCAAGCACATCCTCGTAATCGTCCGAGATATATACGTCGATTGTGTTGTCGCGGTCGGGACGACGAATATTATCAACAAAGGGAAGGTTCATTACCTTGGGATGCTGGCGCAGGAACCAAATGTCAGCCTTGTTGCCTGCAAGGCGCGTGCAATGGATTCTGGACTGCTGACCCGCGCCTACGCCTATAGCCTGACCGCCCTTGGCATAGCACACAGAATTGGACTGTGTGTATTTGAGCGTGATGAGCGCAATGAGAAGGTCGCGCTTGGCTTCCTCTGTCAAAGCCTTGTTTTCGGTCACGATATTCTGCATGAGCATAGCCTCATCGATCTTAAGCTCGTTTCTGCCCTGCTCAAAGGTAACTCCGAAAACGTCCTTGTGCTCGATGGGTGCGGGAACATAGTCAGGGTCTATCTTGACCACGTTATAGGTGCCCTTTCTCTTTGTTTTGAGCACCTCAAGAGCCTCGGGTGTATAACCGGGCGCGATGATGCCGTCGGAAACCTCACGCTGTAAAAGCTTTGCGGTCTGAACATCGCATGTATCGGAAAGCGCTACCCAGTCGCCGTAGGACGACATTCTATCGGCGCCGCGCGCCATTGCATATGCCGACGCCATGGGCGAAAGCTCTAAATCATCTACAAAATAAATCTTTTTGAGCGTGTCGGAAAGTTCGGTGGCAACCGCCGCACCGGCGGGGCTTACGTGCTTGAAGGAGGCTGCCGCAGGAAGACCTGTAGCCGCCTTAAGCTCGCGCACAAGCTGCCATGAGTTGAACGCGTCGAGAAAGTTGATATAGCCGGGCTTGCCGTTGAGCACCTCTACGGGCAGCTCTTTGCCGTCCTGCATAAAGATCCTTGACGGCTTTTGGTTGGGGTTGCAGCCGTATTTTAAAGCGAGTTCATTCATCGGAAACATCCTCTCTGTATTATGATTGATTATTATTTATTCTTGTTGATTATTCTCGATTCAGCGGTGTTGGTCTCAATGTCGATATAGCGGACAAAAAGCGAAACCTTGTTGTCGGCGTCAAGAGCGCTCCAGACCTTTTCGGCAAAGGTATCAATATCATCGTCGCCGATCTCAACGAGCGTGGGCTCACCCTCAAAGCTGGGCAGCGGATTGCCGTCGCCCATGTAGGTGTGGATGAATCTTCCTAAGCCTGCAAGAGGAGCGTCGTAGGTAAAGGTGTATCTTTCGCAGCAATCGGGGTTGCCGTCGGCGCTCTTAAGGATAGACAAAGCATAATTCATGCTGCCGCCCGAGCACTTTACGATACCCGAGATTCTCGGCGTGTAGTTGGGAGCGTCCGGCTCAAACTCACGTGTGCGCAGAGCCTGCTCAAAGGTCATCTGCTGATTCATCAGATCATAAATGGTGTCTGTCTGATCGCCGTTGGTGACAATGGTCTTGTTGCCCAGCACGCGAACAGGCGCATAAATGATAAGCGAGGGATCAACAAGCTTTGAGGGATCAAACGCCTCAGTCTTGATGCCGTCCTGTGTGGGAGCAAAGATCCTGTTTCTGCTGTTTTCGCTTCTGCCCATGATGAAATAGGCGATTACCGCCTTGGCTCCGTCGGCAGATCTGCCCAGCACAATGCCTCTGCCGGGATAGCTTGTTGATGCTATTTCCTTTGTAAGTGATACCGCTTTCATAGTGTGACCTCCGGTTTATTCAATTATTTCTGTAGTATTTCCGTTGACGATTATTTTATCCTGACAGAAAAGCGCCACGGCCTTGGGCAGAATCTTCCACTCCGCCTGCTCCATCACCCTTTTTTGCAATACCTCGGGTGTGTCGCCGTTTTGCACTTCTACCGCCTTTTGAAGAATAATGGGGCCGCCGTCGCACACCTCGTTGACAAAATGCGCCGTGGCTCCGGTGACCTTAACGCCCTTTTTAAGAGCCTCCTCATGCACTCTGAGTCCGTAGTAGCCCTCGCCGCAAAATGACGGAATAAGGGCGGGATGAATGTTTATTATTTTATTTCTGAACGCGCCGATCACCTTTTTGCCGAGGATGGTCATAAAACCAGCCAAAACTATGACGTCCGCGCCCTTTTGAGTGAGCAACGCCGTGAGCGCCTCGTCGTAAGCTTCAAGGCTGTCATAATCTTTGCGCCTGATGACTGCGGTCTCTACATTGTGCTTTTTGGCGCGTTCAAGCGCGTATGCGTTTGGATTAGAGGAGATGACGCAGGTTATTTTGCCGCCTGCAAGCTCTCCCCTGTTTTGAGCGTCAAGCAGCGCCTGCAAATTTGTTCCGCCGCCCGACACCAATACAACTATGTTTTTCATTACGCGAACACAACTCCTTCGCTGCCCGGGATGATCTCACCCAGAACAACAGCATCCTCGCCGTTTGCCTTGAGCGACTCAAGAGCCTTGTCAGCGTCCTCCTTTGCCACGGCGACGACCATGCCCACGCCCATGTTGAAGGTGTTGAACATATCGTGCTCGCTTATGCCGCCCACGCGCTGCATGAGCTTGAATATCGGCAGCACGGGAATGGCATCCTTGTTGATTTTAGCGGTCATGCCGTCTTTGAGCATACGGGGGATGTTCTCATAGAAGCCGCCGCCCGTGATGTGCGAAACAGCCTTTACCTCAACAGCGTTCATAAGCGCGAGGATCGGCTTTACATATATCCTTGTGGGGGTGAGCAGAGCCTCGCCCAGGGGCTTGTCAAGCTCGGGATATGTGTTGTGAACGGTCTGCTCGTTTATGTCAAAAATCTTGCGAACAAGTGAAAAACCGTTTGAATGGACTCCGGACGAGCGCAGTCCGATTATAACGTCGCCCTCGCAAAGCTTGGAGCCGTCTATCATCTTGGGCTTGTCCGCGATGCCAACGCAAAAGCCGGCAACGTCGTATTCGTCGGGGGGCATAAGACCCGGATGCTCGGCTGTCTCGCCGCCGATAAGGGCACATCCGGACTGCACACAGCCCTCGGCAATGCCCTCAACGATTGAAGCGACCTTTTCGGGGATGTTTTTGCCGATCGCTATGTAATCAAGGAAAAACAGGGGCTTTGCGCCGCAGCAAATAACGTCGTTTACGCACATCGCAACCGAGTCGATACCGATAGTGTTGTGCTTGTCAAGAAGAAACGCGAGCTTTATTTTAGTGCCTACGCCGTCGGTGCCGCTTATCAGCACAGGCTCCTCCATACCCTTGAAGTCGGGTGCGAACAGACCGCCGAAGCCGCCTATTCCCGACACAACGCCCGGGATATTGGTGCGCGCAACGTGCTTTTTCATAAGCTCTACGCTTTTGTAGCCTGCGGTGATGTCAACGCCCGCCGCCTTGTAACTTTCCGAAAAGCTTTCCATAACAGTCCTCCATGTGCTTTTTTATTTATTGTTTATTTTGTTTGCATATTTATCTACGAAAAATTCCGTGGGGATCTTTGCGCTGAAGCTCTTGGTGAAGCAGCCGTCGCACAGACCCACTCCTGCATATTCTGCGGTCTTTCTAAGGCTTTCGATACTCAGATAACCGAGCGAGTCCGCGCCTATCTCACGGCGAATCTCTTCAACCGTTTTCTTTGTGGCTATAAGATTCTCTTTGTCGTGAATGTCGATGCCGAAATAGCATGGGAACACGAACGGCGGCGAGCTGATGAGCATGTGCACCTCGGCGGCGCCTGCTCCCTTAAGCAGCTTTACTATGTGCTTGGAGGTCTCGCCCCTGACTATTGAGTCGTCGATAACCACTATGCGCTTGCCCTGAACGTTGGATTTGAGCGCCGTAAGCTTTGTGTGGAGCAGACGCTTTTTCTTGTCCATGCCCGTGCCTGCATTCCTGCCAAGGAATTTGTTTTTCATAAAGCCCATTCCGTACGGGATGCCCGAAGCCTTGGCATAACCCTCGGCGGCGATAACGCCCGAATCGGGAACGCCGCACACCATATCGGCGTCTATCGGATATTCTTTGTAAAGAAGCTCGCCGGCTCTCATGCGCGCGGTGTGAACGCTTACGCCGTCTATAACGCTGTCTGGACGTGCAACATACACATACTCAAACAGACACAGCGAGGTTTTGGGAACCTTATGCGCAAGCTCGTAGCTGTGGAAGCCGTCCTCGTCTATTACAACCATTTCACCGGGCTTAACGTCGCGGATAAAATCGCCGCCTATGCTGTCGATAACGCAGCTCTCGGACGAAATAACATAACTGTTTTTGACCCTGCCCACACACAGCGGACGGAAGCCGAAAATATCCCTGAATCCGATAAGCCTTGTGGGACCGCAGATGACTGTTGAGTAGGCGCCCTCCAGTATTTGCATGGAATTGAGCACCGCGTCCTCAAGGGTGCCGGTTTTGCATCGCTCGCTGGCTATGATATACGCCATGAGCTCAGCATTTGAGTTTGACTGGAACATCGCTCCGCCGCGCTCCAGCTCCTTGCGGATAGACGGGAAGTTGGTTATTGAACCGTTGCTCGAAATGGCTATGGAGCCTTCCTTATAACGCAGCACAAGCGGCTGGTTGGCAGCGCGGTCAAGGCTCTGATTTGAGGTGTAGCGCACGTGACCTACTGCTATTTTGCCGTTTGGAAGCCTTTGCAGCGTTTTTGGAGTAAAAACCTCCGACACCATGCCAAGCTCCTTGACTGTGGTGAACACCTCATCTACGTTTACCGTAATGCCGGCGCTGACGTGACCTCTGTGCTGAAGGCCGTACAGCGCGTCGTGGGTTATGGCGACGACGTTGATATCATCGTCGTTTTTGTATATTCCGAATACTCCGCACTCGTCCTGCGGTTTGTCGAGCTGCGGGATAATGTCAACATATTTTGTCATTAAAGCTCTGCCACCTTAATCTGCATTGCGGCGTCCTTTTCGGCAACGCCTTTTTCCATATCCGATTTCATTTTTTCAAGCTTTTCGGCAAGCACGTCATCCGAGAGAGCAAGCATCTCCACAGCAAGGATAGCCGCGTTTGCAGCGCCGTCAACCGCCACCGTTGCAACCGGTATGCCCGTGGGCATCATAACCGTGGCAAGAAGCGCGTCCATGCCGTCAAGCTGAGCTGACTTGCAGGGGATACCGATAACGGGAAGAGTGGTCTTTGCCGCCAGCACGCCCGCAAGGTGAGCCGCCATGCCCGCGGCTGCGATGATAACACCGAAGCCGTTCGCCTTTGCGTTTGCGGAAAAATTGATTGCAGCGTCGGGGGTTCTGTGCGCACTCATTACGTGAACCTCGCAGGGCACGTCAAATTCCCTGAGCTTTTTGACAGCCTTTGAAACAACGGGAAAGTCGCTGTCGGAACCCATTATAATAGCTACCTTTTTCATGATAAACTCCTTGATGTTTTAGTTATACTTTAACTTATTTATTATATAAAAAAATCCTGAAAAATGCAATATAAAAAGAATATGAAGTAGGTTTTGCACGCGTCGGCAAATTTAGCTATATTACCCTGTTGACGGCTCAGGCTAATATGCAGCAAGGCTGCCGCTTAATCCGCGGCAGCCCCGTTGTCGTTCCATATTTCTTTTATTGCAGTCACCTTGCCTGCCAAGCCCTGCAAATCGGAGGGCACGATTATCTTGGTAGCCCTGCCGTCTGCCGCCTTTGCAAACGCCTCAAGGCTCTTAAGCTGGATAACGCGGTCGCTCGGGCATGCTTCGTTGAGCATTCTCAGCGCGTCGGCGTTAGCCTTCTGCACAGTAAGGATAGCCTCTGCCTCACCCTGAGCCTCGCGTATCTTCTGCTCCTTAACGGCGTCCGCCTTAAGGATTGCAGACTCCTTCAAACCCTCGGCAACAAGTATCTGGCTGCGCTTTTCGCCCTCTGCGTCAAGAATCCTTGCGCGGCGCTCACGCTCGGCCTTCATCTGCTTCTCCATGGCGTCCTGGATCTCGCGCGGAGGCAGAATGTTCTTAAGCTCAACGCGGATAACCTTTATGCCCCATGCGTCGGTGGCTTCGTCGAGGATAATTCTGATTTTGTCGTTGATGGTGTCGCGCGAGGTGAGCGTATTGTCAAGCTCAAGGTCGCCAATGATATTTCTAAGCGTGGTTGCGGTGAGGTTTTCAATGGCGCTCAGGGGCTGCTCTACGCCGTAGGTGTAAAGCTTGGGATCGGTGATCTCAAAATACACAACGGTGTCTATCTGCATGGTTACGTTGTCGCGCGTGATAACAGGCTGGGGCGGAAAATCAACCACCTGCTCCTTAAGCGATACCTTGCGCGAAATGCGGTCTATAAAAGGGATCTTGAGGTGCAGACCTGTCTCCCAAGTTGCGTAATACGAGCCGAGGCGCTCGATTACAAACGCGTGCGCCTGCGGAACGATTTTGATGTTGCGTACAATCAAAATCAAAAGTATAAAGATTATGATACCTAAAATGATCAAGCCTACCATGATGCTCTCCTTTACTCTGCTTTTACAATCAGCTTAACGCCTTCTATTGACAGCACGGTCACTCTGTCGCCCTTCTTAAGCGGAGCGTCGTCCGAGCGAACGCTCCAGTCGCTGCCCATCACACGCATACGTCCCACGGACTGCGGAGTGTCAAGATCGGTCAACAGCTCGCCCGTTTGTCCTATATAACGGTCGGCGTTTGTACTGACAGAAATTTGTTTTTTGATTTTCTTTACAAGCGGCTTCGTTATTGCAAGCGACGCCACCGAAACAACTACAAACACAACGCCCTGAACAGGTATTGACGAAGTGAATATGCAGGAAACGGCGGCGCAAATAGCACCTGCCGCAAACCACACGGAAACCAGCTGCACCGTGCCGACCTCTGCAAGTATCATCACTACAGCCAAGCCTATCCACACAAAGGGCATATACGCTTCCATAGCCTCACTTCCTTTGAGTATAATGTAGCACAAATCCGATTTTTCGTCAACATTTTTCACCGGATTTTCAGACAATTTTGATTTGCTACTACACATTTGAATTATTATATGTTATAATAGCTTTATTAAAACTTTATTTGGTATGATCGCAGGTGAAAAATATGGCATTTGATACCTTTGACGAGGGCATTGCTCCCGGCGGACTGAGAAGCAAAAACGAAATAAAAATACTGATATGCTACCTGTACAATTCGGTCGGCGATAAAATGAGCAAGAGCCTTGTTACCGAGGCGATAAACGCCGACGGACTGGCAAACTTCTTTGAAACGGTGATAGCCTTTGACGAGCTTGTTGCCGCCGGCAATCTGCGCATGGACGGCGAAGCCGACGGCGAGCCCGCCTATGTCATTACCGAAAACGGAAGAATGATCGCGGGACAGCTTGAAACCACCCTCGCCCACACCGTTAAGCAAAAAAGCTACGACTGCGCCCTGCGCCTTTTGGGCGAACGCAAGACCGCAAAAGAAAACTTTGTCGAAATAAGCAAAACCGACAACGGCTTTTTTGTAAACTGCCGCGTGTCGGGCGGCAACTTTGACCTGCTGTCCTTTACCCTGTTCGCACCGGATTACGAGCAGGCAGAGGTAATAAAAAAGAACTTTCTCGGCTATCCGCGAACGGTGTATAAAACCATGCTTGGACTGATGACCAAGGACACCGAAAACGTGGGCGGTGCGCTTGAAGAAGTTTATGGCACGCTGATCTAAAAAAACAGGTTCAAAAAAAGGATAAGCGTTATACCCGGTACTCCGCCTATAACCGCCGTCAGCAAGCTTAAAAGGCTTACGGGAATGAAAACTCCCGTCCATCTTGCCGTAAGATTAATAACAAGCATGAGCACAATGCCCACGCACATTGATATGAGCGCCCTTTTGACAGGGCGTTTGTTTTTTGCTATGTAATGAACCGCGGCAAACACCGCAAGGGTGCCGACAAGCGTTAAGGCAATTCCCCACAAAGGCATATAAACATCTCCGAAACAAAAAAATAAACCGCCGGTATCCGACGGTCTATAATATGCCTTATTGTCCGAAAATATACTTACCCGTTAACCGAGCAGCTTAAGATAAGCCAGCACGTTAAGAGCAATTACGAAGATAACAAAAACAGCTGCAAAAAGCTTTGTCCAGCGTGAGAGGAACGCGTCGATGGAGCGAGCCTTGTTTTTGGAGAAGTAGGAGTCAGCCGCGCCTGTAACAACGCCGAGACCCTGCTGGTTACCTTCCTGAAGAATGATTACCACAATAATGGCAATGGATACGAGTGCAAGAAGTATTCCGAGAATAATTCCCAATGTGTTCATATGTGTCGTCCTTTCATTTTGCGATAAGTCGCCTCTTATTCCGATTCAACTTATATATAGTATCATATAATTTGTCGGTTTTCAAGTGGTTTTATGAATTTTTACAAAAAATTATATAAGCGTAAGCTGTTCGTCGGCAGAATCCTCGTTTGACGGCAGCGCTCCTAAGGCGGGAAGCGAACGCGTGCGATAGCGCTGAGGCTTTACAAACATGCCCTCGGCGTACTTTTTAATGCCGAACAGTCTGTGACCCTTTTTGAGCTTGAGCACCGCCACACCCTGGGTGGAACGGGTGGATTTGAGTGCGAGCGCTCCCGTGTGAACAAGCAACATTCTGCCCGAGGAAGCCGTGAATATCACCTCGGCATCCTCTTCAAGCCACAGCACTCCGGCTAAGGGCGATTTGTCGGAGTAAGCCGCCGTCAGCTTTTTGCGGTTGGTTTTGGTAGCGTATGCCTCGAGAGGCACCTTTGCCGCCTTGCCGTTTTCAAAGCCGAAGAGCATTATGCCCTTATAGTCCTTTGTGGCAACCATATACACGGCGTTTTCGCCCTCGTCCATGCCGAGCTTTGCCGCAACATATTCGCCGAGCACACTCGCCTTGGTGTCGGAAAAGTCGTTTGCCTTTGCCTTATACACCTGCGCCTTGTCCGTGAAAAACAGAAGATCGCAATTGTTTGAAAACTCAAGCTCCTGCGTTATCTCGTCGCCGTCCTTAAGCTTGTGAACGCTGCTCATGCGCAGGGACTGAGGCGTGATTTTTTTAAAGTAGCCCTCTTTGGTAAAGAAGAAGGTGCACGGGTAATCGGGCACGGAGACCGCCTCTTCCTCGTATTTGGCGGTGTCCTCGTATATTATGATGCTCTTGCGCGGCTGACCGTATTTTTCTGCCACCGCCTTAAGCTCTTTTACGATAATGGTTTTTATTCTCGCCTTGCTTTTGAGGATATCGTCAAGCTCGGCGATCTCCTGTTCAAGCTGCTCTATATCGTTTGTGCGCTTAAGAATATACTCGCGGTTGAGGTGACGCAGCTTTATCTCTGCCACATATTCAGCCTGCGTTTTGTCGATGCCGAAGCCTATCATCAGGTTGGGAACTACCTCTATCTCCTCGTCGGTCTCACGGATTATTTTTATCGCCTTGTCGATGTCGAGAAGGATTTTTGCAAGACCCTTGAGCAGATGAAGCCTTTCCGCCTTTTTTTGACGATCAAAATATGTGCGGCGCTTTACGCACTCTATGCGGAAGGCGATCCATTCCTCGATCAGCTCCCTGACGCCCAGCACCATCGGAACTCCGCCGATAAGTACGTTAAAGTTGCAGGCATAGCTGTCCTCAAGAGTTGTGAAACGAAACAGCTTTGCCATAAGCAGGTCGGGATTTACGCCTCGCTTAAGGTCGATAGTTATTTTCATACCGTTCAGGCCGGTTTCGTCGCGTATGTCCGAGATCTCCTTTACCCTGCCCTGCTTTACAAGGTCGATTATCTTTTC
Organism: uncultured Ruminococcus sp.; assembly: GCA_902798365.1. GTDB lineage: Bacteria > Bacillota > Clostridia > Oscillospirales > Acutalibacteraceae > Ruminococcoides. The sequence continues at coordinate 18,990 of CADBWP010000004.1, forward strand.
GATAATAACCTCGCAGGTGGTCGTGCCGGGAATAGACAAAATATCTATGCAGTTTTGGGATTTGTCGTATTCGTAGCGGGCGCGAAGCTTTATGCTGCCCCTGCCCGTTTCATAAACCTGATCTATAACCTTTTCATCATAAATGATCTGGCAGCCTCCGGTAAAATCGGGCGCGGGAAGGGTCGATTTGATGTCGTGCCCGGGGTCGCGGATAAGCGCCGCGGTGGTCTCGCAGATCTCTTTAAGGTTAAAGGAGCAGATGTTTGACGCCATACCTACGGCTATACCCGTGTTGGCGTTGACCAAAACCGACGGAAACACCGTTGGAAGCAGCGTTGGCTCCTTCATTGTGTTGTCGTAGTTATCTACAAAATCGACCGTGTCCTTGTCGATGTCCCTGAAAAGCTCGTTGCAAATGGGTGCAAGCTTCGCCTCTGTGTAACGGGACGCCGCCCACGCCATATCTCGGCTGAAGAATTTTCCGAAGTTGCCCTTTGAGTCGATGTACGGGTGCAACAGCGCCTCATATCCGCGCGAAAGGCGAACCATTGTGTCATAAATGGCGGAATCGCCGTGAGGGTTCAGCTTCATCGTTGCGCCCACTATATTTGCCGACTTTGTTCTTCCGCCCGAAAGCAGACCCATTTTGAACATAGTATAAAGCAGCTTGCGGTGTGAGGGCTTGAAGCCGTCGATCTCGGGAATTGCGCGTGACAAAATAACGCTCATCGCATAGGGCATGTAGTTTTCGCGTATAGTTGAAACTATCGGCTGCTCAACTATCTCGCCCGCGCCGTTTATCACGCCGTGCGTCTTTTCGGGAGAGGCGGATTTTTTTGATGATTTTTTTCTCGGTGCCAATTTTCCGCCTCCTTAGCTTACGTCGAGCTGGTCGATATACTCGCTGCCGTGCTCGATGATATAATCTTTTCTGCCCTGCAAATTGTCGCCCAAAAGTATGTCGAACATTTCGGCGGTCTGTGCCGCATCGTCGGGCATTACCTTTATAAGCCTGCGCGATTTGGGGTTCATGGTTGTAAGGTTCATCATGTCGGGTTCGTTTTCGCCCAAACCCTTGCTGCGCTGTATCGTGAATTTTTCGTTGCCTATCTGCTCTATGAATTTATCCTTTTCAACCTCGTCATATGCAAAATACACGTCGTTTTTCGAGGTGATCTCATAAAGCGGAGACTCGGCAATGAACACCTTGCCCTCCTCAATAAGCGTGGGTGTCAGTCGGTAGAGCATTGTCAGCAGCAGCGTGCGGATCTGGAAGCCGTCAACGTCGGCATCGGTGCATATGATGACCTTGTTCCAGCGCAGGGCGTCCATGTCAAAGGTGGCAAGGTTTTTGTTTGCCTTTGATTTCACCTCTACACCGCAGCCCAGCACCTTGAGCAGGTCGGTGATTATCTCGCTTTTAAAGATTTTGTCGTAATCCGCCTTAAGGCAGTTTAATATTTTGCCGCGTATCGGCATGACAGCCTGAAAATCAGCGTCTCTCGCCAGCTTACACGCGCCGAGAGCGGAATCGCCCTCTACGATAAATAATTCTCTTACAGAAATATCCTTGCTGCGGCAGTCGGTAAACTTTGCGACCCTGTTGGTGATGTCAAGGTTGCCGGAAAGCGTCTTTTTTATGTTGAGGCGGGTTTTTTCGGCTTTCTCACGGCTGCGCTTGTTGATAAGCACCTGCTCAACGATCTTGTCCGCCTCCAAGGGATTTTCTATGAACCAGATTTCAAGGCTCTGGCGAAGGAATGCCGTCATTGCGTCCTGGATACCCTTGTTTGTGACCGCCTTTTTGGTTTGGTTTTCGTATGAGGAAATGCTTGAAAAAGAGGAAATGACGCAAACAAGGCAGTCCTCTATGTCGTCAAATTTGATCTTGCTTTCCGACTTATTGTATTTGTTGTTGGTCTTTAAATAGTTATCTATCTGATAAACAAAAGCGTTGCGCACAGCCTTGTCGGGTGCGCCGCCGTGTTCAAGCCAGCTTGAGTTGTGGTAATACTCTGTAAGGCTCGCCTTATTGGAAAAAGCGACGGCTATGTTCATTTTGCACTTGTACTCGGGCTTGTCCTCTCTGTCGCGGGTTAGCACCTCGTTCTCCCAATGCTGAACGCCTGTAAGACCGTTATCTCCTATTATTTCGGCAACGTGATCCACAATTCCGTTTGCATAACTGAAGGAGGTGGTATCAAAGCTCCTGCCGTTTTGGTTGCGAAAGATAAACTCCACGCCCGCGTTGACTATAGCCTGCCGTTTCATAACATCCGTAAAGTAGGACGGCGCTATGTCGATGTCGGTAAACACCTCAAGGTCGGGCTTCCAGGTTATCTTAGTGCCCGTATCTTTTTTGGAATACGGCTCTTTTTTCAGTCCGCCTATGTTCTCGCCCTTTTCAAAATGAAGGGTGTAGCGGTAGCCGTCGCGGCGGATATCAACGTCCATGTACTCGGAGCTGTACTGGGTGGAGCACAGACCGAGGCCGTTCATTCCGAGCGAAAACTCGTAGCTTTCGCCTTCGTTGTTGTTGTATTTGCCGCCCGCGTACATTTCACAGAACACCAGCTCCCAGTTATAGCGCTGTTCCTTTTCGTTAAAATCAACGGGAATGCCTCTGCCGAAATCCTCTACCTCTATTGAACCGTCGGAAAACCGGGTGACCGAGATTTTTTTGCCGTAGCCCTCTCTCGCTTCGTCTATTGAGTTGGAGAGTATTTCAAACACGGAATGCTGACAGCCGTCGATGCCGTCGGAGCCGAAAATTACCGAGGGTCTTTTTCGCACCCTGTCGGCGCCCTTTAGCGTGGTAATGCTGTCGTTGCCGTATTCGGGGGTCTTTTTTCTTGCCATATACTACTTCCTTTTGTTACTTTTCTCCGCGCAGCTTTTTGATTTTGTCGCGCAGATACGCCGCGTGCTCAAACTCGAGCAGACGCGCGGCTGCCTTCATCTCTTTGGTAAGGCTCTCTATAAGCTGCTGACGCTGAGCCCTTGAAAGCTTTTTGGTATTTTTGAACTCGCTGTCGCTGTGAGTTGATATTTCAAGTATTTCGCTGACCTTTTTAACGATGGTCTTTGGTACGATACCGTGCTCTTCGTTGTATTTCTGCTGCAGATCGCGGCGGCGGTTGGTTTCTTCAAGCGTAATGCGCATCGATTCGGTCACGCTGTCGGCATACATTATAACCGTGCCCTCGCTGTTGCGCGCTGCGCGTCCGGTTATCTGAATAAGCGAGCGTGCGCTGCGCAAAAAGCCCTCTTTGTCAGCGTCGAGTATCGCCACAAGCGAAACCTCGGGAATGTCGAGACCTTCGCGCAGAAGGTTGATGCCCACAAGCACGTCAAATTCACCCAAACGCAGGTCGCGCACGATCTCCATACGCTCAACGGTATCTATGTCGTGGTGCATATAGCGCACCCGTATGCCCATTGTTTCAAGGTAATTTGTCAGATCCTCAGCCATCTTTTTTGTGAGGGTGGTAACAAGTGTGCGCTGTTTTTTTGCCGCCCTTATGTTGATCTCCGACACAAGGTCGTCAAGCTGCCCCTCGGTGGGACGCACCGAGATCTCGGGGTCGAGCAGCCCTGTCGGGCGGATGATCTGTTCTGCGACAACGGCGCTTTTTTCAAGCTCAAAATCTCCGGGCGTTGCGCTGACAAAAACTACCTGATTTATATGGTCGTAAAACTCGTCAAAGTTGAGCGGACGGTTGTCATACGCGGACGGAAGCCTGAAGCCGAAATCGATAAGGCTTTTTTTGCGCGCATGATCGCCTGCATACATTCCGCGAACCTGCGGAAGAGTTACGTGGGATTCATCGACAAAAAGCAGAAAATCGTCGGGGAAATAGTCAAGCAGCGTGTATGGCTGAGAACCGGGAGCGCGTCCCGACAATATCCTTGAATAATTCTCTATGCCCGTGCAAAAGCCTATCTCCTGCAGCATTTCCATATCGTAGCGGGTGCGCTGTTCAATGCGCTGCGCCTCGAGCAGTTTGCCCCGTTCTCTGAAATAATCAAGGCGTTCGTTGAGCTCGCGCTCTATCTCGGCAAGAGCAGTCTGCATTTTGTCGCGCGATACTATGTAGTGCGAGGCAGGATAAACCGCCGCGTGCCTTAACAGCGCCTTAAGCTCGCCTGTAAGCGGATTGATCTCGGAAATGCGGTCTATCTCATCGCCGAAAAACTCAACGCGTATGATCGAATCATTTGACGACGCAGGAAAAATCTCTACCACGTCGCCTCTTACGCGGAATTTGTTGCGTATGAAGTTGATGTCGTTGCGCTCGTATTGCAGCTCAACAAGTTTTTTTACAAGCTCGTCGCGCGATTTTTCCATGCCCGGCCGCAGGGATATGACCATGTTGCGGTAGTCAATAGGGTCGCCCAGGCTGTAGATGCAGGACACAGACGCAACAATTATAACATCACGCCTCTCAGACAGCGCGAGCGTTGCGCTGTGGCGAAGCTTGTCGATCTCATCGTTTATCGAGCTGTCCTTTTCAATATATGTGTCGGTCTGTGCAACGTAAGCCTCGGGCTGGTAATAGTCGTAATACGACACAAAGTATTCAACGGCGTTCTCCGGAAAAAACTCCTTAAACTCGCTGCAAAGCTGTGCTGCAAGCGTTTTGTTGTGAGCGAGCACAAGCGTAGGACGCTGAAGCCGCTCGATAACGTTTGCCATGGTGAACGTTTTGCCCGAGCCCGTTACACCGAGCATGGTTTGCTCGCGGTTGCCGGACTGAATGCTTTGAACGAGCTTATCTATTGTTTGCGGCTGATCGCCCGTGGGTTTGTATTTGGAATGTATTTTAAAATCCATAATTCTAAATCAGAAATATCTGCTGTACAATTTGTTATCTTTGAAAGATACATATCCGTAGTCGGTAAAAACATAATGATCCAGCAGCATTACTCCCAGCTCCGCCAGAGTCTTTGATATGACAGTAGTGCATTTAAGGTCGCCGGTCGATGGAGTCGGATAACCGCTCGGGTGATTATGCGCAAGATAAACGAATTTTGCGTTGCGGCGAAGCACAAGATCAACGAGCTTTCTGGTCGGAAGCGGAGTGTCACTGAGAGTGCCCTTTGACAAAACCTCACACACTATCAGCCTGTTCGCGGCGTCGGTAAGCAGAGCGACAAGCTTTTCGCCGGTGCTTCCGATGAACATGGGTCGCAACACATCTACAGCGTTTTGCCTTGTAATGATCTTTGCGTTCACCTTTGAGCTTATATATGCGCGCGAAAGCTCCGGCAGCATTTTAAGCAGCACGGCAGCGTTTTTGGTAAGATCAAAGTCCTCGATCAAGGTATCTATCGGAGTGTCGCAAAGCCTGCCTATGCTGCCGTATTTGTCGAGCATTTTGTGCGCAAGAGGATTTGTGTCGCGGCGCGGGATAGCATAAAACAAAAACATCTCCAAAATCTCGTGCTGCTCAAAATCATCAAAGCCGTTTTTTATAAACTTGTTTTTCAGCCTGTCTCTGTGACCGCGGTGTATGTTATCATTCGACATGAAACTACCCTCTGATTATGCTTTTACACCATACTGCTCATAATAGCTGTCGATGGCAGCCTTGAGCCTGTCGTCGATTATTACCCTTCCTTTGTATTCCCTGTTGTAAAGATGTTCGACAACCTCTGCCATGGTAACGATGGCGGTGGTTTTCAGTCCGTACTTTTCTTCGATCTCGGCAAGGGCGCTTTTTTCTCCCTTTCCTCTCTCCATTCTGTCAACCGACACAACAAGACCGACCGGAGTCACATTGCCCTGAGCCTTGATAATGGGAAGGGTCTCTTCAATAGAGGTGCCGGCGGTGGTAACGTCCTCAATAATAACGACCCTGTCGCCGTCCTCGATGGGACTGCCCAGCAGTATGCCCTTGTCGCCGTGATCCTTAACTTCCTTTCTGTTGGAGCAATAACGAATGTCCTTATCAAACTTTTCGCTGATTGCGACGGTTGCCGCAACGGTAAGCGGAATACCCTTGTAGGCGGGTCCGAAAAGCACGTCAAAGTCGAGCCCGAACTTTTCGTTTATAGCCTCGGCGTAATAAGCACCCAGACGGCGAAGCTGCGCGCCCGTTCTGTAAAAGCCCGTATTTACAAAAAACGGAGTTTTTCTGCCGCTCTTTGTTACAAAATCTCCGAACTTTAATACCTGACAATCAACCATAAATTCTATAAATTCTTTTTTATAAGCTTCCATAATAACCTCCGTCAAATATTTGTTTGCATATATATACATTATAATTTTACCACAAGATATGGGATTTGTAAATGTAAATTACACAAGTGTAATCAATATACTGTATTATTGCCGCTTTTTACGGCTTTTTGCAAAAATACCCCGCAATAAATGCGGGGCTCAGGGTTTTACTCTATTTGAAATACATGTAAATCTGACATTTCAGCGTGCCGTTATACGTTTTGCGGCGTTTGTCGGCGCGCCTGCCGAACAGCTTTTCAAAATCGTCGTCGGGGGTGATAATGGTGTAGCTTTTTCCCTTTTCACGGACGAATCTCTCTCCCATGATCCTGTACAAGTCCTCAGCTTGGGCAATATCGAGGAGCCGTTCGCCGTAGGGCGGGTTTGTAATGAGCGTGCAGTAACCGTCGGGGCTTTGATAATCTTTTAAATCGCGCTTTGCAAAGGTTATCCTGTCGGCGACACCTGCCTTTTTTGCGTTGCTTTCTGCAGTTGCCAGGGAAGCCTCGTCAATATCATATCCCTCGGCGCGAAAGGCACAGTCACGGTTTATCTTTGATTTTGCAAGCTCACGCTCCTGTTCAAAAGCCTCTTTGGGAACACAGCTCCACCGTTCGCAGGCAAAGTAACGGTCAAGCCCGGGCGCTATGCGAAGAGCCTTCATGGCAGCCTCTATCAGAATGGTTCCGCTGCCGCACATGGGATCAACAACAAAATGATTGGGACGCACCGCGGCAAGCTCTGCCATTGCCGCCGCAAGGGTCTCCTTTATGGGAGCCTCGTTTGATTCGGCGCGGTAGCCGCGCTTGTGAAGTCCTGCGCCGGAGGTGTCGAGCATAACGCTTACGCGGTCGTTCATTATCAAAAACTGAATTTGATGAACCGCTCCCGTTTCTTCAAACCAAGACAGCATATATTTTTGAGAGAGGCGCGACACAACCGCTTTTTTTATTATTCTTTGGCAGTCGGGCACGCTCATCAGCTTAGAGCTCAGACAGCTTCCCTTCACAGGAAATGCGTCGCTCATGCCGATAAAGCTCTCCCACGAGATGTTTTTTACGCCCTCGAACAGCTCGTCAAAGCTTGTCGCCTCAAACTCGGCAAGCAAAATCTGCACCCTCTCTGCAAGGCGCGAGTTGATGTTGGCACGCGCCATCGCGGAAAAATCTCCGCTGAACAGTACCCTGCCGTTTTCTGCTTTTACGTTGTCAAGACCAAGAAAGCGCAGCTCGTTGGCGCAAAGCCCCTCCAAACCAAAAATACAGGGCGCGGAATAATTCAGTTGCATAGCTCCTCCAAAAAATGAGGGTATCGGATAACCGATACCCTTGTGTTTAATATATCAGTCGGCTGTGGGTTCAAGCACACCGTAGTTGCCGTCGGCGCGCTTATAAACAACATTGACCTCGTCGGTTTCGGCGTTGATGAACATAAAGAAATCATGGTTGACCATGTTCATTTCCAAAATAGCCTCGTCAACGCTGATAGGCTTGATAAGGATCTGCTTTTTGCGGACGATCTTGTAATCATCCTCGGCTTCCTCGGCGGGCTCGGTCACCTCGGCGGCAAGCTCTGCCGTAAGCTCTTCTATGCTGCCTGTCTTGATGCGTTTTTCAAGACGGGTCTTGTTTTTGCGGATCTGACGGGTCAGAATATCAACAGCTCTGTCAAGCGCGTCGTTCATCTCGGACTGAGTGCTCTCGGCGCGGTAAACCATACGGTTGTCCCTTACCGTTATCTCTACGGTCTGACGGTTTTTTTCAACGGTGACAACCACGTTGGCTACAGCGTCGTCCGAAAAGATCTTTTTGAACTTGGCGAGCTTTTTTTCTACTCTTACCTTAAAATTATCTCTGAGGTTTACTTTTCTTGCTGTGTAGGTAATCGTCATGATTAAACCTCCCCTATTTAGTTTTCAATCAGGCACATGCCTGTTAAGAACAATGTTACCGCCTGCCGCTGCCGTTGCCTCTGCGGCTGTAACCGCGGCTCTCTCCGCCGCGCTTAAGGTCGGACATTTTGTCCTCGCTGGTTTGCTTAAAGCGCGACATCATGTCCTCAAAGGTGACAGGCGAGCTTTTGCGCGAGCTCTGCCACTCGTAATCGCCCGGTGAGGTTACCGGGGGTGCGGGCTTGTAGGGCTGCCGGTTTGCGCCGCTGCTTTTTTGCGGCTTGTTGTTGCCGTGCCGGTGTTTTTGCTGATCCTTAGGCAAAGCCTGCTTCATAGACAAGCTGACCTTTCCGTCGTTGACGGACAGCACCTTTACCTTTACGACCTGACCGACCTTTACGTAGTCTGCTATTTCGGTGATAAATGTAGGCGCAACCTCCGAAATATGTACCATTCCTGTTTTTGATTCGGGCAAATCAACAAACGCGCCGAATTTTGTAATGCCCGATACCTTACCCTCTAAGACCGTTCCGACTTCAATAGCCATAAAAACTTTTTACCCCTCGATACTTTGCATTGTATTCCTTTAAAATATTGTACCGCGCAGGCAGCGCGGACAGTTGCACAATCAGTCGCCTGCAACGTTTATAAAAATCCGCTCTCCGCTGCCGACATAGCCAAGATCCTCCTTGGCGATTTTTTCCATATAATCCACAAGCTCCTGTCCCTTGTAGCTTTGAACCTTTTCAAGATACTTGGACTGGATCTCCACAACATTGATCTGCTGCTGCAGCTCGCTGAGCTCCGCCTTTTTTTCGGCGATCCTCACGTTCTGATTAATGATTGTAATAACGGCATAAAACACAAAACCTATCGCCGCCAGATAAAGCAGCAGGTAGCGGGTCTTGCGCTTCTTCTTAGGCGCCTCCACCTCTACGGGACCGCTTAGCTTTTCGTCCTTTTGCTTTGACGCCTCCGCCTTTTTGGTCGATGCTTTCTTCATACTTCTTCCTTTTTTCGTATTCGTTGTTTTTCCGCTTCTTATTGTTCTTACCGTTTTTTAATAAAGTATCTTTTTTACTAAATATATTATACATTATTCGGTATGCAAATTTCAATAGCTTTTTTGTAATTATTTTTAAAATATAACAAATTTTATTTAACAGCACCCGAAATAATACTATCAGCGGAGTGTAAATGCGGCAAAATAACCTGCCAAGCAACATTCGATAAAGCAAAAAGCCCGCAAAGGTACCCAAAATGATGTACAGCCTGATGTAGCCCGACAAATAAGCGAGCGAAAAATAAAACACGGCGAGGCTCCAAACAAGCATAAACAAAACATCGCAGACAACGGTGCCCTTTGTTTTAAAAGAAAAGGTGAATCTGATAAGCTTTAGTATCCCGTAAAAAACCGCTATAAAAACACCCAGAAGGACAGACCGTGCAAACGCTTCGGACTGCTGGGCAAAGGTCAGCTCAACACCCTGCATTATCTGAACAGCCTTGAAAGCCTGGAGCGCTGACTGTCGCCGCCCGAGTACTGCATGGAATCTACCCTGCCCTCAACCGTTACGTCGCCTGTTTCAAGGTTGAGCTTGTCGATGTGAAGACCGCTGCCCTTGATTATAAGCGTGCCTGCCGTGGTTTTGACCGACACGGTTTCCTCGTTAAAGCCGTTTACATCCTCGGCGCCCGTTATGACCGTTTTTTGACGGTTATCTACCATAAGCGTGTGTTTTTTGACCGACTGATAATCTGACATAAAAAACCTCCGTATAAAATGCGCTGATACATTATACGGAGGTTTTTTATCTTTTATGAATCGTTGTTAAATAACCGCCTCATACATTCCGGAAGCGTCCTCCTTGCGGACGGTTTCCTTTACGGCGGTGACACACACCTTTACGCTCCTTGCGCCAAGGGTGATTTCTATGACGTCGCCCTCTTTTACGTCGTAAGAAGCGCGCGCAATCTTGCCGTTTACAATGACCTTGCCTGCATCGCAGGCGTCGTTTGCAACGGTTCTTCGCTTTATAAGGCGCGAAACCTTTAAGTACTTGTCAAGTCTCATGGCACTTCTCCAAGAAAAAAGAGCCGAAGGGTCGGCTCTGATTTCAAACAACTGAATTATTTGTTAACGATGTCCTTAAAGCCCTTGCCTGCCTTGAAAGCGGGGATCTTGGAAGCGGGGATCTCGATGGAGTTGCCGGTTCTGGGATCTACGCCTGTTCTTGCGTTTCTCTGACGCTGCTCAAATGTACCGAAGCCTGTGAGCTGGATCTTGTCGCCGTCGGCAACAACCTTGATGATGGTATCGATAGTAGCTGTGAGAGCCTTCTCTGCATCCTTCTTGGAAAGACCGCTCTGCTCTGCAATAGCGGCGATGAGTTCTGTCTTTTTCATCTTTTATAACCTCCGTTATTTTTCTCTTTGTTTTATTTTAACTTCCTCCCAAAGGGAATCAAGTTGCTGAATTGACGCGTCTTTCACGTCGATGCCGCGTTCCTCGGCAAGCTTTTCGATCATTGAAAAACGGTTTATAAATTTTTCGCAGGCGTCGTCAAACGCTTTATCGGTGTCTATGTCGAGAAAACGCGACACGTTGACAACCGAAAAGAGGATGTCGCCTATTTCTTCGCTTTGGTGTACCGCGCTGCCGTGGTCGATAGCTACCTTAAGCTCGGTACATTCCTCGCAAAGCTTTTCAAAGGCGCCGTAAACGTCTTTGAAGTCAAGGCCTATTTTTGCAGCCTTGCGCTGGATTTTTTCGCTGCGCATAAGCGCGGGCAAAGCCCTTGACACGCTGCGCATGGAATCGGAAACGGTTTTCTGAGACTTGGTCTGCATTTTAACCTCATCCCAGTTTGAAAGCGCCTGCTGCTCGTTCTCGGCGGTCTTGTCACCGAAAACATGCGGATGACGCACAATAAGCTTTTTGCAAATCCCGTCGCAAATGTCGTTCATATCAAAGGAACCTGCTTCTCTTTCCATTTCGGCGTGAAGCGCCACCTGAAGCAGAACATCGCCGAGCTCTTCCTTAAGAAGCTCTTTGTCGTCGTTGTCGATAGCCTCGACCGCCTCGTAGGTCTCCTCGATGAAGTTTGAACGGATGGACTTGTGCGTCTGCGACATATCCCACGGACATCCGCCCGGGGCGCGAAGGATCTTTACTATTTCAATAAGATCGTTAAAATCGTATTTTGCCTTTTCGGGAAAATCCATTATAATCACCCGTTATATCTATTCCTTATCTTTCTTTTGCCCACAGTTTTCTATTTTAACCAATTAAGTGTAATTTTTCAAGTGTTTTTGCAATTTTTTCACCTTTTGGTAAAAACTTGATTTCTTCTGCTTTAAACGTCCGAAGAATTAGTAAAACTGCCATATAAACTACAGCCGCAACAACTATTGCGATTATGGTTGACACGCGGTGCAGGTGCAAGGGCATAAAGCCGGACACAAAAAGATTGGTAAAATACGCCGAAGCAGCGCAGCAGACAGCTGCGATCAGCGGCTTTATCGTGGTGCCGAAAAAGTCGGGAACCACCTTACTGTACTTGATGAGCAGGTACATGCCTATTACGCAGATAAGCGCATACGACACCAGAGAGCCTACCGTGGCGCCCTGAATATTTATTTCGGGAATGCTTACGAAGATCCACGACGTGCCCACCTTCACCACCATGCATATGGTGTAGAGGATCATGGGGATCTTCACCTTGCCTATGCCGTTTATCATGCTGCATATGGGTGTGATGATGGCTGTGAAAATAGTGGTGATACCCATGATGTTGAGCACCTTGCCGCCTATTTCAACTATCTCGGGACTTCTGCCATATACCAAGCCCATAACAGGCTCGGCAAGCACGCAAAGACCGAACGCCATGGGAAGCGTGAACATCATTGTCATTTTGAGCACGGTGTTGACAGACTGCCTCAGCTCGCCCTTGTCGCCCTTTGTCCATGAGCTGGTCACATTCGGCATAGCGGACGAACCGAACACCTGAGTAACTGCCGTTACAAGCTGCATAAGGGTAAGTGCGTTTGAATAGCAGCCCCAAAGGTTTGTGTGTATCGTTATGTGCTTTCCCGCAAAGGTTTCGGGCGTATAGAACTTGCCGTATTGCCCTACAAGCGTTTCTCTGTTTGTATGAGCAAGGTTTAGCAGCACGTTTTGCAGAATGATCTGGTCGATAAAGGAACCGAGACTCATTACAAGCGTACCGGCAGCTATCGGGATAGCCGTTTTGATTATGAGCATAAAGGTCTCGCGTTTCTCCCTTGCCTCAACCGAATTGGTATAATACTCCTCGGGAATACCGTCTCCCTGTATTTTGAACTTAAGGAAATAGTACAAAAACGAACCGAGGCTTCCAAGCGAAATGCCCATAATGGCTCCCGCCACGGAAAATGCGAGTATGGTGTGCTCGGCATCCACCCTGTCGCGGAAGGTGAACCACAAAAACGAACCAGTGGATCTGTAGCTCTCCATGCCCCAAATAAGTATGAAATATGCGAGAGCCGCGCCCACAACAAGCTTTACCACCGCCTCGATGATCTCGGAAACAGCAGTCGGGAACATGTTGCGCTGTCCCTCGTAATATCCGCGGTAAGCAGAGGCAATGCATCCGAAGAACACCGTGGGTGCAAGGCTCATCATGGCATAGACCGCATAGGGCGACTTTATCACAAACTGCGTGTAGGGAATACTGGCTCCGAATATTATCAGAAAGCAGACAAGTCCCATTACGGTAAAGAACGGTACTGATATTTTGTGGATCAGCCGAACGTCCTTGTAACGCTTGTTTGTCATGTTCTCCGACACGAGCCTTGATATCGCTATGGGCAGGCCGCCCGTTGCAACGGTAAAAATAACAACAAACAGCTCAAACGCGTTGCTGTAAAGCCCCATGCCGAGCGAAGCCACGCCGTAGGTGGAAAAAATGCGCACAAGGATCATTTTGTCAAGGAGTCCGAACACCTTGACTATCACCATGCTGACGGTAAGGATCGCGGCTCCCTTGACAAAGGACTGAGAAACGTCCTTTTCAAAGTTTAGTACCGCGTTATATTTTTTTGACAAATCATATCACCTAAACTGTATTTTGATTGACCTTGGCAGATTATTCGGCTGCTTCCTTAACCTCTTCAACAGCTTCCTTAACCTCTTCCACAGCCTCTTCCGCCTTGTCTTCAACCGCCTCAACAGTCTCTGCCGCTACTTCCTCGGCCTCTTGAACAGCTACGGTAATATCCTCTGCGGCTTCTTCGGCAGCGGTCTCGGCGACTTCCTCTGCCTTAACCTCAACCTCTTCTACGGGATCCTCAAACCTGGTGCCGCAAATGTTGCAGAAAAGCGAAGCCTTGGTTACCTTGTTGCCGCATTCGGGGCAGATCTTCTGGTTTCTAATGGATGCGATGTGAGCTATAACAACGTCGAGATTCTCCTTAAGCTCGCGGATCTCGTCGGCGATCTGAGCGATTTCCTCAGAGAGATCGATATCCTCGGTGGTTGCCTTATAGGTGAGCTTACCGAGCTCCATGAACTTTTTGTTGATGCCTCTCTTAAGGGTCTCTGCCGAGATCTTGTGCTTGGAAGCGTCATAAACTGTCGCCGCTTTTTTGGAAACTACCGAAGCCGCGGCCTTGGCGTTTACCATTACGTCGTCAAAAATCGAATCGAACTTTTTCATTTTATTCACCTTTCCTGTCTCCCGAATTTGCCTCGGGTATATTTTATATTTATTATTTCGGTTTGTATTATACCACCATTCGGTGTAATAATCAACCGCATTATTGCCCATAAAAACGTGGTATTTCAGCTTTTCTTTCCAACAATTCATTGAATCTGCCGATATATTCGTAGGGGTATTTAAAGTTGAATATGCGCTTAAGATAATCCGTGCTTTGGTCTTTCAGCTTGGTAACGCCGCCCGAGCCGCAGGCAAGTATCGTGTGGGTCTCGTCCATTACATAGACGTTGTACAGACTTTCAAATCCGCGCTTTGACCACCCTACGTTTTCAAGATTGCCCACCATACGGGTCTGACGATACAAATAATACGGGATGTAGCCGTCGCCCGTGAGCGTTTTTTCGGCATATGCAAGCATTTTACGGGCGATATCCGCATCATTGCGGTCGGGCACGACACCCTCGGTGGTGAGGTTAGCCGCGCGCTTCATGCACAGCGTATGCACCGTTACACATTCGGCGCTGAGCGAAAGGATCGTGTCGAGCGAGCGCCTGAAGCTTTCAAACGGCTCGGAGGGAAGCCCTGCGATGAGATCGGTGTTGATGTTTTTGAAGCCGTGCCTGCGTGCAAGAGCAAAGGCTTCAAGAAACTGCTCTGCCGTGTGCTTTCTGCCGATTTTTTGAAGGATCGTGTTGTTGAGCGTTTGGGGATTGATGCTTATCCTGCCCACTTTATTTTCTTTTAAAGCACTAAGACGTTCGCTGTCGATGGTGTCGGGACGGCCTGCCTCAACCGTAAACTCGCGGCATGTGCTCATATCAAAGCAGGAATTGACGGTACCCAAAACTCTGTCAAGCTGTTCGGCATTTAGTGTTGTGGGCGTGCCGCCGCCGAAATATACGGTTTCAAGCCTCAGACCGAGATCCGAGGCAAGCTGCGCGGTAAGCTTGAGCTCCTCGCAGAGCAGGTCAACATATGGCTCAACAAGCTTTTTTGCGCGCTCAACAGACGACATCACAAAGGAACAGTAGCTGCAACGCGACGGACAGAAGGGTATGCCCACATACAGGCTGAACGATTCGGGCTTTGACAGTCCGATTATTCTGCGTTCGTTTTGCTCGGTCATCACGGAAAGGCGAAGCTTTTCGGGGCTTACGAAGTAATCGTTTAAAAATCCCGCCTGCGCCGCCTCTGCGCCACGCTCGGCGGTAAGCTTGCGCAAAAGCTTTATAGGGCGAACGCCTGTGAGCAGTCCCCACGCCTGATCAACTCCGCTGAACCTGACGAGAATTTTGTATAACAGCCTTACGGTTTGCAGCTCATTCGCGCTGTTTTCGGACTCCGCAGGCACACAAGCTTCGTCGCAAAAATCTCCGATCACGACTTTGACGGTTATCCTGTCGGAAAGCTCGGTGTAAATATACGGCGGAGTGACCTCGGAAAACTCCTTATACACATTTATTTTTTCGTTAGGAAAAAACAAGCGCGCAAGGTTTTCAAGCTCAAACCAAAAGGTGTTGTTTTTAATGTATAAATTCATATCACAGCCTGCTCATCAACGGGTTGTACATACGCTCGTGGTCGAGTGTGGTGAGAGGGCCGTGTCCCGGAATCACCTGATACTCACCGTCGAGCTCTTTTAGCTTTTTGAGGGAGCTTATCATCTTTTCGTCGTTACCCGACGGCAGGTCTGTTCTTCCGTAGGAGCCGCGGAACAGCACATCGCCGCAAATCATGACATCGTCAAAAAGATAAACTCCGCAGCCCGAGGTGTGTCCCGGTGTGTAGAGGTATTTTATTTCGGTATCTCCCAGCATAAAGGTATCGCCGTCATCAAACAGGATGTCGGCGGAAAACGGCTCAAAGGGTATTCCGTGCTCTGCCGTTCCGTTAAGGTGAGTGTCGGAAAGAAAAACGTTATTGTGCCTGCCGGTTACGATCTTTGCGTTAAAGCGGTCTGCAAGCTGCTTTGCGTAGCAAATATGGTCGTAATGACCGTGGGTCAGGATAACGTATTCCAGCTTGCCGCCGTCGTTTTCTATCTGTTTTATCAGGCGGAGGGATTTATCTCCCGGGTCTGTTACGGCTGATTTTCCCGTCGCCTCATCAACAAGATAACAGCAGTTGGTGGCGATGGGAGTCACCCTGTAAATCTGTATTTTTATCATCTTTTCAAATCCTTTGAATTAATATCTATCGTCACGGGTCCGTCGTTTGTGAGCGTGACCTTCATATCCGCGCCGAATATGCCCTTCTCTACCCTGCCTACTCCGTTTTGGAGAAGCCTTTGGCAAAACAGCTCATACAAGGGCTCTGCCGTTTCGGGTCTTGCCGCGGCAATAAAGCTCGGTCGCCTGCCGTGAGAACAGTCGGCGCAAAGGGTAAAGTTTGAAATGACCAGCGCCGAACCGCCCACGTCGAGCAGCGAAAGATTCATCTTGTCGTTTTCGTCGGTAAAAATGCGCAAAACGGCAATTTTGTCGGCAAGAGCAAAAGCGTCTCTTTCTTCGTCGCCCTGCTCAACGCCGAGCAGTATCATAAAGCCCTGCCCTATCTCGCCGACTGTGCTGCCGTCAACCGTGACCTTGGCAGACGAAACCCGCTGAATAATCGCCTTCATTATTATAACCTCTTTATTTCTTCTATTCCGTTTATATCCGAAAGGCGCGATATTACGCCGCGCAGGTGATCTCTGCCCGCAATATCTATGGTTACGGTCACTACCGCCCTGCCGTCCTTAAGCTCGCGCGAATTAAGCGTGTGGATAAATATGTGCATGTTTGAAAGCTGTATGGTAACGTCGGCAAGCAAGCCCGTGCGGTCGTTTGCGATGATTTGCAAAGTGCTGCGGAAGCCCTCGCCCGTCGTGCTTTCCCAATGTGCAGATACCCAGCGCTGGGGCTCCTCGCATTTGCTGAGATCCTTGGGCACGTTGGTGCAGTCGCGTTTGTGGATGGAAACGCCGTAGCCGCGTGTGATGTAACCGATGATTTCATCGCCCGGAAGCGGATTGCAGCAGTTGGAAAGCTTTACAAGCACATCGTCGGTACCCTCGATGACCACGCCGGAGGACGCTTTTTTGCGCTTTTCCGGCACCTTCGGCACGGTGATGTTCTCGATTCCGACAGCATAGGTTTTCTGGTACTCTTCCTTAAGCCTCGGCATTATTTTCCAAAGCTGAACGCCGCCGTAGCCCACCGCCGCGTAAAAATCGTCGAGGGTATTGTACTGCCGCTTGATGGTGATGTTTTTGAAAAATTCGGGATACTCCTCTTCCGTGAGGTTCATGCCCTGACGTCTGAACTCACGTTCTATCATCAGCTTGCCTTCGGCAATGTTTTCGTCGCGCTTTTCGTGCTTGAACCATTGGCGTATCTTCGATTTTGCCGAGGCGGTTTTGCATATGTCGAGCCATGCGCGGTTGGGGTGCTCCTCCTTGTGTGTGATGATCTCGCATATCTCACCCGTTTTAAGCTCGTGATCTATAGGAACGATTTTGCCGTTGATCTTGGCGCCCACCATGCGGTGACCCACCTGGGTGTGAACAAGATAAGCGAGGTCTATCGGAGTGGAGCCCTTGGGCAGGCTCATAACATCGCCCTTTGGGGTAAAGACATATACGCTGTTCTCAGCAAAGTCATTGCGGATGTTGCGCGCTATGTCGGTGGCGTCTTCCTCCTCGAGCTGTTCAAGGATCATATTCTTGACGCGCTGAATATTCTGACTGAGCTTTTCGTCGTTGACCGTGCCCTTTCCGTTCATGCCCAGCTTATACTTCCAATGCGCCGCTATTCCGTATTCGGCGGTGTAGTGCATTTCCCATGTCCTTATCTGAACCTCAAACGGGATGGCGTTTTTGTCGAGCACGGTGGTGTGAAGGCTCTGATACATATTCGGCTTGGGCATGGATATATAATCCTTGAAGCGGTTGGGGATCGGCTTGAAAATGTCGTGAACCACACCCAAAACATTGTAGCAGTCAGACACGTTATCAACGATGACCCTGACGGCGAACACGTCGAAGATGTCGTTTATACTCTGGTTGCGCATTATTGTCTTGCGGTAGATGCTGTTAATGCTTTTCACCCTGCCGCTGATATACACATTTGGTATGGTGTCCTTGGTTTTTTCGGTAAGCTGCACCTTTATGGACTCGATAAACTTCTTTCTGCCCTCCTCGTTCATCAAAAGCGCGTCCTCGATCTCTTTATAGCCGATCGGGTCAAGGTATTCGAGCGAGCGGTCTTCAAGCTCCTCCTTGATGGTTTTGATACCGAGACGGTGAGCTATCGGCGCAAAAACCTGCATGTTTTCTACGGATTTGTCCCTGCGCTTCTGCTCGGGCATGCAATCCATGGTGCGCATATTGTGGAGCCTGTCGGCGAGCTTTATGATTATGACCCTGATGTCGTCCGCCATGGCAATAAGCATTTTGCGAATGTTTTCGGCCTGCTGCTGCTCCTTGGTGGAATAGGGGATCTTTGAGATTTTGGTAACTCCGTCTATAAGCTTTGCCACATCGCCGCCGAAACGCTTTTTTATCTCGCCGAGCATGACGGGCGTGTCCTCAACAACATCGTGGAGCAGAGCGCCGCAGATGCTGTCGGCGTCAAGACCCAGTTCCGCAACGATGCAGGCAACCGAGGTGGGATGAAGGATATATGGGATTCCCGACACCCTGCGCTGGTCGCCGTGCGCCTTTTCGGCAAAGCTGTACGCATCTTTGATTTTATCAATATTATAGTAGCCTCCCGAGCTGTCAAGGATTTTAAGCAGCTCGGAAAAATCCTGATAATGCGCTACGTTTGAAAATCTACTCATTTAGTTACCTCATTAAGCCGTTTGATTATCTGTGCCGATTCAAGGCTCACCTTTCCGTTTACGTTTCTGAGAGTTATTTGGCATTTGCGCAGACCTTCTCTTATCTCTATAAGACCAAGCTCGCTCATTGCCTCTAAAATAACCCTTATCTTGCCGTAGCTGAGTTTTCTGCCCAGCCTGTGAACCAAGGTTTCCGCACGGTGGGCATAGCCGCCGTTTGATCGCAAAAAGCGGTAAAGAACGGCAAAATCCTCACGCGTGGGATAAATGCTTTGCAAAGCCCGTCTTGAAAGGCGCACGCCGCGGCAAAAGTCCTCAAACAGGCGAAGGGATGAAAGAATCTCTTCCGCGTCGTCGTCGTTTGCTTTGACGGCTTTTACAATTACCGCAACGCTGCGGCTTCCTCCGTACCGGTTTGAGTCGAGGGTGGCGGCAATATCCACAAATTCGCCCTTTTTATAGGGAAACTCGTCGGTAGAGGTTGAAAACAACAATGCCGACATGGTTGTTTTGCCCCTTTGCAGCACAAGCCTGAGATGTTTATTATTCGATAACGGAACTATATTTATTATCTTCATATTGTAAAAGCCGAAAACCGGCGTGGGATTTCCGGCGCCGTATGGCTGCAGCTGCATAAGGTCTTCTACAAGATCGATCGAAACATATTCCGGGTTCAGCTTGCACTCTATTCTCAGCCTGTCATAGGGCATTTCAACCAAAGAATCCGCGTACTCGTTTATTCTTTTACGGAATAATTCTATGTTGTCGGATTTCAACGACAAGCCCACAGCCATCGGGTGTCCGCCGTAATGCGTCAGCAAATCCGAACAGGCGGCGACCGCATCACACAGCGCAAAGCCCTCTACGCTTCTGCCCGACGCCTTTGCACAGTCTCCGTCGCGCGAGATAATAATTGCGGGCTTGCCGTAGGCGTCCTTTATGCGCGACGCCACTATTCCTATAACGCCCTGGTGCCAGCCTGTGCCGTCGATTACAATGATCTTATCCATTACAAGCGACGGGTTTTTCTGTATTTCATCGCTGATCTTTAATACGATCTCTTTTTCTATCTTCTGCCGCTCGGCGTTGTCATAGCCCATTGCGGAGGCTATTTTGGCAGCCTCGTCGGTATCGTCGGTGAGCAAAAGCTCAACCGATTTTCCCGAGAGCCCAAGCCTGCCGACGGCGTTTATGCGCGGAACAAGGGTGAAGGACACGTTGCCGGCGGTTATCTCCTTATCGTTCAAGCCCGAGTTTGTAACAAGCGCCTCGATTCCTACGCGGTCGGTGTTAATAATGCTTTTCAGACCGCGCTTGACAAACACGCGGTTTTCACCCTTAAGCTCTACAATGTCGCCTATTGTGCCGATGCTGAGCAGGTCGGCGTAATTGTCAAGCAGAGCATTTGTGTCACAATACTCGCCTTCAAGCGCCATTATCAGCTTGAAGGCAACGCCGACACCCGAAAGCTGCCTGAACTTGGCGGTGCAGTCGGGACGATGCAGATCAACAACAGCGCAGGCGTCGGGAAGCTCACCCATGGGCATGTGATGATCGGTTACCACGGTGTCTATGCACAAACCCTTGGCGTAAGCGACCTCGCGGACGGCGGCAATGCCGTTATCCACGGTGACGATAAGCTTTACACCCTGTTCGTTTAGCGTATCGACGGCGCCCGTGTTCATGCCGTAGCCCTCGGATTCGCGCGAGGGTATGTAATAGATAACGTCTGCCCCCACGGCGTCAAGATAAGAATACAGCAGCGCGGTAGAGGTAACTCCGTCCGCGTCGTAATCGCCGTAAACGCAGATTTTTTCGCCGTTCTCTATTGCAGCCGAGACCCTTGCCACAGCTTTGTCCATGTCTTTTATGTCAAAGGGTGAATCGATCTCGCTTTCGTTGTATAAAAAGTCCGTTATTTCTTCTTTTGTCTTTATGTTACGGATCTGGAGCAACATCGCCACTATGTCCGGAAGATTGTAGCTATCCCTTATAGCCTCGGCTTCCTTCTTGTCATGCGGGGCAACTGTCCACAGTTTCAAGTATGTCGCATCCTTTCTTTATGAGATACCGCTCTTGGGTTTTGCGGCGCAGCTTTAGTGGTTATAGGCTGCAAGCATATCCTCGGCGTGGGTTATTGCCGCCTGAGTTATGTTAACGCCGCCGATTATGCGCGCAAGCTCCCGAACGCGGCTGCCGTGGTCAAGCGGTGTGACGTCGGTAAAGGTTCTTCCCTGCTCCACCTGCTTGCGGATAAGATAGTGATGATCTGCAAGCGCGGCTATCTGCGCCTGGTGAGTAACGCACAGCACCTGGCATTGCTTTGAGACCTCCCAAAGCTTTAGCCCCACCTTTTCGGCGGCGGAGCCCGAAATGCCCGTATCGACCTCGTCAAAAATCAGAGTGTCAACGTCGTCGGTGGCGGCAAGCACGGTTTTTATTGCAAGCATCATTCGGGAAAGCTCGCCGCCCGAGGCTATCTTTGCCACGGGACGCGGAGCCTCGCCCGGGTTTGCCGAGATGAGCAGCTCTACCCTGTCGGTTCCCTTTGAGCCGAGCGGGATTTGCTCAAACGCGGGGATAAGCTCTACGTTTGGCATATTGAGAAAGCTCATTTCCGCCTTGACTTTTTTTGCAAATTGCTCCGCTATCCTTTTGCGGTGAGCGCTCAGCTTTTTGGCAAGCTCCTCCGCCTTGTTTTTTGCCTGTTCACATTCCGAAACAAGCCTGTCGCGGTTTTGGTCAAAGCTTAACAGCTCTTCCAGACGGGTCTGCATTTTTTCCGCAAGCGCAGGCAGCTCGTCGGCGGAGCAGTTGTATTTGCGCGTGAGCCTGCCTAAAAGGTCAAGCCTTTCCTCAATCTCTTCGAGACGCTGCGGATCGCTCTCCAAATCTTCTATTGCGTCTGCTATGCTTTCGCTGCAATCGCGCAGGTTGTAGTATATATCGGTGAGGCTGTCGGAAAGCTGCTCATAACGCGTGTCGTAAGAAGCGGCGTTTTGCATAGCCGTAGCCGCGTTGTCTATAGCCTCGCAGCCGCCGTCGGCATCCTCTCCGTCAAGATACATCCTCGCCTTGTTTAACAGCGAAGATATTTTTTCAAAATTCATCAGCGCCGGGCTGAACGGCGGCGTCAAACAGCTCTTGTGTCTGGTATTGCAGAAGATCGATCTCACGCAGGCGTTCGCTTTCGTCGGTGTTTGCTTCATTTAATTTCTTTTGAAGAATTTTATATTTGCGGTAGCTTTCGCCGTACTCCTCTAAAAGCGGCGCGCAGATGCCGTAGCTGTCAATGTAATCAATGTGGGTTTCGGGAGAAAACAGCTCATAGCTTTCGTGCTGACCGTGTATATTTATAAGATTTGCAGCCAGCTCGCGCAGCATGGAAACCGTTGCAGGCCTGCCGTTTATTTTGCAGGAGCCCTTTGAGCCGGCGCTGAGCGTGCGCTGCAAAAGAAGCTCGCCGTCTTCGGTGGGGTAGCCCATCTCTTCAAGCTTTTTGAGCACGGCGGCGTTGACATCGTCAAACTGTGCGCTTACAAAGGCTGAGGCTTCGCCCGTGCGGATGATCTCCTTTGAGGTGCGCTGTCCCATTATGGCGTTGATAGCGTCGATTATTATACTTTTGCCCGCGCCGGTCTCGCCGGTAAGCACGTTCAGTCCGTGGGAAAAGTCGATCGAGGTTTTTTCTATTACCGCTATATTCTCAATATATAAGGTCTTTAGCATGTTTCTCGTCCCTTGCTTTTTAGTATTGGGCAGTTAACTCACTTAACAATATACTGCTTAAGGCTCTCGGTAAGAACCGCGGCGCTTTCGTTTGTGCGGCATGCAATGAAAATAGTGTCGTCGCCTGCAATGGTGCCAACAATCTCGCGGTTCTCGGTGGAGTCAAGCGAGGCGCACACGGCGCTTGCCATGCCGCTGTAGGTTTTTATGACCACTATGTTTTGCGCACAGTCCATGGAAACAACTGATGAAAAAAGCTGCGAAAGGCTTGAGCGGGGATCGGTGTTTGCGGCAGCCGCAGAGGTGTATCTGTATTTTCCGTCGGCTCCCAGGGTCTTTACAAGCCTGAGGTCTTTTATATCACGGGAAATCGTCGCCTGTGTCGCCTTGTAGCCCGACTCCATCAGGCGGTTCAAAAGCTCATCCTGTGTGTCTATCGGCTGCTCGGAAATTATTTCCAGGATCCTTTTGTGTCTTCCGCTTTTCATTACAATTCCCTTTCTCTTAGTTTTTTGTTAAGCTTGCTGTAAAAATTACTGTTCTTTATCGAAATAAGCTTAAGCTTAAGGTCGGATTTTCTGATTATTATTTTGTCTGTTTCTTCGATATCTACATTTTGCTCGCCGTCTATTGACAAAACACAGCTGCAATCGGCAGGGATCTTTACCGTGACGGAAAGCTCCGCCGTGCCGTCAAAAAGCACAGAACGCGAAAACAGCGAGTGCGGACACACGGGGGTCATCAAAATGCACTCCATTTGCGGCGACAAAATGGGGCCGCCGGCGGAAAGCGAATAAGCCGTTGAGCCCGTGGGTGTGGAAAACAACAGACCGTCGGCGCGGTATTTTGATATTTCCTCGCCGTTAAGAAACAGCGTCAGATCGACGATTTTTGACAGCTGACCGTGGGTGACCACAGCGTCGTTGACTGCAAGATACCGCTTTGAGCAGCCCCTTCTTTTTAATTCAACGTCCAGAAGTATCCTTTCCTCGGTCGTGTAGCCGCCCGTTACAAGCTTTGTCAGCTCTTCTATTTCGTCTGTCTCAACGTCTGCGGCAAAGCCGAGCCTGCCCACGTTGACTCCGATAAGCGGCTTTTGCGTTCGCGCCGCATGCTTTGCCGAGTGGATTATGGTTCCGTCGCCGCCAACCGTAACAGCTAAATCGGTCATCTCGAACAGCTCGTGGTGGGATTTTGCAAAGGTGACTCCGCAACCGGAAAAGTCGGGAACGCACTCCTCTGTCATAAAAACACAGGCTCCGGCGCTTTGAAGTATTTTGATTATTTTTTTGGCGGTGGTTAGCGCCTTTGGCTTTGCAAGATTAACTATTATTG